>NZ_BPQM01000006.1 GCF_022179245.1 Methylobacterium gregans
CTCGGGGAGCTTGCAGGGCGCTGCCCTGCAAGCTCCCCGAGGTCGTCAGATTCCCGCGTACCAGGAGAAGCCGAGCTCGCCGACCATGCTGCCGCGGCCCTGGCCGATCCCGTCCACCCGCTCGACGGCCTCGATGCTGGCGAGATACTTCAGGGACTTGTAGCCGAGCTGGCGCTCGACCCGCAGGCGCACGGGCGCGCCGTGGGCGACCGGCAGGTCTCGCCCGTTCATGCCGTAGGCGAGGATGGTCTGCGGGTGGAGGGCGTCGAACAGGTCGTAGCTGTCCCACCAGCCGTCCACCGTGCGGATCACCACGAAGCGCGCCGCCGGCTTCAGGCCGGCGCTCGCCAGGACGTGGGACAGCGGCACGCCGGTCCAGGCGCCGATGGCCGACCAGCCCTGCTCGCAGCTGTGCAGGGTCACCTGGGTGCGGGCGGGCATACCCCGCAGATCCGCGAGCGAGAAACTGCCCGGCCGCTCCACCAGCCCGGTGACCGGCAGGCGCCAGTCCGAGAAGCCCTGCGCCCGGGAGCTGCGATAGACCGGGTCGTCCGGGTCGGTGGTGTTGATGGTCGGGAAATGGGCCGAGACCATCTCGATCGGGAACTCGCGCACCAGCGGCTGGTCGCGCAGGAGCACGCGCTGGGTGGCGAGCGTCAGCGCGTCGCTGAGGCCGTAGAGCCCGCCGCGACCGGGGCCGCCGGGGACGCCGCCCGGGATGAGGTCGCAGGCGCCCGCGAGCGCGCCCGCCCCGAGGGTCGAGGCGCCGAGGATCAGCCGGCGGCGGGAGAGCGTCGTCATCGGGTCTCCTGCGGGCGTGTGGCGGGTTGTTCGGGCGAGCGCCCCGTGATCATCGCGCGCATCTGGGTCCAGGGCCCGTTGGCGAGCACCTGCCAGACGTGGACGAGCAGGAACAGCACGAGCAGGACGGCGCAGAGGAAGTGGATCGTGCGGGCCGACTGGCGCCCGCCGAACAGCCAGAACAGCTCCGGCCAAGCCGCCGTCACCCCGGGCGACATGGTGAGCCCCGAGAGCAGCATCAGGGGTCCGAGGCCGAGGATCACCGCCAGATAGGCGAGCTTCTGGAGCGCGTTGTAGCGCCGGGCGCCGGAAGCGGCCGCCGGGTCCCCGCGCAGGCGCAGATGCGCCCGGACTTCGCCGAGGATGTGGCGCGGGCGCCACTGGTCGCGGTCGGGCAGCAGGCGGCCGGCGAGATGGCCGGCCACGAGCGCCAGGGCGAGGTAGGCGAGGCCGTTGAGGACGAAGATCCAGGCGGCCAGGAAGTGCAGGTTGCGGCCCCAGCCGGTCTGTTCGAGGTTCACCGGCAGCGGCAGGCTGATCCAGGCCGGGGCGCCGTTGGCGCCGGTCTCGCCCCAGAACAGGTGCGGCAGCGCGAGCAGGATCGCGGTGCCGCTGACCGCGAGCGCCCCGAAGGCGCCCGCGTTGATCCAGTGGGTCAGGCGCACCCAGAGCGGATGGCGCCGCACAACGCGCTCCCGTGTCCCGGCGTGCCCTTGCGGCTCAGCCGCCATCGCGTATCCCTGCGGGGTCCCGGGCCCGCAGGACGTCGATACGGTATTCCGGCGCGCGCGTCTGGGCGATCACCTCCGCGAAGGTTGCCGCGCCGGCGATGAAGCTCTCGGCTGCGGCGTCGCCCGAGAGCGGGAAGTCCTGGGGCCCGAGCCAGTGCACCAGCACACAGTCCCCGCCGGGTACGAGGCTCTCCGCCACCCGCGCGACGACGCGCGCGAGGTCGCCCTCCGTGAAGAAGTACAGCACCTCACCGAGCAGGATCAGGTCGAACCGGCCCGGGGGCCAGTCGCCCGGCACGGCGCCCAGGACGAAGCCGACCTGGGGCTGGTCGGCGCAGCGGGCGCTGGCGTCCGCGATGGCCGCGGGCGCGACGTCGAGGGCGGTGAGCGCGCCGCAGCGCGGGGCGAGCGCCCGTGTCAGAACGCCGATCGAGCAGCCGATCTCCAGCGCCGCGCCGTAGCTCTGCCGGGGCAGGCTCGCCAGGGTGGCGGCATACTTGTCCCGCTCGTAGGCGCTCGTGGCGAGGCGCCAGGGGTCGGGATCGGCCGCGTAGATGTCCGTGAAGTAGCGCGCCGGCAGGGTCGCGGTGTGGCGCTCGCTCATCGCTGCTCCGATTCCAGACCGTCCCAGAGTGCGGGCAGCGGCGCCTCCTCCGCAAGGGCGTAGGCGGCGGCGCTCGTCAGAGCGTAGTCGGGGGCGGGCTGGCGCAGGTAGGTGGCGAGATCGCGGGTCAGGCGCTCCAGCGGGTGGTCCTCGAGGAAGCCCGCGAGTCCGACCGAGCGCTGGGCGAGAGCGATCACGTCGAGCCCGGCCTGTTCGACGGCGGCCCGGGCGAGATTGACGTAGGCGACGATCCGCTCCGCCCCGGCCCGCTCGGCGGCGACCGCCTCCGCGGCCCGCGCCACGAGCAGGCGGCAGCTCTCGGCGGCGATCAGCGCGCGGCCCAGCCGGGCCTGCTGGTGCGGGTCGGCCCCGCGCCCGGTCGCCCGCATATGCGCGCGGTGGGCCTCCACCACCGCCTCGATGCCGCCGAGCTGCACCGCCATGAAGCGCCAGGCACCGCCGAAGAAGAAGGGCTGACGGGCGTAGTCGTCCGGTGCGCCGACCTGCGCCGCGTCCGCCGCCCGGAGCCCCGTGAGGTCGACCCGGCCGGTCGCGGTGGCGCGCATGCCCTGAGCGCGCCACGCCGAGAGATCGGCGCGCTCCCCCGGCGCCAGCGGCACGACCAGCATCTGGCGGCGCCCGTCGGCGAGCCGGGCCGTGACCAGGGGCCGGGTGACGTGGCCGGCGCCCGACGCGAAGCTCTTGGCGCCCCGGAGAGCGTCCTCCGCCAGCACCAGCCCCCCGGGTTCCGGTTCCGTGTTCCAGACGCCGAAGAGGTGGCCGGCTCGCGCGTCGCGGGCGAGGCTAGCGCGCGCGTCGTCCGAGCCGTAGCGCAACGCCAGGGCGAGCGCGTTGACGTGGCCTTCGTAGAGGCGCCCGACTGCGAGGCTGCCCCGGCCGATCGCCGTGAGGAGGCTGCACAGGGCCGCGACGCGCTCGGGCTCGCACAGGCCGGCGCCACCGAGATCGGCGGGCAGGGGCGCGGCGAGGTAGCCACCCGTCCGCAGCCGCCCGAGCGCCGCCTCCGGGAAAGCGCCGTGCCGGTCGAGCGCGGCGGCCTCCGCGGCGCAGGGTGTGGCAGCCGCTTCGGCGCGGCGGATGAGGTCGAGGGTCACGCATCGCTCGCGGGTCTGTCGGGAGCCGTGCGGTACGGTCCGCCCGCGGCGCAGCGTGTCAAATGTTAAGGCAAAACACTATCGCAGGTTGTTCCTTTTCGGTGTCCCGTTCCCGTGTCCTCTGGACGCAGCGGCGGCCCGGGATCGGGGCGTGGGGCGAAAACGCCGCCTCGGGCGCAGCCCTTGAACGAAGTGTGGTGCTCGGCGTTGCCTCTCTCAGGAGTTCGGAGGGGCCAATGCTGGGCAGGTTGATCGCATCCGCTCGAAGCGTGGCGACGGGTTCGGGTGCCGTACGGGCACTTCTCCCGGGCGGGCCGCAACGCGCGCCGGGAGCGGCCATCGCACCTGCCCCGGAGGCCGCACGCGACTTCCCGCCGATGCGGCCCCTCGAGCCGCCGTCGGCCCAGAACGACGATGTCCTTCAGCCCGTGCACGAGGCGGTGGAGCGCGACCTGCGGGCGCGCGGCTACCTGCGCTGAAGGAGGCGCGGTCCCGCCGCTCTCAGCCGGCCACCCCGAGTGCCGCCGCGCGGGCGCGCACCGCGGATCCGCGATAGATCACCAGGGTGGCGACCAGGCCGCAGGCGCCGCCGAAGGCCATCCAGATGCCGGGGGCGGCCCGGTTCTCGGTCTGCTCGATCAGCCAGGTCGAGACCAGCGGGGTGAAGCCGCCGAAGAAGGCGGTGGCGAGCGAGTAGGCGAGCGAGAACCCGGCCGTGCGGACCTGGGCCGGCACCACCTCGGTCAGCGCCACCACCATGGCGCCGTTGTAGCTGCCGTACAGGAAGGACAGCCAGAGCAGCACGATCAGCATGTTGCCGAACGAGACGTGGCCGACCAGCCAGGCGAGCGCCGGATAGGCGGTGAGGAGGGTCAGCGCCGAGAAGACGATCAGCAGGGGCTTGCGGCCGATCCGGTCGGAGAGCGCGCCCATCACCGGCAGCCAGAACAGGTTCGACAGGGCCGTGCAGAAGGTGATCAGCAGGCTGTCGGTGTCGGAGAGCTTCAGCACCGCCTTGCCGAAGGTCGGGGTGTAGACCGTGATCGTGTAGAACGAGATCGTGGTCATCGCCACCAGCAGCATGCCGAGGACGACGATCTTCCAGTTCCGGCCGAGCGTGGCAAAGATCTCACTCGTGCTCGGTCGGACCTTGCGGTGGAGGAACTCCTGGGTCTCCTCCAGCGAGCGGCGGATGTAGAACAGGAACGGCACGATGGCGCAGCCGATGAAGAACGGGATGCGCCAGCCCCAGTCGCCCATCTGGCCCGGCGTCAGGCTGTGATTGAGCGCGTAGCCGATGATCGCGGCGGCCATCACGGCGACCTGCTGGCTGCCCGACTGCCAGGAGACGTAGAAGCCCTTGCGGCCGGGCGTCGCCATCTCGGCCAGGTAGACCGAGACGCCGCCGAGCTCCACGCCCGCCGAGAAGCCCTGCAGCAGGCGCCCGATCAGCACGAGGGCCGGGGCGGCGAGCCCGATGGTCTGGTGGCCCGGCACGAAGGCGATCAGGATCGTGCCCGCCGCCATGATGGTCAGCGTGACGATCAGCCCCCGGCGTCGTCCGATTCGGTCGACGTAGGCGCCCAGGAAGATCGCCCCCAGCGGGCGCATCAGGAAGCCCGCGCCGAAGGTGGCGAAGGTGAGCATCAGGGAGGCGTACGCGTTCTCGCCCGGGAAGAACGTCTTCGCGATGTGCGTGGCGTAGAACCCGAACAGGAAGAAGTCGAACATCTCCAGGAAGTTGCCGCTGGTGACGCGCAGCACCGTGGCAACCTTCGACCGCCCACGGTCGCTTTCCGAGAACGAAGCCATGCGTTTCCCCTGACGCCGCCGCGGGCGGCTCTGCCCCTGTCGCGCGGCCTGCACGTTCGAGGGCAACTTTTATTCCATGTGCGCGAGCGCCAGGATCGTTTACAGCAACGGATCCTTCGACACCAAGACGCGTCGCGCCCGGTCCGGCTCAAGCCCGTGGAATCTTACGGTGTCTTGTAATGGGTGCGGCCTCGCCGGGGCTCTCACGTCTTCGAGACCCGGGACCTCTGTCGTTCGGCGTCGAACAGGCCCGATCCAGAGGGCGCGGCGATCCGGCCCCCTGCCGTTCCCCGGCCGAGGTCCGCGGCGCGGGACTTGCCCGGCGGGTCGGCACAGGATTCAGAGACCGGCCATGACCGACAGCCCGATCATAGACGCCGCCCGAGCCCGCGATGCGCAGGACGGCTCCGGTGCCGAGCCCGGCCTCGCCCGCGATCTCACGGGGTTCAGCCTCGTCTGCATCGGGCTCGGCGCGACGATCGGTGCGGGGATCTTCGTGCTCACCGGCACGGCGGCGGCGGCCTATGCGGGGCCGGCCCTGGTGCTGTCCTTCGCGCTCGGCGGGATCGCCTGCGCCTTCGTCGGCCTCTGCTACGCGGAACTCGCCGCGATGATGCCGGCCTCCGGCTCGACCTACACCTACACCCGGGCGAGCCTCGGCGAACTCTGCGCCTGGATCGTCGGCTGGGACCTCGTTCTCGAATTCGCCTTCGCGGCCGCCACGGTGGCGGTCGGCTGGTCGGGCTACGCCCAGAGCCTCCTCGCCGATCTCGGGCTCGCCCTGCCGCCGATGCTCGCGGCCGCGCCCGGCGCGGGCGGCCTCGTCAATCTGCCGGCCGGCCTGATCGTGCTGGCCCTGTCCTGGCTGCTGATCCGCGGCACCCGCGGGGCGGCGGCCGCCAACGCCGCGCTGGTGGCGCTGAAGGTCGCGATCATCCTGGCCTTCGTCGCCGTCGGCCTTGCGCACCTGAAGCCCGCGCTGTGGCACCCCTTCGTGCCGGAGAATACGGGCTCGTTCGGCCATTACGGCTGGAGCGGCGTGCTGCGCGGGGCGGGCGTGGTGTTCTTCGCCTTCATCGGCTTCGAGACGGTCTCGACCGCGGTCGGCGAGACGCGCCAGCCGCAGCGGGACGCGCCGGTCGGGCTGCTCGGCTCGCTGGCGCTGACCACGCTGCTCTACGTGATGGTCGCCGCGGTGCTCACGGGCCTCGTGCCCTACCGCGACCTCGACGTGCCCGACCCGATCGCCCGGGCGGTCGATGCGGCCGGGCTCGGCGGCTTCGCCGTGGTGATCAAGCTCGGTGCGCTCGTCGGCCTCACCACCTCAGCGCTCACCGCCCTCTACGGGCAGGCCCGGATCTGCTTCGCGATGGCCCGCGACGGGCTGCTGCCCGCCGCCTTCGGCCGGGTCGATCCGGTGCGGCGCACGCCGGCCCTGAGCCAGGGCGTGATCGGCATCGGCACCGCGCTCGTCGCCGCCTTCGTGCCGCTGGAGGTGCTGGGTGAACTCGTCAGCATCGGCACGCTGCTCGCCTTCTGCCTCGTCTGCGCGGCGGTGCCGCTGCTGCGCAGGCGCTGTCCGGACCTCCCCCGGCCCTTCCGGGTGCCGGCCGCGTCCCTGGTGGCGGGGCTCGGCATCCTCTGCTGCCTCGTCCTGATGGCCGGCCTGCCCGGCGACACCTGGCTCCGGCTCGCCCTCTGGCTCGCACTGGGGCTCGGGATCTACGGCTTCTACGGCCGCGCCAATGCCCGGCGCCTGCGGGCAGGCACCTCGTAGTTTCGAAACCTCAGGACCGGCTCTGAGCGAGCGCCTGGTTGGTCTGCTCCAGGCGCAGCGCCAGTTCCCGCATCACCGCGATGCCGATCTGCGGGAACTGCGCCAGCAATTCGAGGAAGACGCCCCGGTCGATGCGCAGCGCCGTGGTGGCGCTCTCGGCCGTCACCGTGGCGGAGCGCGGTTGGTCGGCCAGGATGCCCATCTCGCCCACCAGCGCGTCGGGGCCGAGCAGCGCCAGCCGGATCGGGCCGGCCGGTCCGTCGAGGCTCACCGCGGCGCTGCCCTCCAGGAGGAGGTAGGCGGCGTCCGAGGCGTCGCCGCGGGTGAAGAAGCGCTGGCCCGGCTCGAAGTGCACGCGCTCGCTCGTGAAGGCGAGCAGCTTCAGCCGCGCGGGCTCCACCTCGCGGAACAACGGCACCTGCCGCAGGGACGAGACCTCGGTATCGAGGGTCATGGCAACGCTCCGGCCCTCACCAAGCGGGCCCTGCATCCATGCGGAAGGTTCGAGACTTGTCCAGTGCGTGGCCCGGCCGCACCTGCCGCGCCCAGGAGAAACGAGGAAGCGATGGGGTTTGGGCGAGCGATGCGCGGTGGGCGGCAGGGATGGGCCGCCACGGCCTTGGCCGGCGCCCTGGCCGGCGCCCTCCTCGGCGCGCTCGCCGGCCTCTCGCCGACGCCCGCGGCCGCGCGCCTCGTGCAGGCGGACTTGGCCCGGGTCGCCGTCGCGCCCCCGCCCGGCGCGCGCGCGCGCCTCGACCTCGCCTTCACGGATGCGGACGAGGAGCGGTCCACGACGCTCGCCGAGGCCGCGGGCGGGCGCCCGGTCCTGCTGCTGCCGGTGGACTATAGCTGCGGCAACGTCTGCGACCCGATGCTCTCGCTCTCGGCCGCCGCACTGCAGGCGACCGGCCTGGCGGCGGGGCGGGATTACGCTTTCGTTCTCGTCGGCCTCGACCCGCGCGACGATGCCGCGGCGGCGCGCCGCATGCTGTCGGAGACACTCGGGCCCGCCCCCTCCCCCACCCGCCCGCAGGCGCTGGTCGGCTCGACGGACACCGTCGCGGCGCTGACCGGCGCGCTCGGCTACGGCTTCGTGCCGGATCCGAACACGGACAGCATCGCCCATCCGGCCGCCGCGATCCTGCTCACGCCCGAGGGCCGGGTGGCCCGCGTCCTCTCGCCGCTGGCGCTCAACGGGCGCGACCTGCGCCTCGCCCTGATCGAGGCCGGCGAGGGCCGGACCGGCACGCTCGGCGACCGGCTCGCCCTGCTCTGCTACGGCTTCGATGCGGCCACCGGGGTCTACACCCCGCTGGTGCGCCGGATCCTGGCGGTCGCAGGCGCCGCGACCGTCCTGGGCATCGCGCTCCTCGTCCTGCTTCTCGCTCGCGCGGGACGGGTTCGGACCACCTGAGGGCTCGGGCCGCTCAGCGCCGCGTCGTCAGGCCCATCTCGCCGGCCTCCGGCGGCCGGCGCTTGGCGCTGGCATTCGGCTGCGGCGAATCGATCGGCTCCTCGTGGGTCGACGGGGTGGGGCTGTCCTCGGGCGCCGGCATCGGCGGCAGCGCCTTGTCGTTCGGGTGCTGGCCCGCGTCGCCGTGCTCCAGCGCACCCTTCACCATCTCGCGGTTCGTCATCGCGCTACTGTCCCGTTCTGGTCCGTTCCGGCTACGGCCAAGCTTTCGCGCCGGCCTGTCCTCGGCACCTTCGCAGCTTCAACGGGCGAGCACAGGCCCGGTTGCGGCACGGCCCGCGGCCAACCGGGGCAGGAACCATCGGTTATTGGCGAAGGTTGTGATGAAGTGAAGCGAAGCCTGAGGAGGGACTGATGGCATCGGGAAATTCGACCTCGAAGCGAGGTTTTGCATCTATGAACATCGAGCGTCAGCGCGAGATCGCCAGCAAGGGCGGGCGCAGCGTGCCGGCCGAGAAGCGCTCCTTCTCGCAGGACCGTGAGCTGGCCTCGTCGGCTGGACGCAAGGGTGGCCAGTCGACCGGAACCGGTCGCGCCGGCGAGTGATCTCCCGCTGCCCGGTTCACGGCGCTCGTCCCTGATCGGGGACGGGCGCCGTCTCTTTTTCAGACCCGGCCCGCGCACGAAAAAGGCCCCGCTCGCCGCGGGGCCTTTTTCGTGCTGGCTGATGCTTTCTGTATGGGCCGAGGGCAGGGCCGCGGTCAGGAAATGCAGCGACCCGGCAGCATGCGGCGTGCCTCCGGCCCGACCAGAGCGCTCAGAGCCGCCTCGCAGCCCTCCCGCATCGTCCGGCGGGGCTTGAGAACCGGCCGCTCCTCGGATTCTCCGCCCTGCGCGGACGGGGCCGGGCGGCTCTCCAGGCGCGGGACGCCGGCCACGCGGGTCGGGCTGATCGCCAGCGAGACCGGGCGCATGCCCGGCAGGGGCGCCGGTGCCAGGAGCGCGGCGGGCGACTGGCTGCTCGTCAAGGCCACCGGCGCGGTCCAGCGGTCGGCGGTGTCGCGGATCATCGGATGGACCATCAGGGTTAGAATGGCGGCCGGTGCACTCACGCCCAGAATGAAACCAGACCGAAGCATCGTCGCGGCCTCCGATAGGAGCTTGACAGGTTGTTAACAGAACGCGTGCTCTCGCCTCTCGGTTCCTTCCCGGCGTGTCGATGGGGTCATCAGTATTCGTTGGGCGTTCTGTCTCGCGTGCTGGCCCCCGCGGAACCTGTCCACAGGCGCACAATGTGACCTGAAAGTCACGGTTGGGCGAGAAATTGAACGGCGTGACCGGAACCTCCGGCCCTTCGGTCCGTTCTCAGAGGACCCGGCCACCTGGTCCTCCCCGCATTCCCCTTGTGCATCGGCCGGAACCTCTCAGACGGGCTGGAGCCACTCCAGCCCGTTTTTTTGCGGCTCGGCAGCTGGATGTGCATACGGAAAAGCCCCGGCGCGATGGCCGGGGCTCTTGCTTGGGAGGGTCGGGGAAGCCCTGCATCAGGATCTGTGCGGAGGCCCGACGCAGTCGCCGTTGTCGGGTCGCCCTGCGTCAGGCCGTCTTGCGTCAGGCTGACTTGGCCTCGCGGCGGCGGGCGGTCTGCTGGAAGAACAGGGCCTGGCTGATCACCGCCGAGACGTTGGCGGGCTGGAACGGCTTGGCGATCAGGAAGGCCGGCTCCGGCCGCTCGCCGGTGAGGAAGCGCTCCGGATAGGCGGTGATGAAGATCACTGGCACCTCGAAGGTCTTCAGCAGATCATTCACCGCGTCGAGGCCCGAGGAGCCGTCGGCGAGCTGGATGTCGGCCAGGATCAGGCCGGGGCGCTTGCCGCCCTCGCCCGCGATCTTGATCGCCTCCGAGCGGGTACGGGCGACGCCGATCACGTTGTGGCCCAGGCCCTCCACCAGGGCCTCGAGGTCCATGGCGATCAGCGGCTCGTCCTCGATGATCAGGATCTCGGTCGCCATGTCGGCGGCGAGCTCGCGGCCGGCCTCGTCCACGAGGTCGCGCACCTGGGCGACGTCCACGTCGAGGATGATCGCGGCGTCCTCCTCGGAGAAGCCCTCGAGGCATGAGAGCAGGAAGGCCTGGCGCGGCAGCGGCGTGATTTGGCCGAGGCGAACCTCCGCCGGCAGATCGTGCTGCACCTGCTCGCGGCGGCCGTTCACCGAGAGCGAGTTCCAGATCCGCGTGAAGACCCGGAACAGGTCCGCCTTGACGTTGGTGCTGCGACCGAGGGTTTCGGGTTCGTTGACCAGCGTTTCCAAAGTCGCGGCGACGTAGGCGTCCCCCGCAACCTGGCTGCCCGTGAGCGCGCGCGCGTAGCGCCTCAGGTAGGGCAGGTGCTGCACAACGAGTTGCGATGTGGACATTCGATCCCCTGTGGCTTGCTGTGTTCTCGCCGCCTCCCGCCCAACGCGGGCGGCCCGGCTCCGTTCCGGGGAAGCGGAACCGAACTTGGATCCTGGCGTTGCTGAAGCAGCCATGACGTATGTCAAGCCGCAAGACAATGCGGCGGGCGCGGGTTAACCGGGCCCAAGGGGATGCCGTGAATGAATGACGACGGGAAGGCGAGCGCCGTCCGCGCCGGAGGTATGCCGGCTGTCGAGGAGGCCGCCCCGCCGACGGAGCAGGCCGTAGCTGGGAAGACGGCGGCTCAGGCCCGGCCTTCAGACAGTTCGCTCAATGAGTTTGCGCGCACGCGGCTCGGTACGCATCTGCGCGCGATGTACGATGCCGTGGTTCAGCAGCCGGTGCCGGACCAGTTCCGCGACCTGATCGCACGTCTCGAAGCCAGTGAGACAGGTGCTGCCGCGACGGGCGGGAATTCCGAGACGGGCGCGGCGCCCGACGCCGGCGGGAGCCGGCGGGACGCCTGAGCCTTCGGCGGATCGCCGCGCGGGGCGCGACGATCCGGCACGGGGTCTAGAGTGTCGGCGAGCGGCCACGCAGGAGGCCGATGACGGCCGAGATCGCGAAGAGCACGATCGCGACGAAGAAGACGAGCTTCGCGGCTTCCATGGCCGTGCCGGCGATGCCGCCGAAACCCAGCAGAGCGGCCACGAGGGCCACGACGAGAAATGTTACGGCCCAACCAAGCATTGTTGTGGTCCTTTGAATAGTTCCGCCGCGGTGTTTTGCGGCTATCTGGTCATGGAAACGCCAAGGTTCGGCCATGGTTCCGTGGTCGGAATGCAGAGATCGTCTATCGGTCTGATCGCGGGCGCGTGGGAGGGCTCGGCCCGGTCGACCGCCGCGGCTTTGCGCCGCCCCGCCCTGCGCGCGCCCTCGCATCCGGTGGTCCGGGCCCCCATATCCCGTTCATCGAAGCCGGACAGCTCGCGGAACGCAGACGTGTCCGCGGCGTTCGACAGACTGAAGATAGTCGAAACCAGTTGTCGAGAGACCCAGCGATGAGAAACGCCTCCGCGCTCGCCGCACGCCTCGCAGAGACGGTCACCGATGCCCTGACGCGCGCGAGTGAGCGGCTGCTCGACCTCGTGGGGCCGCAGCGGCAGGCACAGCTCATCCCGGTCCGGGTGCGCCGGCGCCCGCCGCACGGGCGCCGTTGAACCGAGAGAGCGGGGCCCGCCTTCGGGCACTCCGGGGAACGACGCGACAAGGACGCGACGAAGCCGCCCGGCAACGGGCGGCTTCGTCGTTCTCACGGCCCCAATCGGCGACTTGTCCACCGCCCGATTCGGGGCGGGATCCGAGCCTGACCTCGCTGACTCACGCCGCGCCGCCCGGCATCCTGATCCGGCACGGGACGGGGTGGTTCATTTCCGGGCATGAGCCGCGGCTGGCGCACGCTCCCTCCGCTGTCCGCGCGTCCGGGCGCGGATCGATCGGTTCTCCGCCACACTTGCCCCCGGCCAACCGTTAAGGCTTGGTTTCCTTCGGGCGCCCGGCTTCGGCGAAGCGGTCCCGGTCTCCGCGACTGCGCGCGGGCCGGCATGCCCGATCCGGGGGACGGCATGGGCGAGAACGCGCGGATGTGGCGAGGGTTGGCGGCCGGCGTGCCGCGTCGGCGGCTGATCGGCCCCCTGCTGGCCGGCCTCGTCCTCGGGCTCGGCGGCGTCACGGTGGCGGTGAGCGTCGGTCACGCCGCCGACAACCACAACCCGTTCGCATTCCTCGAAGCGCTCTTCCGCGGGCCGCCGGCCCGGCCAGAGCCGGCACCGCGGCAGGCCGCCCGCTACGTCGCTCTGCCGGATGCGGCGCCGCCGCGCCGCCGCCTGATCCCGGCGCCGGCCTCCGGTCCGGCCCTGACCACGCACTGGCGCGCGCGTCGCGAGGCGATGCGGCGCGACGCCGCCCGCCACAGCACCCGCATCCCGCACAGGGTCGCGGAGGCGAGGGCCGGGCGCCGCACGGTCTGCGTGCGGATGTGCGACGGCTACCTCTTCCCGCTCGGCAACCTGAGGACGCGCGCCGATCTGCCGGCGCACGAGGCCGCCTGTGCGGCCGCCTGCCCCGGCGCGCGCACCAGCCTCTACACCCTCGCGGCCGGCACGGGCGAGCTCGACCAAGCGGTGAGCCTGCAGGGCCAGCCCTACCGCGCTTCGGCACTCGCCCACGTCTACCGGCAGCGCCGGGTCGCCGACTGTTCCTGTCAGGCCGCGAGCGGCGCCCCGCTTCTCTCGATCGCGCAGGATCCCACGCTGCGCGCCGGGGACGCGGTGGCGACCCGCGACTCGGCCCGGGTTGCGGTGCGCCTGCCCGGCAGCCTCGCCCTCGTCGATTACCGCACCGCCCGGATCGCGGGCGGTGCCCGCCGCCAGATCGAGGGTCGGGTCGGCGCGCTCCAGCGCGAGGCGCGCGAGCGCGCGTTCCGGCAGGTGCTGCGTGCGGCCGAGCGCGAGAGCGTGGTTCGGGTCGCCTCCGCGGGCGGCTTCCTGCTCCCGGAGCGCGCCGTCGGCGGCTTCGTGCCCCTGCGGGTCGTGCAGCCCTCGCCCTATGGGCGCTGACAGCCTGCCCACGATGGCGTAGGCCTTGAGCCGGTCTCGGGGTGCGGCGGGGGGGAAGCGATCGATGGCGGAGGGGCCGGATTTCGAGACGGCGCTGCCGGCCGCGGGTCAGTTCGAGACGCTGACGCCCCTGGTGCGCCGGCTCGTCGCGCCGAACGCGTCTCCGTTCACCGCGAGCGGCACCTGCACCTACGTCGTGGGACGCGGGACCGTGGCGGTGATCGATCCCGGACCCGAGGATGCGGACCATCTCGACCGCCTGCTCTCCGGGCTCGCGGGCGAGACGGTGGCGCAGATCGTCGTCACCCACACCCACCGCGATCATTCGCCGGGCGCGCGGCCCCTCAGGGACCGTACGGGCGCGCCCATCGTCGGCTGCGGCCCGCACCGCGCCGCGCGGGCGCTGGGTACCGGCGAGCTGCCGATGCTCGATGCGAGCGCCGACCGGGAGCACCGGCCCGACCGGGAACTCGCCGAGGGCGAGCGGGTCTCCGGTCCCGGCTGGACGCTGGAGGCGCTCGAGACGCCCGGCCACACCATGAACCACCTCGCCTTCGCGCTGCCGGAGGAGAACGCCCTGTTCTCGGGCGATCACGTCATGGCGTGGTCGACGAGCGTGGTGGCTCCGCCGGACGGCGCGATGCGCGCCTACATGGCCTCCCTCGACAAGCTGCGTGCCCGGGACGAGGCCGTGTATTGGCCGGGCCATGGCGGTCCGGTGCGCGACCCGCGCCGCTTCGTGCGGGGCCTCGCCAACCACCGCCGCCAGCGCGAGGCCGCGATCCGCGCACGGATCGCGGCGGGCGACGCGGAGATCGCCGCGATCGTCGCGGCGATCTACCAGGGATTGAACCCCCGGCTCACCGGCGCCGCGATGCTCTCGGTCTTCGCCCATCTGGAGGATCTGGTCGAGCGCGGGCAGGTGCTGAGCGACGGCCCGGCCCGGATCGACGGGCGCTACGGACCGGCCTGATCCTTTACTTGAGGGCGAGCGCGAGGTTCGAGACCTCGTCCAGATAGGCGCGGATCCGGTCAGCATTGACGCCGAGGTCGCGGCCGCCGAGGCGCGAGGCCGAGCGTACGTCGATGCGCGCCCCGTCGGCCCGCGGGCGCACCCGCACGGTCACGTCGTCGGGCAGGTTGAGCAGCAGCCCGCGCGAGACCGCCTCGATCCGCCCGTTGCCGACCCGGCCGCCCGGTCGGATCGCCTCGACGATCTGCCAGCGCCGGTTCACCGCCGCCTTGCGGGCGAGTTCGAAGGCCTCGTCGGCGTCGACGTCGAGGGTCAGCGGCGCGACCTGCGGATAGGCGGCGCGCTGGCGCTCGCGCGCCTCGGGGCCGGGCTCCGGCGGGTAGCGCCCCTCTCGCGCCGCGAAGGCCGTGCGCGAGCGCGAGAAGGCGGGCGGGTTCTCGATGTCGGTGCTGATGTCGTTGAGCGCCGGGAGCCTCAGGCCCCGCAGCGCCGCGTAGGCCGGATAGGCCAGGACCAGGGAGGCGAAGAAGAGTCCGCCGACCGCCGCACCCAGGCCCCGCGCACCCTCGCGCCAGACCCGCACGAAGGCGAAGCCCGCCGTCAGCACGGCGAGCAGCGCCACCGCGATCCCGGCCCCGAGCGTGGCGAGCGCCGGACCTGTCTCGGTGCGCGGATCGCGCACCAGGGCCAGGGCCAGCGCGGTCACCAGGATCGAGAACAGGGCGAGCCGGCGCGCCAGCGGACCGGCGCGGGTGACGGGCTCCTCGACGATCGGGCGACGCATGGCTCTCGGACGACCTCGGCGATCCCGGCGGCGCGGCTGCGGGCGGGAGCCCGGTCTTACAGAGGCGCCGGCCCCCGCGCCAGCAGGCGCGAGGGGGGTGTGGGAGCCCTGTGTCGAAGCAGTGGGTTGGGGCGGCGAGCGGATGCCGCCCCCCGCCTCCCTCTGCTATAGGGTCGAGCCACGATGTCGCGTCCCCTGCCCGAGCCGAACTCGCGGACGCCCGACCTGCTCCGGGTCTGGTTCCGTTTCATCCGTCTCAACCGGCGGGTCACGGCAGCCGTCGCGGCGGAATTGCGCGGCATCGGCCTGTCGATCCCGCAATTCGACGTGCTCTCGACGCTCACCGAGCGCGAGGGGCTGACACAGCAGGATCTGGCGGCCCGGCTCTACGTGACGAAGGGCAACGTGTCTGGGCTGATCGACCGCCTGGTCGAGGCGGGGCTCGTGGAGCGGCGGCCGATCCCCGGGGACAGGCGCTCGCACGCCCTGCACCTCACCCCGGCCGGCGCGGCCCTCGCCGCCCAGGGCATCGCCGCGCAGGAGGCCTATGTCGTCCGCACGCTCGGGCGCCTCGGCGCGGAGGATCTCGCGTCGATCGAGCGGCTGGTGCTCGCGTGGCGGGAGCATGCCCGCGCGGATGCCGAGGCCGGGCGGGGCTGAAGCTCGGTCCCGATATGCAGGCGGCCGGCCCCGCGAAGCGGAGCCGGCCGGGGAAACCGATCTGGCGAGCGGCGGTCAGGCCCGCAGGGGGGCCCCGATGCGGGCGCGAAGCTGGGCCCGCAGGTTCTCGTTGGCGCCCGGCTCGGCATCGACCTGCCACATCAGCCGCAGCAACTGGCTGATCGGCGTGGCGTGGCTCTGGACCGCCTCGCTCACGAGCTGGGCGAGGGACTTCTCGGACACGGACCGGATCTGCACGCCGGCGACCGATTGAGGCATGATACGCGCTCGTCTCGAATGATTTTGAACCGCGGGCGGCGCGATACGCCTTTCAGCCGGCCGTGACCAGCCCCTCAGGCAGGATTCGGTAGCCGGCGCGTAAACGCGGCCGTGCATAAATCCGCGCGGCATGTGCGGTACCGCACGGGAGACCGGGATTGGGGCAGGCTGCTGGGCCGTGGCCCACCGGGAGGTCAGCCGGAACCGCCGCGGCCTCTGGCGAGCGGCGAGGCGTCGAACCCGTCGAGGATGTCCTGCGGATCGCGGTAGATGGTGCGGCAGCCGGCTGCGGCCAGATCCGCCTCCGGGAAACCGCCGCAGAGCACGCCGATCGTGCCGATTCCGGCCTTGCCCGCGGCCTCGGCATCGTAGGGCGTGTCCCCGACCGCCAGGATGCGGCTCTTCGGAATGCCGCCGAGCTGTTTCAGGGCCGCCTCGAAGATGTCGGGATACGGCTTCGAGCGGTCGGCATCGTCCGAACTTGTCGCGACGTCGACGAGGTCGGCGATCTTCAAGATCTCCTGGTAGTGCTCGACCTCGTCCCGTTTGCCCGAGGAGCCGAGCGCGATCGTCAGTCCCTCGGCGCGCACGCGCTCGAACAGGGCGCGCACGCCCGGAAAGGGTTTCACGTGCGGCAGGTAATCGCGCTTGAACAGGTCGGACCGATAGGCCTCGATCCTCTCTCCCTCGCGGGCGAGGCGATCGCGGGGCACGAAGACCGGCATCAGCTCGTCGCCGCCCTTGCCGATCTGGCCGCGCACGGCGGCGAACTCGGTCGCGATGCCGAAATGCGCGAAGGCCGCGACCCAGGCCTCCGCGTGCAGGTCCACGCTGTCGAGCAGCGTTCCGTCGATGTCGAAGATGACCGCGCGCGTCATGGCCAGCTCGGGGTTCAGCGCGGGAAGATGTGCAGGCCGTCGTCCGGTAGCAGGTTGCGGGCGGGGCCGCCGGTCTGCTGGCCGCGGCCCTGCTGGTAGTAGGGCAGTTCCGGACGGCGGTCGTTGTCGCTGCCCGAATCGTAGGCCCAGGGCGGGTTCCAGGGGGCCCGGCCGCCGGGCGTCACCGGCACCGGGGCGCCGAGCGGGGCGGCGAGCGCCGGGAACGACAGCAGGGCGAGCGCGAGGCCGCAGGCCGGACGGGTCTTCACGGAACGCTCCTTCGCGCGGGGTGCCGGGTCAACGGCCGAGGTTCGGCCGCGTTCCCCGAAACGGCAGGAGCCCGCCCCTCGCGGGGCGGGCTCCGGATGGTCCGTGACGGCGGACGCGCTGCGGCTTCAGTGCAGGGCGATCGCGGCGGGCCGGGCGGCCTTCTTGGCGGCGAGGCCGGCGGGCACCGCCGGGGTCTTCGCGGCGGCCTTGGCGGCCGGCTTTGCAACCGGCTTGGCCGCCTTCGCGACCGGCTTCGCATCGACCTTGGCGGCGGCCTCGGCCGGAGCCGCCTCGACGGTCTTGCGGGACGCGGGCTTCCGGGCCGCGGGCTTGGCCGTGGGCTTGGCCGCGAGCGGCGCCGCGTCTGTCTCGACGGCGGGCGCCGCGGCCTTGGCGCGGCTCTTCCGGGCGGCCTTCGGAGCCTCGATCGCCGCGAGCGGACGGTTCAGCTCGGTCTCGGCGCGCAGCCAGTGGGCCTCGGCGCGGCCGTGGATCCGGCCTTCGTCCTCCCAGATGAAGTAGGCGCGCTCGCGCACCTGCTGCTCGGTGATCATCTCCATGCGGTGCTCTCCTGATCTTCCCCGTGGGGACGATGGGAGGGCAGGGTTAAGCGAGTCTTAACGGCTTGTGCGCCGCAGCAGCGCCGCCGGTTGCGGGCCTCAGCGCCGCTTCGACAGCCGGCGCGCGTTCGCCCGCACCTTGCGGCGGTAGCCCGCGACCACGCCCGCGGCGCTGCCGCCGGAGGCCATCAGCAGGGCCGCCTCGCCCGCCGCCACCATCTTCTCGGTGACCATGCGCTCGGCCTCGACCTGCGCCGCCGAGCCGCCGAGCGCCAGCATGGCGAGGCGCAGGCCGATCACCTGCTGCGCCTCGAAGGCCAGCATCGTGGTGTCCATGCCGAGCTTCCACCAGGGAGCGAACATACCTGTCTCCGTGCGCGCGTCCTCGCGAGGCCGCCGTGCTCAAGGCCGCGGGCACCGTGGCGGTTCCCGCGGGGGTCCGGCGGGTAACCCGCCGGGATTGGGTCACCAGTCGAAGCTGCGGCCCTTCGCGGCGGAGCCGCCCAGGCTGATCTTCGGGGTCTCCTTCTTCTGCCCGCCGAGGCTGATCTTCTTCTGGCCGGGCTTGTTGCCGGGCTCCGGGACGGCGGCGGGCTTGGGCGGCGGCAGGTGCGCCTGGCCGTGGATCACCGAGCCGATCTCGCCCGCGACGCGGACCAGGTCCTCGCGGCTGCAGGCGCGCGCGACCTTCAGGCCGAGCTGGTGCATGTGGCTCTTGCCGTAGAGGTAGGCGGCGAGCTGCGCCCGCTTCAGCGGCTGGATCGCCTCGAGAAGCTCCGGCAGGTCGTATTCGTCCGCCCGGTAGATCGCGCCGAGCGTCTCCATGGGGACCGGGCAGGCGACGTCGGGCTCGGCGGCGCTGGTCGGATGGGATTGCGTCACGGGCTGTCCTCCTGAGCTTGGGATCGGTGGGGCGCGGTGGCCGGCTCCAGGGCGGCGAGTGCCCCGGCGGGGCCGGGCTCCACGGGTCGCGGTGCGGTAGCCGGTTCCGGATCCGCGGAAACCGGCGCGGGCGGCATCGGCTTCATGCAGCCGGTGCAGACCGATGCGATGACGACGCGCGCGCGCGCGTTGCTGCGCTCCCAGACCGCCTCGCGCGCGGCCCGAGCCCGGCGGATCGCCTCCGCGTCGGCCAGGGCATGGGGAGAAGCGCCGGCAGGTGCCGCTGTGCCGTCGTCGCGGATGGACCCACCTGTCCCGGTCTCCGTCGTGCGGGCTTCCGGCGGGCGGATCCGCAGATAGAGCGGCGCGCCCTCCTCCGCCATTGCGGGCGCCACGGCGGATGCGCCCGCGAGGAGCACCGCGGCGAGGCCGGACAGCTGCCCGGCAAGCGGGGCGCAGCGCGGACGGGTTCTCATCCCTCGACGGTTCTCCTACGGGCGGCCGCGGGGCGGTTTCGGCCCCGGATCGAGCATCGCGGTTAATTGCGGCCTAACGATTGCCGGGCGGTCCTTCACGATCCGTTAACCGTGCGGGGACGAGCCTCGCTGTTATCGGCTATCGGCGGAGGACGGTTCCATGATCACCGTGACGATCCCCCTGACGACGATCTCCCCGGCTCCGAGCTTCGCCGCCGTCGTGCTGACCTGTCTGGTTCTGCATGCGGCGTGCCGCGTGGCAGCCCTCCGGCCGCAGCTGAGGCGGGTGCGGGTGCGCAGGCGCTGAGGGCGCTCGATATAAGGCGCAGGCGCGCCGGCCCTCGATCAGACCTCCAGCGCCTCCGGAACGTCCTGCCGGGCCCCCTCCCCCCAGGCGCCCAGCGTGAGAGTCCGCGCGCGCTCCAGCGCCTCCTCTTCCGCACCATCCGGGATCAGCTCGGGCTGCCCGCCCCCGATCGCCGCCAGCGCCGCGCGGCTGTCCGGGTCGGCGAGTACCCGATCGAGGGCGGCGCGGTCGAGGCAGGTGAGGCGCCCGGCCCGGTGGACGGCGTAGATCCGCCCGCTCGCGCGCTCGGCGAAGCGGATCGTGCCCATCCGGCGGGCGCAGGCGCGCAGGAAGCCGGTATTGTGCTCCGGCGCGAGCAGTGCCGCGTCGGGATAGACGGCACTGGGGGCGTGCGCCTCGACGTCGATGCGGCGATAGCGCTCCACCGCCAGCATGCCCGAGAGGTCGAGCACGGTCATCGTGCCGTTCGTGCCGAAGGCGATGGTGCGCGGGAGTTCGCCCAGCCGCACGCTGTTGTCGAGGAACTCGTAGTGGACCTCCTTGTCCGCGTTGAGTGCCCAGGTGAAGAACAGCTCCGGCATCCCGGAGAAGGCCTCGATGTTGTGGGCCAGGAGGTCGTCCACGGCCTTGAACCGGCCGAACTGCAGCCCCCGGAGCCAGGCCCGCTCGACCGTCGCCTCGGGGGGCGTGATCATGAACAGCATGAAGACCCGGTGGCCGAAGCGGGTCAGCAACTGGCTGCCGTCCTGCGTGCCGGAGACGGCGTTGAAGCTGTCGAAGCGGAAGCGGTCGATCAGGAGGTGGGACATCCGTCCCTCCCGGGCCTTGCGGGCCATGTAGCGGTCGAGCTTCGCGTCGACGATCTCGACCTCGTGGCCCGTCAGAGTGCCGGCATAGCCGTGGGCCGGGCCGATGCTGTCGTAGTCGAGCAGGAACTTGCGCCAGATATCCGGCGTGATCACCGCGAAGTCGGACCAGGGGATGTCGAGCCGTGCGGCCAGCGCCCGCTGGAACGGGCGCATCGTGCTCTTGCCCGACGCGGAGGCGCCCTTCACATTCATCACGATCGGATGGCTTTGCGCCCGCACCACGACGTGGCCTGCCCGCGCGACGGAATCGGCGAACCACGGCTCGATCAGCCGCCCGATCCGGCGGCTGCCCTCCCGGTTCAGGGCGAGCGTCGTCGCGAGCCGCACGATCAGGGCGCGATCGCCGATTAGACCGCCGCGGTGGCGGATCAGGCTCCGCACCACCCGGGCGAGGCCTGCCTGCGCGGCGCCCTCGCCGGGGTCCGTCCCGGCGCGCCGCTCCCAGTCGGCGAGATGCGCCTCGGCGCGGCGCTCCGGGGGCTCCGAGGCGGGGCGGGCCGGCGCGGGAGCGGCCCGGGTCCCGAGCCCGAGGCGCGCCCACCAGCCGCGCGGCGCTTCCGCAGCCTGCACGGGCGCGGGCGGAGCGAGCGCCGCGTCGAGCTCCGCCGCGATGCGGGTTGCGAGCTCCGCCCGCGCCGCCGCGTGGCAGGCGCGGATCTCCGCCATCCGGGGCGCGACCACGTCGGCGTGGATCGCCGCGACGATCGCCCGGAAATTGACGCCGAGATCGCCGTAGGTCTCACCCATCGGCACCGCGAGGTCGGCCATCACCCGGATCAGCAGCTCATGCACCACGAGCCGCTCCGGCCGGAACTCGACCACCTCGGTCGGCGCAAGCCCCGAGAAGGCCGCAACCTCCTGTGCCTCCGCCAGCGGCGTCGCCACGTTCTCGGGTCGGAACACGGTGGCGAGGGGCAGGAAGGCACGGGGCAGGGTCGACTCGATGCCCGGGTTCCAGGGACCGCGTCCCGCGTCGTTCTCGGCCGCCGCACTCATGCTCAGGCCGCTGCGGGCGCCTCACGGAACAGCGCGGTGCAGCCCGCGTCCCTGTGCATGCTCAGGATCGAGGCGCGGTCGATCTCCGGATGGGCCTCCAGGACCCTGCGCACGCAGCCGACCACCTTCTCGTACTGGCCGGCATCGTAGTTCCGTTCGAGCGGGCTCACCGCGATGTAGGTCTCGACCACGAGCACCCGCTCGGCCCGGTCGCGCGTGACCTCGACGGCGATCCACGAGGATTTGATCAGGCGACTGCTGGCAAGCATGGACGTTGCTCCCTCTTCTTGGCCGCACGGTCGCGGCTGTCTCATCCGCGAGGATGGGCCACACCCCACCTCTTGCCAAGTCGTCGCGCACGCTTGTGTTGGACCGATAATCCGTTTTGCGGCGCGAGAACTTGGTGTGCGCTCATGTCTTCGCAGGTGCAGCAATATCCGTTGCCGGTCGGGCCCAGGCAGATCTGCCGCTTGAGAAGACGCTTATGTTGGCATACCCTGTGCCAACCTTCCTCGATCCGTCCATCCACCGCCGGACGCGAGTGGATGGTTTGACATCTGGAATCTGGTATTCCAACGTAGGCTGACAAAATCGAGCGTCTGTCGCCCACCGAGCCCCTGACACCCGCGGGCCGGTCCCGGGCGGCGATATCGGACACAGGCGCCGTGCACAGGGAAGAGACGATGAGCAAGGCTCTGGAAGGCATCAAGGTTCTGGACTTCACGCATGTCCAGTCCGGCCCCACCTGTACGCAGCTCCTCGCGTGGTTCGGCGCCGACGTGATCAAGGTCGAGCGCCCGGGCGTCGGCGACGCCACCCGCGGCCAGCTCCAGGACATCCCGGACGTGGACAGCCTCTATTTCACGATGCTGAACCACAACAAGCGCTCGATCACGCTCGATTCCAAGAACCCCAAGGGCAAGGAGGTGCTCTGGCGCCTCATCAAGGAGTGCGACGTCCTCGTCGAGAACTTCGCCCCCGGCGCGCTCGCCCGCATGGGCCTGACCTGGGAGAAGATCCACGAGGCCAACCCGCGCATGATTCTGGCCTCCGTGAAGGGCTTCGGCCCCGGCCGCTACGAGGATTGCAAGGTCTACGAGAACGTCGCCCAGTGCGCTGGCGGCGCCGCCTCGACCACGGGTTTTCGCGACGGCATCCCGATGGTGACGGGGGCGCAGATCGGCGATTCCGGCACCGGCCTGCACCTCGCGCTCGGCATCGTCACGGCCCTGTTCCACCGTACGCACAGCGGCCTCGGGCAGCGGGTCGACTGCGCCATGCAGGACAGCGTGCTGAACCTCTGCCGGGTGAAGCTGCGCGACCAGCAGCGCCTCGCCCACGGCCCCCTCCGTGAGTACAGCCAGTTCGGCGAGGGCATCCCGTTCGGTGATGCCACGCCGCGCGCGGGCAACGATTCCGGCGGCGGCCAGCCCGGCCGCATCCTCAAGTGCAAGGGCTGGGAGCACGATCCCAACGCCTACATCTACTTCATCACGCAAGGCCCGGTCTGGGAGCCGATCTGCGACATCATCGGCGAGCCCGGCTGGAAGACCGACCCGAACTACGCCACGCCCAAGGCGCGCCTGCCGCATCTCAACGAGATCTTCACGCGCATCGAAGCCTGGACGATGAAGCACGACAAGTTCGAGGCGATGGACATCCTCAACAAGTACGACATCCCCTGCGGCCCGATCCTGTCGATGAAGGAGATCGCCGAGGACGAGGCCCTGCACCGGACCGGCACGATCGTCGAGGTCGATCACCCGACCCGGGGCAAGTACCTGACGGTCGGAAACCCGATCAAGCTCTCGGCGAGCCCCGCCGACGTGACGCGCTCGCCGCTCTTGGGCGAGCACACCGACGAGATCCTGCGCGACGTGCTCGGCTACTCGGAGGCCGAGATCGCCGAGATCGAGCATTCGGGCGCGGTCGGCGCGGTGCAGAAGATCGCCGCCGAGTAGCGGCCGCGACTCCCGCCGCGGCGTCCTCCGCGAGGCCGCGGCCCCGATGACGTTCCGTCCCTGAACGCGGGCGCGGTTCTCCCCGCGCCCGCGCTGCCGTCCGGCCTCTCAGGGACTGCCGAGAGGATCATTCATGCGCGTCGCCTTCATCGGTCAGCAGGATTTCGGCAAGGCGGTGCTAGAGGCCTTCCTCGACCGCGGCGACACGGTGGCGGGGGTGTTCTGCGCCCCCGAGAAGCCGGGCGCCAAGCCCGACGTGCTGCGCACGGCCGCCGAGGAGCGCGGTCTGCCGGTGTTCCAGTTCCCGAGCCTGAAGAGCGCGGAGGCGGAAGGAGCGATGCGCGGGCTCGACGCCGACATCGGCATCATGGCCTACGTGCTGCAGTTCGCGCCGCAGGACTTCGTCAACATCCCGAAGCACGGCACGATCCAGTACCACCCCTCGCTGCTGCCGCGCTATCGCGGCCCCTCCTCGATCAACTGGCCGATCGCCCGCGGCGACACCGAGACCGGGCTCACCATCTTCCGCCCGACCGACGGCCTCGATGAGGGGCCGGTGATCCTTCAGAAGACCTGCGCGATCGGGCCCGACGACACGCTGGGCGACGTCTACTTCAAGCAGCTCTTTCCCCAGGGCGTCGCCGCGATGCTGGAGGCCGCCGACCTCGTGGTGGCGGGCGAGCACGTCGAGATCGCCCAGGACGAGGATGCAGCGAGCTACGAGGGCTGGTTCCGCACCCGCGAATCCGCGATCAACTGGGCGAGCCATGCGGAGCACGTCTACGCCGTCATCCGCGCCTCGAACCCGGCGCCCGGCGCCTGGACGACGCTCGCGGGCAAGACCCTGCAGATCTTCGACGCCAAGCTGCACCCGATCCGCCGCTTCGGCGACGTGCGGGGCAAGCTCGGCGAGGTGGTGGCGGTCAGTGAGGACTCGTTCCGCGTCGCCGCGCAGGGCGGGCAGATCGAGGTGTTCCGGGTGAAGCCGGAGGGCGGCCGGAAGGTCTCGGCGGGGGAATTCGCGCGCGAGGGCGGATTGAGCCTCGGCACGATCCTCGGCGGGTAGGCTCCGGGTCCTCACCGGATCAGGCGCATAGATGTCCCCCTACTTCTCCCTCCCCCCTCTGCGGGGGAGGGTGGCCCTCGCGTCAGCGAGGGTCGGAGAGGGGAAACCCAGCGTCAGGCGGAGGCGACGTCTTCATGCAGGGCGGAGCCCGATCCTGCACCGTTGCTCCCCTCACCCGACCCGGCCTGACGGCCGGCCCACCCTCTCCCGCAAAGGGGAGAGGGGTGATTCCTGCGGGACTTCCGAGGCGATCAGACGGGAGCGTCCCGCCCCTCGAGAGGGCGGGGCGTCCCCTCGCCTACTCCGCCGGTTGAGCCGTCAGCACCGGCTGGCGGCGCATCAGGGCGATGTAGATCGCGAAGCCCAGCGCGCAGCCGATGAACCATGTGAAGTTCGCCACGACCCCGAGGCTCGGGATCAGCACGCAGAGCGCCGGCACCAGCGCCGAGGGGATCAGCGCCGTCACGGCGGCCCGGTTATAGCCGTTCTCGTACCAGTAGGTGCCGGCCGGGCTCATCGTGTAGAGGTCGTCAAGAACGATCCTCTCTTTCTTCACGAGATAGAAGTCGGCGATCAGGATGCCGAACAGCGGGCCGATGAAGGCGCCCAGGATATCCAGCGTGTAGTGGATCACCGCCGGGTTGTTGTAGAGGTTCCACGGCGTGATGAAGATCGAGCCGACGGCCGCGATCATTCCGCCCATCCGCCACGAGATCCGCTTCGGGGCGACGTTCGAGAAGTCGAAGGCCGGCGAGACGAAGTTGGCCACGATGTTGATGCCGATCGTCGCCACCATGAAGGTGAAGGCGCCGAGCACCACCGCGAAGGTGCTGTCGATGCGGCTCACCGTCTCGACCGGATCGGTGATCAGGTGGCCGAAGACCGGCACGGTGGCCGACGCCGTGATGACGGTGAGCAGCGAGAAGCCCAGGAAGTTGACCGGCAGGCCCCAGAAATTGCCCCGCTTCACCGCCGCGAAGCTCGAACCGTAGCGCGAGAAGTCGCCGAAGTTCAGCATCGGACCGGAGAAGTAGGAGACCACCAGTGCAACGGCGTTGAGCATCACCGGCAGCGCCGCCCAGCCCGTGTGCTTCACCTCGCCCAGCGTCAGGCCGATATTGCCGATGCCCGCCCGCCAGACGAGGTAGCCGGCCAGCGCGATCATCACGACGTAGACGGCCGGGCCCGCCCAGTCGATGAAGACGCGGATCGCCTCCATGCCGCGCCAGAACACCAGCGCCTGCACGACCCAGAGAAACATGAACGAGGCCCAGCCGAGCGCCGAGAGACCGGCGAAGCCGTAGCGCGTCAGGTCGGCGTAGGGAGCGAGTTCGGGGTAGAAGCGCAGCGCCACCACCATGAAGGCGGCGGACGCGAGGTAGGTCTGGATGCCGTACCACGCCACCGCGATCAGGCCGCGGATGATTGCCGGGATGTTGGCGCCCTTCACCCCGAAGGAGGCGCGGCAGATCACCGGATAGGGCGTGCCCGAGACCTGGCTGGGCTTGGCCACGAGGTTGCAGAAGATCTGCACGATCACGATCCCGACGATGAGCGCGATCAGCACCTGCCAGCTCACGAGGCCGAGCGAGAACAGGCTGCCGGCGGTGACGTAGCCGCCGACGCTGTGCACGTCCGACATCCAGAAGGCGAAGATGTTGTAGGTGCCCCAGGTCTGCTTCCTGAGCGGCGCCAGATCCTCGTTGACGAGGTTCGGGTCGTAGCTCGGCTTCAGGATGACCGCGCCGTGCGTGCCGCCCGGCACATCCGGGACCGCGGCGCCGGGGGGCGCGAGCTCGTTTGCGTGAATCGACATCTGCCACCTCCCAAGTGGTCTGGCCAATGGCCCAGTCTCGTCCGACTGCTCGTTGGCCGCAGGAGCGGCGTCGCAATCGTTGTGCCGGTTTTTAACGATCGGTAAGATCTCTTAAACGATCGGTCCGTGCAAGTGTCCGCATCCGGGTTTCCCGGACCGGATCGTGCAAGGATGCCGGCGGGGAGCGAACCGGCGCGGGCGGTTCGGAAGCGCGAGGCGGCGGAGCGTGCGGTGCGTTCGATGGCGGTGAAGGACAAGCAGGTGCGGATCCGCGGCTCCTCGCGCGGCGGGCGGCGCCCACCCTCAGGGCCGAACGCCGAGGACAAGATCTTGGACGCGGCCGAGCTCGTCTTCGGCAATTACGGCCTGCGCGGCGCCACCACGGCCCTGATCGCCGAGGGGGCGGGCGTGTCGAAGCCCCACCTGTACTACTACTTCGACAACAAGGAGGACTTGTACCGCGCCCTCTTGGAGCGGGCGATGAACCGCTGGGCGGCCGATATCGACGCGCTCGACGCCTCGGGCGATCTGCGCACGGTGCTCAGGGACTACATCCACCGCAAGATCGACTTCTCGCGGGACCACCCGTCCCTATCGAAGATCTATGCCACCGAAATCATCAGCGGTGCCCCTCATATCGGCAGCTTCATCGAGCGGGTCTCCACGCCGCAGCTGCTCGCCAAGGTGGCGATGGTCGAGGAATGGGCGGCGGCCGGCAAGGTCCGGCCGATCAGCCCGGCGGACCTGTTCTTCTGCATCTGGGCGATGACCCAGGCCTACGCCGACTTCTCGGACCAGATGGCGCTGATGAAGCGGAAGGCGCGGCTGGAAGAGGCCGATTACGACGCCGCGAAGGCGACGATCGTGCAGCTCGTCTTCGGCGGCCTCGGACTGGCGCCGGAGGTCTGACCCACGGACGACTCGCGACGCCCCGGATCGCCGTGGCCTCAGCGCGCCTCGACCAGCGCTGGGTAGACCATCCGGACGTTGCGCCGCGTCTCCGGGATCTCGGTCGCCTGCCCCCTGTGAGCCGTCGCGGCCGGCAGGGTCGCGCTCGTCTGGGACGGGCGCAGGCGCCAGATCTCGGCGCCGATCTCCAGCCGCGGCCGCGCCTGCCCCAGCGTGCCCCCCAGCGTGCCGTCGGCGGCGTGGGTCGGAAACGTCGTCGGTCCGGCCGCGAGGGCGGCCAGGAGGGCGAGACGGGCACTCTCTCTCAAAAGTCGGGATTTCATCGGGACGCATCCGCGTGAGCGCCCTAGTTCAGCCCGACGCCGGTGAAGGTCCCTCTGAACGGACGGACACTGCACAGACTTCCCAACATCTCCCGCGAGTCAGGGTAAACACGCGCATGGCGAGCAAGGTCGAGGGCAAGGTCGCGGGCAAGGTCGCGGGGGCTGGCACCACGCCGGAGCGGGTGCCGATGGGCGAGGTCGTCGACACCGACATCGCGGGACGCCTCGACCGGCTGCCCTGGGGCCGCTTCCACGTCCTCGTCATCGTGGCGCTCGGCATCACCTGGGTGCTGGACGGGCTGGAGGTGACGCTGGCCGGCGCCCTGGTGGGGGCGCTGCGCAACCCGCCGATGTCCTTCAGCGAGTTCGACGTGGGGCTCGCCGCGAGTTCCTACCTCGTCGGCGCGGTGACGGGGGCGGTCGGCTTCGGCTGGCTCACCGACCGGATCGGGCGCAAGAAGCTGTTCTTCATCACGCTCGCCCTCTACCTCGTCGCCACCGCGGCCACCGGTCTGTCCTGGGACATCTACAGCTTCTGCGTCTTCCGCTTCCTCACGGGCGCGGGCATCGGCGGCGAGTACACGGCGATCAACTCGACGATCCAGGAGCTCGTGCCGGCCAAGGCCCGGGGCTGGACCAACCTCGTCATCAACGGCTCGTTCTGGATCGGAGCGGCGCTCGGCTCCTTCATGTCGATCGTGCTGCTGCGCCCGGAGGTGATCGACCCGGCCTGGGGCTGGCGCGTCGCCTTCTTCACGGGCGGCGCCATCGGCCTCGTGATCCTGTTCCTGCGCCGCTGGATCCCCGAGAGCCCGCGCTGGCTCGTCACCCACGGCTACGCGGCGGAGGCGGACCGCGTGGTCACCGGCATCGAGAAGCGCTTCACGGACGCGGGCGTCACCCTGCCGCCCCCGGACCCGAAGAAGCACACGCGGCTGCGCACCCGCCACCACACCCCGCTCTCCGAGGTAGCGCACGCCATGTTCGTGACGAG
Organism: Methylobacterium gregans; assembly: GCF_022179245.1. GTDB lineage: Bacteria > Pseudomonadota > Alphaproteobacteria > Rhizobiales > Beijerinckiaceae > Methylobacterium > Methylobacterium gregans. Next base: position 28,274 of record NZ_BPQM01000006.1, read on the forward strand.
CCGCAAGCAGACCCTTGTCGGCCTCTGCCTGATGATCGGGCAGGCCTTCTTCTACAACGCCCTGTTCTTCACCTACGCGCTGGTGCTCGAGCGCTTCTACGGGGTGCCGGGCGGCCATGTCGGCTGGTACCTGCTGCCCTTCGCGCTGGGCTCCTTCCTGGGGCCTGTCCTGCTCGGGCGGTTCTTCGACACGATCGGGCGGCGCCCGATGATCGCCTTCACGTACGGTATCTCCGCCGTGCTGCTGGCCATCGCCGGCTACCTGTTCAAGATCGAGCTCCTGGGGCCGGTGGGCCAGACGGCGGCCTGGATGGTGGTGTTCTTCTTCGCCTCGGCGGCGGCGAGTTCGGCCTACCTGACGGTGGCCGAGACCTTCCCGCTGGAGATCCGCGCGCTCGCCATCGCCGCCTTCTACGCCCTCGGCACGGGCATCGGCGGCGTCTCGGGCCCGCTTCTGTTCGGAACGCTGGTCGAGACCGGCTCGCGGGACGCGGTCTTCGGCGGCTACCTGCTCGGCGCCGCGCTGATGCTGGTGGCCTCGGTCGTCGGCGGGGTCTGGGGGACGGCCGCGGAGGGCCGCTCGCTCGAGGACGTCTCGAAGCCGCTCGCCGCGGCCTGAGAACGATCCGGGATTCCGAAGGGCCTGAGGCCCTTCGGCGGGGTCTCGGGCAGGATTTCGGAGCCGCGCCCCGAGCCTCAGGGCCTCCCTTTCTCCTTCGGAACCTTGGCGGCCTCGCCCTTGCGCGGCGCGGCGGGGCCGAGCGCTCCGGCCGTCACCCACTGGCAGACGCCCGTGCCCTGCAGCCCGAGGCAATCGTAGGCCTGGCCGTCGAGGGCGACGTGGTCGCTGATGCCGGTGACGCTCTCAGGGGTGATCGCGCCGCAGCCGAGATGGTCGGCCTTCGGGTCGGCCAGCAGCGCGGCGGCAGCGGCCGCATCGCCTGTCTGGCGCATCAGCAGGCGGTAATTCGCGAGCGAGGCGCAGCCGATCACCGGCGGGGTTTTCTTCGCGGTGGCCGGCTGGGCGAGCGCCGGGCCTGCGAGGCAGAGGATGAGCGGGAGCACGGCGCGCATGGCGCTTCCTACCACGCGCGGGCGCGGGCGGCAGCTATCCCCGCGGGTCGGCGGCGGACCCGAGCGCGGCGGCGGGCTTCGCGGCCGGCTTGCTGGCCGCACGGTCGGCAGCCTCGATCGCCTTCCAGCGGTTCGGCTGGGCGACCAGCCCCCGCAGCGAGGCGACGCTGGCCTCGGCCTCGGCGGGGGGAAGGTCCTGGCGCAGCAGCGCCTCGGCTTCGGGAAAGCGGCCCTTGAGACCGAGAACCAGGGCGAGGTTCGCCCGCACTCGCGCGTCGGCGGCGGGATTCTGGGTGGCGCGGCGCAGCACCGCCTCGGCCTGATCGAGCTGGCGGGCCAGGGCGTAGGACAGGCCGAGATTGGACAGGATGGAGGGCTCCTCCGGCCGGATCTTCAGCGCCGCCTCGTAGAAGCCCTGCGCGCGGGCGTGATCGCCGAGCTGGTCGGCGGCCGAGCCCTGCGCTGAGAGGATGCGCCAGTCCGGCTGGGACGGCGTGTGGGCGTTCTGGAGGACCTCCTGCGCCTCTTGGAAGCGCCCCACTTCGACGAGCACCTTGCCGTAGGCGCCGAGCACCGCCTGGTTGCGCGGGTTGCGCAGCGCCGCCTGCTGCAGCACCGCGGCGGCCTGCGTCCGCTGGTCCGTGGCGCGCAGGGCCTGGGCGTAGCGCATCGCGCCGGGGAGGTCGTTCGGGTTCTCGCGGTAGCGGGCGGCCAGCGCCTCGACCTCGGCCCGATCGAGGGGCGCGCGCGCGGCCGGTCCGATCGAGCCGGTGGTCTCGGGCGCGCGGGTCTGGCAGGCACCGAGCGCGAGCGCGACGAGCGCAGCTGCCAAGAGGCGCAGGGCCGGGTTCATGGTCCGCTCCGGAAACACAGAGGGGCCGCACGAACTTCACGGCCCCGCTTGCCCGGCGTAGAATGTTAACCCTAACCGGCGGTTAAACGGTTCTACCTCCGAAGGGTGTGGAGACGACGGGGCGCATGGGCGAGACGCAGGACCACACGCACGACATCATGCCCGGCCTCCTGCCGGCCGGCACCCCGGGCGTTCCAGTGACGCTCGTCTCCGCCGCGGACTGGGCGGCGCTCGAGGCGGGGCTCGAGCCGCCGCAGCGGGCCTTCGCGGCGGCCACGGGCTTTGCCCCGAAGGCGGGGCGCCTCGCCCTGCTGCCGGACGCTGAAGGCGGTCTCGGCCGTGTCCTGTTCGGCCTCGGCGACCCGCAAGCACCCGCCTACGACCGGCTGCTTGCCGGCAAGCTACCCGGCCTTCTCCCGCCCGGCACCTACCGGTTGGAGGGCGCACCCGCCCCGCACGAGGCGGCGCTGGCCTGGCTGATGGGCGCCTACGCGTTTCGCCGCTACCGGTCGGGCGGCACCGAGACGCCGCGCCTCGTGGCGCCGGACGCCGTGGATGCCGACGCGGTCGGCCGGATCGCCGCCGCGGTGGCGCGGGGGCGCGACCTCGTCAACACGCCGGCCAACGACCTGGGGCCGGCCGAGATCGAGGCCGCCGTGCGGGCGCTCGCCGCGCGACACGGGGCGCAGGTGAGCGTGACCCTGGGCGAGGATCTCGCCCGGGACTTCCCGCTGGTCCACGCGGTCGGGGCCGGCTCGCCTCGCGCGCCGCGGCTGATCGACCTGACCTGGGGGCCCGAGACCGCGCCGCGCGTGACCCTCGTCGGCAAGGGCGTGGCCTTCGACACGGGGGGGCTCGACATCAAGCCCTCGGCCGCGATGCTGCTGATGAAGAAGGACATGGGGGGCGCGGCAGCCGCCATCGCCGCCGCCGACATGGTGATGGGCGCTGGCCTCCCCGTGCGGCTGCGCCTCATCGTCCCGGCAGTCGAGAACGCGGTCTCGGGCGAGGCCTTCCGGCCCGGCGACGTGCTGCGCAGCCGCGCGGGGCTGACCGTCGAGATCGGCAATACCGACGCGGAGGGGCGGCTGATCCTCGCCGACGCGCTGGCGCTCGCCGACGCGGAGGAGCCGGACCTTCTGATCGACTTCGCGACGCTCACGGGCGCCGCCCGGGTCGCGCTCGGCCCCGACCTGCCGGCCCTCTTCACCGAGGACGACGCGCTGGCCGAGGCGATCGCGGCGGCGGGGCGTGCGGCGATCGACCCGGTCTGGCGCCTGCCGCTCCACCCGCCCTACGCGAGCCTGCTCGACTCGAAGGTGGCCGACCTCAACAACGTCTCGGGCGGCCCCTTCGCGGGGGCGATCACCGCGGCGCTGTTCCTGCGCCGCTTCGCGCCCCGAACGCGGGCCCACGCGCATCTCGACCTCTACGGCTGGAACCCCTCGACCAAGCCCGGCCGTCCGGAGGGCGGCGAGGTGCAGACCGCGCGGCTGGTCTACGCCCTGCTGAAGGGGCGCTACGGGGGCCTGTAGGTCAGCGCGCCAGCGGCAGCCCCGTCTCCACCAGCCGGGCCCAGAGCGCGGCGCCGAGGGGGGCGGCCGCGTCGTTGAAGTCGTAGTGCGGGTGGTGGAGCGGCGCGCTGTCGCCGTTGCCGAGGAACAGGTAGGCGCCGGGCCGTCGCTCCAGCATGTAGGAGAAATCCTCCGCCGCCATCATCGGGGCGACGTTGCGCTCGACCCGATCCTCGCCGACGAGCCCGGCGGCGACATCGGCCACGAAGGCGGCCTCGGCCGGGTCGTTCTCGGTGACGGGGTAGCTGGAGCCGAAATCGACGCTGCCCGCGGCACCGTGCGCCCGGGCGATGCCCTCGGTCAGGGCGACGATCCGGGCCTTGATCAGCGTTCGCACCTCGGCCGAGAGCGCCCGCACCGTGCCGCGCAGGGTCACGCTCTGCGGCAGCACGTTGAAGGCCTCGCCGGCCTCCAGGGCGCAGACCGAGACCACGGCCGATTGTAGCGGGTCGACGTTGCGGGAGACGATCGATTGCAGGGCGAGCACCACGTGGCTCGCCACCACCACGCTGTCGACGGCCGCGTGCGGGAGCGCCGCGTGGCCGCCCCGTCCCTCGATCGTGATGGTGAAGCGGTCGGTCGAAGCCATGATCGGGCCCGGGCGGATCGCGAAGCGGCCGACGGCCAGCCCCGGGATGTTGTGCATGCCGTAGACCGCCTCGATGCCGAAGCGCTCCATCAGCCCGTCCTCGACCATCGCCTCGCCGCCACCCCCGCCCTCCTCGGCGGGCTGGAAGATCAGGACGGCCTGCCCGTCGAAATCGCGGGTCTCGGCGAGGTAGCGGGCGGCGCCGAGCAGCATCGCGGTGTGCCCGTCATGCCCGCAGGCGTGCATCTTGCCCGGCACGGTCGAGCGGTACGCCAAGTCGCGCACCTCCTGGATCGGCAGCGCGTCCATGTCGGCGCGCAGGCCGATCGCCCGGTTCGAGCGCCCGCCCCGGCCCCGGATCACCCCGACGACGCCGGTGCGGCCGATGCCGGTGACCACTTCGTCGCAGCCGAACGCCGTGAGCTTGTCGGCCACGAAGCCGGCCGTGCGCTGCACGTCGTAGAGCAGTTCGGGGTGCGCGTGCAGGTCGTGCCGCCACGCGGTGATGGCGTCGGAGAAGGCCTGGATCCGGTCGATGGCGGGCATGCGGGTGCTCGGGGCCGCTCGGTTTGTCGGGGCGGGCAAGTCCCGGCCAGCAAACAGGGGGCCAACCGGGGCGTCAACCGGAGGCGTGGCCGTGGGAGGCCGAATGACGCGTCGGTGCCGCCCTCCCCCGCGGAGGGGGGAGGGACAGCGCGCGCTAGCCCGCCACGAGGCTCAGCTGCCGGATCGGCCGCTCCGGGCTCAATCCCTGCGCCGCCGCGACGATGCCGCGGGCGTCGATCCCGAAATGGCGGTAGAGGTCGGCCACCGTGCCGGTCTGGCCGAAATGCGCGACGCCGAGCGCCCGGGTGCGATGGCCGTGAACGGAGCCGAGCCAGCCGAGGGTCGCCGGGTGCCCGTCGATCACCGTGACGAGGCCGCAATGGCGCGGCAGGCGCCCGAGGAGCGCCTCGATGTGGCTCTGGACTCCGCGCTCTCCGCGCTCGCGGGCTCCTTGCGCCGCGCTCCAGCCGGCATGCAGCCGGTCCGCCGAGGTGACGGCCAGCAGCCCGACATCGCGCCGGTCCTCGGCCATGCGGCCGACCGCCTCGATCGCCTCGGGTGCCACCGCGCCCGTATAGGCGACCACGACCTCGCAGTTCGGCCCCGGCTCGCGCAGCCAGTAGGCGCCGGCCACGACGCTGTCGGCCAGCTCCGCCGTGAGCGCACGGTGCGGCTGCTCCAGGCTGCGGGTCGAGAGGCGCAGATAGACCGAGCCGCCGGCCTCGCCGTCGCGCTGCACGTAGTCGAGGGCGTGGGCCAGGATCAGCGACAACTCGTCGACGAAGGCCGGCTCGTAGCTGGCGAGCCCCGGCTGCGACAGGCCGATCAGCGGCGTGCCGATCGACTGGTGGGCACCGCCCTCGGGCGCCAGCGTCACGCCCGAGGGCGTCGCCGCGATGATGAAGCGGGCGTCTTGGTAGCAGGCGTAGTTCAGGGCATCGAGGCCGCGGGCGATGAAGGGATCGTAGAGCGTGCCGATCGGGATCAGCCGCTCGCCGAAGAGGCGGTGCGAGAGCCCGAGCCCGGAGAGCAGCAGGAACAGGTTCATCTCGGCGATGCCGAGCTCGATGTGCTGACCCTCGGCGGAAAAGTCCCAGGTGAAGGTCGAGGGGATGCGCTCGGCCCGGAACAGATCGCGCAGCTCCTCGCGGGCGAACAGGCCGCGCCGGTTCACCCAGCCGCCGAGATTGGTCGAGACGGTGACGTCCGGCGAGGTGGTGACGATGCGCTCGGTGATCGGCGCGTCCGAGCGGGCGAGCTCGTTCAGGATCATGCCGAAGCCCGCCTGCGTGGACAGGGTGGGCTGGCGCGGGCACGGGAAGTCCTGCGGCACGGGGAGCCGCGCCTGCGCGACGCCGCGCGGCTCCCCGTGCCGC
>NZ_BPQM01000007.1 GCF_022179245.1 Methylobacterium gregans
CGCCAAGGCGTGAGCGGCCCGATCGCGGAACCAAGCCGGAGGCGCGGCGCTTGCTCTGGGCTACGCGTATGCGGCGGCTCTGGCGCCGTCGCTGTGAGATCTGGGGACAGGACCGTGAGCGACCTCATTCTCGCCGCCCCGCATCGCCGCCTCGGTGCTGCGCCCGACGACTTCTGTGACGGGAGCGGGCAGCGAGCGGCCGATCATCTCGAGCGGGGCGCCGGCCGCCGCCGAGAGCCGGGCGGCGAGGCCCGGCTGCTCCAGCGCCCGCACGGCCCGGCGGAGCGCTGCCAGATCCTCCGGGCTGAGGTCGCGGCCCGCCGCAATCGTGGCCGGTGCGGTCTCGTCGGCGAGAATGAGGTCGCTCACGGTCCTGTCCCCAGATCTCACAGCGACGGCGCCAGAGCCGCCGCATACGCGTAGCCCAGAGCAAGCGCCGCGCCTCCGGCTTGGTTCCGCGATCGGGCCGCTCACGCCTTGGCGACGACCGCCTCGTCCTCCGGCACCGGTACGGGCTCCGGCTCCGCCGCGCCCTCCTTCAGCGCGATCAGGGCGAGGCAGAGCAGCGCCACCGGGATGCCGATGCCGGCCGATGCCGCGAAGAAGACCGGGTAGCCCATCGCGTCGACCATGAAGCCCGAGAAGCCACCCACGAACTTGCCGGGCAGTGCGTAGAGAGAGGAGAGCAGCGCGTACTGCGTCGCCACGAAGGCCGGCGAGGCGAGGCTCGACATGTAGGCGATGAGTGCGGTGCCCGCGAAGTTGCCCGCGAAATTGTCGATCGAGATGCTCAGCACGAACAGCATCGTGTCGTGGCCCGAGACCGCGAGCCAGGAGAACATCAGGTTCGAGGCCGCCGCCACGATGCCGCCGAACAGAAGCGAGGCCTGCAGCCCGAAGCGGATCACCGCCCAGCCGCCGGCGAGCGCTCCCACCACGCCGACGATCACCCCGTAGACCTTCGTGACGTTGGCGATCTCGGTCAGCGTGAAGCCCTGCTCGATATAGAAGGGCTGAGCCATCACGCCCGAGATGATGTCGGGCAGGCGGTAGAGCATGATCAGCGCCAGGATCAGCACCAGCCGCGCTCCCTTGCGGCGGACGAGGTCGGAGAAGGGGTCGACCACGGCGACCCGCAGCGTCGTCCCGAACGAGCGGCGCTCGCCCTCGACGGTCACCGGATCCTGGCGCGGGGCCAGGAAGGCCGCTGTCAGCCCGATCAGCATCAGTCCCGCCATCGCCCCGTAGGCGAGGCTCCAGCTCGCGCCCTGCGCGATGTAGAGGGCGCCCGCTCCCGCGAAGGCTCGGGCGATGGCGTAACCGAGCTGATAGGCGGCCAGCATCACGCCCTGCCGCTCGGTCGGCGCGGCGTCGATGCGCCAGGAATCGACCACGATGTCCTGCGTCGCCGAAGCAAAGGCGGTCACGAGGGCGCAGATCACCATGAAGCTGAGCGAGGCTGCCGGATCGCCCTGGCTCATGCCGAGAAGACCGATCGCCACCGCCACCTGCGAGAGCACCATCCAGGAGCGCCGCCGCCCGAGCCGGCGGGAGAGAAACGGCAGGTCGGCCCGGTCGATCACCGGGGCCCAGAGGAATTTGAGCGAGTAGGCGAAGGAGACGTAGGAGAGCAGCCCGATGCTGGTGCGCTGGATTCCGGCTGTGGCGAGCCAAGCCGACAGCGTGGAGAAGACCAGCAGGATCGGCAGGCCGCAGGCGAAACCCAGCGCCAGCATCAGGGCGATGCGTGCATCGTCCAGCACATCGCGCAGGCGCAGGCGCGGCTTGCCGGTCCTGGGTTCGCGCGCGGCCTTCATTCCTGTGCGCATCGCCGTTCCGCCTGACATGGAATGGAACTCCTCACAGTCATGTGCCTTGTCCCGCAGAACCGTGGCCGACCTGCGAGAGCGGGTGAAATCCGTGTCGCCGGCCGACTCGATCGACATGACGGGGAAATCATGCTCGACCTTTCGTTAACGGCTTTGCCGAAAACTGGTCCTTGAGATGCACGGCCGGGGGGACGATCGCTTCCGCTTGACGGAAGCGCGCGCGGCCGCGACGGGCGTCACGGACGGTTGCAGCATGACGCACGAGAGCGCCTATCCACCCGCGGTCGCTCCGGCGACGTTCGCGCTCGCCTTCGATGCAAGCCCGACGCCGATGATCGTGACGGACGCGCGCGCTCAGGATAACCCGATCCTCTGGGTCAACAGCGCCTTTCTGGCCCTGACGGGGTACACGCGCGAGGAGCTGATCGGCCGCAACTGCCGCCTGCTGCAGGGCCCGGAGACGGATCAGCAGGAGGTCGCGCGCATGCGCGCCGCGATCGCTGTCGGCGAGCCGGTCGCCCTCGAGGTGCTCAACTACCGCAAGGACGGCACGCCCTTCTGGAACGGCATGACGATCAGCCCTATCCGCGACGCGGTCGGCCGGATCGCATACTTCTTCGCAGCCCAGGCCGACATGACCGACAAGCGCCGCGCCGAATCGGCGATGCGCGGCACAAACGACGAGCTGGAGCGGCAGGTCGGCGAGCGGACGGCGGATCTCGAGCACGCCCTGGCCCAGAAGACCGCGCTGCTGCACGAGGTCGACCACCGGGTGAAGAACAACCTCCAGGTGATCTCCTCGCTCATGCTGCTGAAGGCCCGCCGGACACCGGAGGGCGAGGCCCGCGAAGCCCTGCAGAACATGGCCGAGCGGATCGGCGCCCTCTCGACGGCGCACCGGATGCTCTACTCGGATGGCGATGTCGCCCACTTCAACCTCAGCGACTTCACCAGCGACTTCCTGTCCGATCTCGAAGCCGGGCTCGACCCGGAGCGGACGCGGATCGAGGCACGGGTCGAGCCGATCGCCGTGGCGGCCGCAATGGCCGCGCCGCTTTCCCTGATGATCCACGAGCTTACCACGAACGCGGTGCGCCACGCCTTTCCGGATGGGCGGAGCGGGCGTCTCACCCTCGACGGTCACCGGGAGGGGGACACGCTGGTCCTGGTGATCGCAGATGATGGAGTCGGGCTCGCTGCCGCGCCCTCGAACCCGGCGGGCTTCGGTCGCACGCTCGTTGACATGGTAGTGCGTCAACTGCGCGGGTCGATCGTCTGGGCCGAGGGCGTGCCCGGTACCCGTGTGGAGATCCGGGTTCCGCTACAGGCGGTTGCTTGAGATGCGGCGGATCTTCGCGCAGGTTGGCGGACCCTTCGACCGAGCAGGAGGCGAGCGAGGTTCCATGACGGCTGACGCTGCGCCATCAGGCCACCCTCTCCGCATCCTCGTCGTCGAGGACGAAGCGCTGATCGCGCTCGAACTCGAGTGTCTGCTTGACGATCTCGGTCACATCACGGTCGGTGTCGCCTGCAACTCGAGCGAGGCCATCGCGGTCGGCCGCGCCACCGCACCGGACGTGGCACTCGTCGACATTCATCTGGTCGATGGGCCGACCGGGGTCGAGGTGGCCCGGGCGCTTGCCGCCGATCCGCGTACCACGGTCGTGTTCATGACGGCCAACGCCAAGCGCATCCCGGACGATTTCGCGGGAGCGTTCGGGGTGATCGCCAAGCCCTATTCCGAGCGCGTGGTGGCGAGCACGCTGGCCTATGTGGCCGGATGCCGTGCGGGTCGGCCCCAGGCTCACTGCCCCGACGGCTTCAGTCCCTCCCCGGCTTGCGCGGCCGCGCGCTGAGCGGCGCGCTGACCGGCGCTGCCGCACGCTCGGTGCGGTCGCGCGGGTCCAGGTGAGGCTGTCTCAGCCCTCGGTGCGAGCGCGCTTCAGCCGATAGAGCGCGTCGAGGGCCTCGCGCGGAGTAAGCGCGTCCGGATCGATCGCGTCGAGGAGTAGACCCAACGCGTCGTCCGCGGCGGGTTCGGGCTCGGGCGGCGGGGGCGGCGGAGCGAGGTTGGCGAAGAGCGGCAGATCGTCGATCCGGGGGCGGCCCGGCCGCTCGCGCTCGGCCTTCTCCAGGCCCTTGAGGATCGCGCCGGCCCGCGCCACCACGGCTGCCGGGAGCCCCGCGAGGCGTGCGACCTGCAGGCCGTAGCTGCGCTCGGCCACGCCCGGCACCACCTCGTGCAGAAACACGACCTCGCCCCGGTGTTCGGCCACCTTGAGGGTCGCGTTGTCGAGCCGGGCGAGCCGCTGGCCGAGCGCGGTCAGCTCATGGAAATGCGTGGCGAAGAGCGCCCGGCAGGCATTCGTCTCGTGCAGGTGTTCCAGGCAGGCCCAGGCGATCGAGAGCCCATCGAAGGTCGCGGTGCCGCGCCCGATCTCGTCGAGAATCACCAGCGAGCGCCGCGTCGCCTGGTTCAGGATGGCGGCGGTCTCGACCATCTCGACCATGAAGGTCGAGTGGCCGCGCGCCAAGTCGTCGGCCGCGCCGACGCGGGAGAACAGCCGGTCGACCCGGCCGATATGGGCCTCGGCCGCCGGCACGAAGCTGCCGATCTGCGCGAGCACCGCGATGAGTGCGTTCTGGCGCAGGAAGGTCGACTTGCCGCCCATGTTGGGGCCGGTGATCAGGCGGATCCGCCCACGTGTGTCGCCCGAGAGGTCGCAATCGTTGGCGATGAAGGCCTCGCCCGCCCGCCGCAACGCGGCCTCGACCACCGGGTGGCGCCCCGCCCTCACGACGAAGCTCAGGGAATCGTCCACGACCGGGCGCCGCCAGTCGCGCTCGATCGCGAGCTCCGCGTGGCTCGCCGCCACGTCGAGCCGGGCGAGCGCCTCCGCGGTCTCGGCGACGGCCTCGCCCTGCGTCAGCACGCGGCCCGCCAGCTCCTCGAACACCGCGCTCTCCAGTGCCAGCACCCGGTCGGAGGCGCCGGAGATCTTCGATTCGAGTTCGCCGAGCTCGACGCTGGTGAAGCGCATCGCGTCCACCATGGTCTGGCGGTGCACGAAGTCCTGCATCAGTCCCTTGAGGCAGGCCTCACCGATCGATTGCGGCACCTCGATGAAGTAGCCGAGCATGTTGTTGTGCTTGATCCGCAGCGTCCGGCAGCCCGTCTCCTCGGCGTAGCGGGCCTGCAGCGCGGCGATGACCTTGCGCGAATCCTGGCCGAGCGCCCGCGCCTCGTCGATCTCCGGGTGGTAGCCGGCGCGCACGAAATTGCCGTCGCGGCGGTTGAGCGGCAGCTCGTCCGCGAGCGCGGCCCGCAGGGTCTCGACGAGGTCCGCGTCGATCCGGGCGAGCCGCCGCCCGAGCCGCGCCAGGGCGTCGGGTAGATCGGGCTCCGCCGCGAGTCGGGCGCCGAGCGCGGCGGCGACATCGAGCCCGTCGCGGATCGCCGCGAGGTCGCGGGGACCGGCCCGGCCGAGGCCGGTGCGTGATAGGGCACGGGCGATGTCGGGCGCGCGGGCGAGCGTGTCGCGCAAGGCCCCACGCAGAGCCGGCTCGTCGGCGAGGCGGGCGACAGCCTCCTGCCGGCGCGCGATGGCCGCGAGATCGGTGAGCGGTCCCGCGAGATGCTCGGCGAGCAGCCGCGCGCCGTTCGCCGTCACGGTGCGGTCGATGGCGTCGAGCAGGCTGCCCTGGCGCTCGCCGGAGAGCGTGCGGGTCAGCTCAAGATTGGCCCGCGTCGCCGCGTCGATGCTCAGCGTCGCCCCATCGGCCTCGCGGGTCGGTACCTGGAGGGGCGGACGCGCCGCGAGTTGGGTCCGGGCGATATAGAGGAGCACGGCGCCGGCCGCCGCGATCTCGGCCCGGCTGAACTGGCCGAAGCCTTCCAGCGTCGAGACGCCGTACTGCTCGCGGATGCGCCGCTCGGCCGCCGCCGGTTCCAGCTCGCCCTGCGGCAGCGGAACGACGGCCGCGCGAGTCTCCTGCCAGATGCGCGCGAGGGCCGGATCGGCATGAAGCGCTTCCGACAGCACGATCTCCCGCGGGTCGTGCCGGCTGATCGCGCCGGAGAGCTCCTGGCCCGTCACCTCGCTCAAGGAAAAACGGCCGGTGGAGATGTCGACAGCCGCAAGCCCGTAGGCGTGGGCGGTCTCCGAGAGCTTGCGCCGCCCGATGGCGAGCAGGAGGTTCGCCCGGGCCGGGTCGAGGAGCCGATCCTCCGTGATGGTGCCGGGCGTGACCAGCCGCACCACCTCGCGCCGCACCACCGATTTCGGGCCCCGGCGCTTGGCCTCGGCCGGATCCTCCGTCTGCTCGCAGACCGCGACGCGGTGGCCGAGCGCGATGAGGCGGCTGAGATAGTCGTCGGCCCGCTCCACCGGCACGCCGCACATCGGGATGTCGGCGCCGCCGTGCTTGCCCCGCTTCGTCAGCACGATGCCGAGTGCCCGCGAGGCCGTCTCCGCATCGGCGAAGAACAGCTCGTAGAAGTCGCCCATCCGGTAGAACAGCAGGCAGTCGGGATTGGCGGCCTTGATCTCGATGTACTGCGCCATCATCGGCGTGGCGCCGGAGACGTCCGGTGCGGGCGCCGCCTCCGGGGTGCTGGCGATCTTTCGGGCGGCGGTGCTGCGGACCATGCCCCGTTCTACCAGAGCCGGGCGGTCGAATCAGGCGCGGGTCGCCGCATCCCTGGGGAGAAGCGCGGCCAGAAAAACGGAAAGGGGCCGCCGCTCGCGCGACAGCCCCGGGCCTCTCGCAGGAGGAGCTTCGGATCAGTAGCGCGGACCGCCCGTGGTGTTGCCGAGCTGCTGCTTGTAGCCGGGGCGCTCCGGGTTGCGGGCGTTCGGGTTGCCGTACCGCATGGTGTTCATGCGGCGCGCGCGGCGCTCGGCCCGGGTCGAGTGGTGGCGGTAGCGATGATGGCGGTACGCGACCGTGTCGACGCTGTCGGAAGCGGTGACGCCCGCCGGAACCGAGAGCGGGGCCGCCGAGGCGGGCAGCGAGGCCAGGCCGCCGAGCAGAAGGCCGGTCGCCAGGGTCAGGGCAATGCGCGTCATGTTCGTCTCCACGTCGCGCAGGCTGCGCGCGTCGAGCCGTCAAGCCGTTCCTATCGTTGCGGTTCCCGGCCGATACGGAAAAATTCCTCGCTTCCGAAGGCCGTCTGCCCGGAAGATTATCGGGTTCTGAACGTGTGCGATCGAATCTCGAGCTATGTCTTGGCCGAGTCCTAACCGTGTCTCGGCTGCTGGACAGTGGATCGTCTCTGGGCTGCCGCGGATTGCCTTGCCGCAGCGGGCACGCCATCACCGCGACGATGCCAGCAGCCGTCCCGCCCGTCCTGCCGATCGACGCCGTCCTGCCGCGCCTGCGCGACGCGCTGACGACGCGCACCGGTATCGTTCTCGTCGCCCCGCCCGGCGCCGGCAAGACCACCCGCGTGCCGCTCGACCTGCTCGACGCGCCCTGGCTCGGCGACCGGCGCATCGTGCTCTTGGAGCCGCGCCGCCTGGCCGCACGCGCGGCCGCCGAGCGCATGGCCACGACGCTCGGCGAGCGCGTCGGCGACACGGTGGGCCTGCGCGTCCGCCTCGGCTCGAAGATCTCCGCCCGCACCCGGATCGAGGTGGTGACCGAGGGGGTGTTCACCCGGATGATCCTCGACGACCCGGAACTTGCGCGGGTCGGCGCGGTGCTGTTCGACGAGTTCCACGAGCGCTCCCTCGATGCCGACCTCGGCCTCGCCCTCGCCCTCGACGCCCAGGGGGCGCTGCGTGAGGATCTCCGGGTGCTGGTGATGTCGGCGACTCTCGACGGGGCGCGGGTGGCGCGCCTCCTCGGCGACGCGCCGGTGATCGAATCCGAGGGCCGCGCCTATCCGATCGAGACCCGCTACGTCGAGCGCGACCCGAACCAGCGCGTCGAGGCGGCGATGACCGATCTGATCCTGCGGGCGCTGCGGGCCGATCCCGGCTCGGTGCTCGCCTTCCTGCCCGGGCAGGCGGAGATCCGGCGCGTGGCAGAGGCGCTGGAAGGCCGCGTCGGGCCGGAGGTCGATGTGGCGCCGCTCTACGGGGCGTTGACGCCGGCCGAGCAGGATCGCGCCGTCTCGCCCGCCCCATCGGGTCGCCGCAAGGTGGTGCTGGCCACCTCCATCGCCGAGACCTCGCTGACCATCGAGGGCGTGCGCATCGTGGTCGATTCCGGGCTCGCCCGGGTGCCGCATTACGAGCCGGGCCTCGGGCTGACCCGCCTCGTCACCGCGCGGGCCTCGCGCGCCTCCGTCGACCAGCGCCGGGGCCGCGCCGGCCGCACGGAGCCGGGCGTGTGCTGGCGGCTCTGGTCCGAGGCCGCGACCGGCGCGCTCGATCCGTTCGGCCGTCCCGAGATCCTGGCCGCGGATCTGGCCGGCCTCGTGCTCGACTGCGCCGCCTGGGGCGTGACCGATCCGACCGCCCTCGCCTTCCTCGACACGCCGCCCGCACCCGCGCTTCGCGAGGCGCGCGCGATGCTCCTCGACCTCGACGCCCTCGACGCCGACGGACGCCTCACCGGGGCCGGACGGGCGCTGCGCGCCCTGCCTCTGCCGCCGCGCCTTGCCCGGATGGTGGTGAGCGCGGCCGAGCGGGGACAGGCGGGCACTGCCGCGGATCTCGCCGCGGTGCTGGTCGAGCGAGGCCTCGGCGGCGACGCGGTCGATCTTGCCGAGCGGCTCGATCGCTTCCGCCGCGACCGCGGGCAGCGCGCCGCCGACATGCGCCGGCTCAGCGCCGGCTGGGCGAAGCTCGCGGGCGGGACCGCCTCCGCCGAACATGCCGATTCGGGCTCTCTCCTCGTGCTCGCCTATCCGGATCGGGTCGCGAAGGGACGCGGGCGCGACGGCGAGTTCGTGATGGCGAACGGCCGGGCCGGACGCCTCGACCCCGCCGCGGCGCTCGCGCGTGAGCCGTTCATCGTCGTCGCCGACCTCGCTGGCGCTGCCGGCAACGCCCGCATTCTCGCCGCCGCCGCCATCGCCCCGGAGGCGATCGAGACGGCGTTCGCCGGGCGCATCGAGGCCGTGACGCAGGTCAGCTTCGACCCGCAGGCCCGCGCCCTTCGCGCCCGCGCGCTGCGCCGGCTCGGAGCCGTGACGCTCGGCGAGCGCACTTTGCCGGTACCGGGCGATCGCGAGGCCGCCATCATCCTGGCCCGCGGCGTCTGCGGGCTCGGCCTCGACCGCCTGCCGTGGACACCGGCCCTGCGGCAATGGCTCGCCCGCGCCCGCTTCCTCCGCGCGGCGGAGGGCGAGCCCTGGCCGGACCTCTCCGACGCGGTGCTCGCCGATACGGCGGTCGATTGGCTCGCTCCGGAGATCGTCGGACGAACGAGCCTCGACGCGATCACGGCGGACGATCTCGCGCGCGCGCTCCACGGCCTGCTCGACTGGTCCCTGCGCGCCCGCATGGAGAACGCGGCTCCGACGCATGTCGAGGTCCCGACGGGCTCCCGCATCCCGGTCGATTACGAGGCGGAGGGCGGCCCGGTGCTCGCTGTCCGCGTGCAGGAGCTGTTCGGCCTCGACCGGCACCCCGCCGCGGGCGGGCGGCCCCTGGTGCTCCACCTGCTCTCGCCGGCCCAGCGTCCGATCCAGATCACCCGCGACCTGCCGGGTTTCTGGCGCGGCTCCTGGGCTTCCGTCCGCACCGAGATGCGCGGGCGCTACCCGCGCCACCCCTGGCCGGACGATCCCCTCGCGGAGGCGCCGACCCGGCGCGCGAAGCCGCGCGGGACATGAGGCGTCCCGTAAGGCTAAGGTACCTCCATGACCGATCTAGATGTGCCGCCCGGCTGGGAGCCGATCTGCGATTTCGGCTTCATCGCCCATGTCGGACCGGTCTTCCGCCGCGCGGACGGCGCCTACGCGTTCCGTGCCTCGGAGAAGCACGCCAACCTGATCCGGGTCGTGCATGGCGGCATGCTGATGAGCTTCGCCGACCGGGCGCTCGGCGAGACGGCCATGGCGTCGGCCGACGGCGCCAACTGCGTCACCGTGCAGATGGAGATGCAGTTCCTCGACGCGGCGCGCCTCGGCGACTGGATCGAGGCCCGGCCCGAGGTGCTGCGGCGCACCGGCTCGATGGTCTTCCTGCGCACCGATCTGCTGGTCGGCGCGCGTCGCGTCGCCTACGCCTCCGGCGTCTGGAAGATCCTGCGGCGGCGGCCCGATGCCGAGGGCGCTTGAGCGCGCTATCTGATCCGCATGGCCGCCTCGCCCGACACAGCCCGCGACACGACCCCGGATCCCGCCAGCGACCCGACGCTCGCCCGGCTCGGCGCTGCCCTCGCGGGGCTTCCGCAGCGCGGGCCAGCCCCGGTCCATCTCTGGAATCCACCCTATTGCGGTCCCATCGACATCCGCATCGCCGCGGACGGCACGTGGTTTCATAACGGCAGCCCGATCCGCCGCGAGAAGATGGTCCGGCTCTTCGCCTCCATCCTGCGGGCGGAGCCCGACGGCGCGATCCGGCTCGTGACCCCTGTCGAGAGCGTCGGCATCACGGTCGAGGATGCGCCCTTCTGTGCCGTCGAGATGGCTGTCGACGGCACGGGCGGTGACCGCCGCATCAGCTTTCGCACGAATGTCGACGACCTCGTGGCCGTCGGGCCCGATCACCCGCTGCGCTTCGAGCAGGCTGAGGGCGGGGCCCTCAAGCCGTACCTGCTGGTCCGCGGCGACCTCTGGGCCCTGGTCAGCCGGGCGCTGACCTACGACCTCGTCGAGATGGCCGAGAGCCGCGTCCTCGACGGCCGCCCCTGGCTCGGCCTCGAGGCCGGCGGCGCCTTCCACCGCATCGCGCCGGACGAGGCCGCGTGAGCCTCGACCGCGCCGGCTTCCTCGCCCTCTGCGCCGAGCGTCTGTCCCAGAGCGCGCCGGGCCCCGACGATCCGACCTCCAACCCGCGCGGCGATCACAGCCTCGACCCGGACGGCAGCGCCGTGGTCCCGCCGCCGCCCCACCGCCGCGCCGCCGTGCTGGTGCCCGTCGTGGCCCGCGCCGGGGGCCTGTTCCTCGTCCTCACCCAGCGCGCCGCGCATCTGCGCGACCATTCCGGCCAGATCGCCCTGCCGGGCGGTAAGATCGAGCCCAATGAGACGCCCCACGACGCCGCGCTGCGCGAGGCCTTCGAGGAGATCGGGCTGGCGCCGGAGGCGGTGCGCCCGCTCGGCTATCTCGACCCCTACCTCTCGGGCACCGGCTTCCTCGTCACCCCGGTGATCGGACTGGTCGATCCGGAGGCCGGTCTCCGGCCGAACCCGGAGGAGGTCGCGGACGTTTTCGAGGTGCCGCTCGCCTTCCTGATGGAGGCGGCGCGCTACCAGTTGCGCTCCAAGGAATGGCAGGGGCGCCTCCGGTACTTCTACGCCCTCCCCTTCGGCGAGCGCCTGATCTGGGGCGTCACCGCCGGTATCCTGCACAACTTGCGCGAACGGCTCGCGCGGTAGCAGAGTCCCGATCCTTCGCTGTTCTGACATCCATGCTGCGCCGTCTCATCGAAGAATTCGGGATCTTCCTGATCCCCTTCGCGCTCTTCTGCACCTACCTGCTGGCGACGGGCCGCAACCCGCTGCGCCGGGTGCACTGGGACGGCCAGAGCCTGCGCCTGGCCTTCGCGGGCCTCGCCCTGGTGATCGCCTCCCTGGTCTATACGGGGCTGTTCTCCGCGCGCAGCACCGGCGGCTACGTGCCGGCCCACATGGAGAACGGGCGGCTCGTGCCGGGGCAGTTCCGCTGATGCAGCATCTCGACCGACAGGGTCTCGCGCGTCTGCGCGCCCGGCCGAGCGTGCGCGCCGCGCTCGCCGCCCTGAGTGGCCCGGACGCGGAGACGCGCCTCGTCGGCGGCTGCGTGCGCGACGCGCTGCTGGGCCGCGACGCCGCCGACATCGATCTGGCGACCACCCTCCTGCCCGAGGCCGTGATGGCGCGCGCCCGCGCCGCAGGGCTGAAGGCCGTGCCGACCGGGATCGAGCACGGCACCGTCACGCTGATCGCCGCCGGCGAGCCGATCGAGGTGACGACGCTGCGCGAGGACGTCGAGACCGACGGGCGCCACGCGGTGGTGCGCTTCGGCGGCGACTTCGCGCAGGACGCCGCGCGGCGCGACTTCACCGTCAACGCGCTCTCCCTCGACGCGGAGGGGCGCCTGCACGACACCACGGGCGGCGTCGCGGATCTCGCGGCGGGCCGTGTCCGCTTCATCGGCGATCCGGCGACGCGGATCCGCGAGGACGCGCTGCGCATCCTGCGCTTCTTCCGCTTCCACGCCCGCTTCGGGCACGGCACGCCGGACGCGCCTGCGCTCGCGGCCTGCATCGCGGCGCGCGACAGCCTCGACCGGCTGTCGCGCGAGCGGGTGCGGGCCGAGTTCCTGAAGCTGCTGGCCGCGCCCGGCGCGCCCGCCATGATCGCCGTCTTGAGCGAGACCGGCCTGCTCGCGCGCATCCTCGGCGGCGTCGGCGAGCGCGGCCGCCTGGACCGGTCGCTCGCGGCCGGACGCCCGGCACCGCTCGCCGCGCTGGCGGTGCTGACCCGCGAGGATGCGGAACGGCTGCGCGAGCGTCTGCGCCTGTCGAAGGCCGAGCATCAGGAACTCGACCGCTACGCCGCCGCGCTCGCCGCCGCCCGCAGCCGGGACGCGCTCGCCGAGCCGGAGATCCGGGCACTCGCGGCCGTCTACGGGGTCGATGCCGCCTCAGGTGCGCTCGCGGTGCTGGCGGGCGAGCCGCGCCCCGCCCTCCCCCGGGAGACCGGCGCGATCCTGGCGGCCCTGCGCGACGGGCCGCCCCTCGTCCTGCCGGTCGCCGGTGCCGACCTCGTCGCCCGCGGTCTCGTGCCGGGCCGCGCGGTCGGACAGGCGCTCGCCCGCGCCCGGGTCCGATGGCTCGCGCTGGGCTGTCCGCTCGATCCGGAGAGCCGCGAGGCGCTGATCGCCCACGCCCTCGACGGGACGAGCGCGTAGCCTGGACACGAAAAAGCCCGCCGCGACGGTCTCCGAAGAGTGTCGCGGCGGGCTGTGGAGTCCGGAACCGTCCGGTCCGGCAGGATCAGAGCCGCAGGAGCGCCTTCGTCTCCTGAAGCTGCACGATCTGCGCGTTCAGATCCTGGCGCTTCTGCTGGTCCTCGGTCGCGTCGTGGGCGAGCTGAGCCGCCTCGATGTCGCGATCAATCGACTCAGGCGTCAGCTCCTCGATCGGGGCGGCCCGCTCGGCCAGCACCGTGACGCTGGTCGGGCCGACATCGGCGAAGCCGCCGCGCACGTAGATGCGCTTGCCGTTGCCCTGAGACTCGGTGACGACGATGACGCCGACCCGCAGGGTGGTCAGCACCGGCGCGTGGCCGGGAAGCACCGTCATCTCACCTTCCGAGCCGGGCAGCTGCACCGACTCGACCTCGCCGGAATACAGCGACCGCTCGGGGCCGACGAAATCAAAGTGGAAGGTGGCCATCGCCTGAACTGTTCCCGGATCCGAGAGGCTTGCCCGGCCCGCGTGCGGGCCGGAGCCGATAGAGCGCCCCTCCCCTGAGAGCGGGAGGGGCGGGGTTGCCTTACGCCGCGGCCTTCAGCTTCTTGGCCTTCTCCTGGGCCTCCTCGATGGTGCCGACCATGTAGAAGGCGGCCTCGGGCAGGTCGTCGTAGTCGCCGTTCACCAGGCCCTTGAAGCCCTTGATGGTGTCCTCGAGGGCGACCTGCTTGCCGGGCGAGCCCGTGAAGACCTCGGCCACCGAGAAGGGCTGCGAGAAGAAGCGCTCGATCTTGCGGGCGCGGGCCACCGTCAGCTTATCCTCCTCGGACAGCTCGTCCATGCCCAGGATCGCGATGATGTCCTGGAGCGCCTTGTAGCGCTGCAGGGTCTGCTGGACACGGCGAGCGACGGTGTAGTGCTCCTCGCCGAGGATGGTCGGCGAGAGCATGCGCGAGGTCGAGTCGAGCGGGTCCACCGCCGGGTAGATGCCCTTCTCGGCGATCGAGCGCGACAGCACGGTCGTGGCGTCGAGGTGGGCGAACGAGGCGGCGGGCGCCGGGTCGGTCAGGTCGTCGGCCGGCACGTAGATCGCCTGCACCGAGGTGATCGAGCCCTTGGTGGTGGTGGTGATGCGCTCCTGCAGGGCGCCCATGTCGGTGGCCAGCGTCGGCTGATAGCCCACCGCCGAGGGGATGCGGCCGAGAAGCGCCGACACCTCGGAGCCCGCCTGAGTGAAGCGGAAGATGTTGTCGACGAAGAAGAGCACGTCCTGGCCCTCGTCGCGGAACTGCTCCGCGATGGTCAGGCCGGTGAGGGCGACGCGCGAGCGGGCACCGGGCGACTCGTTCATCTGGCCGTAGACCAGAGCGCACTTGGAGCCCTCGGCCGAGCCGTTGTTCTCCTTCGGGTTCTTGTTGACGTTGGACTCGATCATCTCGTGATAGAGATCGTTGCCCTCACGGGTGCGCTCGCCCACGCCGGCGAAGACCGAGTAGCCCGAGTGCACCTTCGCGATGTTGTTGATCAGCTCCATGATCAGCACGGTCTTGCCGACGCCGGCGCCGCCGAACAGGCCGATCTTGCCGCCCTTGGCGTAGGGGGCGAGCAGGTCCACCACCTTGATGCCGGTGACGAGGATCTGCGCCTCGGTCGATTGGTCGGCGTAGGGGGGGGCCGGCTGGTGGATGGCGCGGTAGGTGTCGGTGACGACCGGGCCCGCCTCGTCAATCGGCTCGCCGATGACGTTCATGATGCGGCCGAGCGTGTTCATGCCGACCGGCACCTTGATGGGCTCGCCGGTATCGGTGCACTCCTGGCCGCGGGTCAGGCCCTCGGAGGTGTCCATCGCGATACAGCGGACGGTGTTCTCGCCGAGCTGCTGGGCCACCTCGAGCACGAGGCGGGCGCCGTTGTTCTTGGTCTCGAGGGCGTTCAGAATCTCCGGTAGGTGGCCGTCGAACTGCACGTCGACGACCGGGCCGATGACCTGGGTGATCTTGCCGACCTTGTTTGAGCCGGTGCCGGGGAGAGCGGTGCTGGCCATGTGTGCGGACCCTTCAATTCCGTGGCGGACGGAGCGCGCTCTGCGCGCTCGGGATTCGTTTCAGGATCAGAGCGCCTCGGCGCCCGAGATGATCTCGATGAGTTCCTTGGTGATCATGGCCTGACGCGTGCGGTTGTAGACCAGCGTCTGCTTCTTGATCATCTCGCCCGCGTTGCGCGTGGCGGAGTCCATGGCGCTCATGCGGGCACCCTGCTCGGAGGCCGCGTTCTCGAGGAGCGCGCGGAAGATCTGCACCGTCAGGTTCTTCGGCAGCAGCGCGTCGAGGATCGACTCCTCGTCGGGCTCGAACTCGAGGGCCGCATCCGTGCCGGGACCCTTGGTCTGCGCCTGCGGCAGTTCGGCCGGGATGATCTTCTGCGCGGTCGGGATCTGCGAGATCACCGAACGGAACTCGGCGTAGAACAGGGTTGCGACGTCGAACTCACCGGCTTCGAAGCGGCGCAGGATGTCCTCGGCGATCTCGGAGGCGAACTCGTAATCGACCGGCTTGTTTCCGCGGATGTCGCGCGAGGCGACGATCTGGTCGCGGAACTGGCGGCGCAGGACGTCGAGGCCCTTCTTGCCGACCGTCATGATCTTGACGGTCTTGCCTTCCGCCATCAGCCGGTTGGCGTGGTCGCGGGCGAGACGCGCGATCGAGGAGTTGAAGGCGCCCGCGAGTCCCCGGTCGCCGGTGCAGACCACGAGCAGGTGGACCCGGTCCTGGCCCGTGCCGGAGAGCAGACGCGGGGCGCCGACGCCGTCCACGAGGCTACCCGCGAGGTTGCCGAGCACCGCCGCCATCTTCTCGGCGTAGGGGCGGCCGTTCTCGGCGGCCATCTGGGCGCGCCGCAGCTTGGCGGCGGCGACCATCTGCATGGCCTTGGTGATCTTCTGCGTCGCCTTCACCGAGGTGATGCGGTTCCGCAGGTCCTTCAAACTCGGCATCGAAGCGGTCCGGTGGTCTCAAGGGCCAGAGGCGGAGGCGCCGAACGGCGCCCCCGCAGTTGATGCCGTGCGCTTACGCGACGCTCTTGGCGACGCCCTCGACGACGCTCTTGAGCTTCGCCGCGTTGTCGTCCGAGAGGTCCTTCGAGGTGCCGATCGCGTCGAGCAGGTCCTGGTGCTTCGAGCGAAGCGTGGAGAGCAGCGCGTCCTCGAAGGGACGGACCTTGGCCACCGGCAGCTTGTCGAGGTAGCCGTTGACGCCCGCGTAGATCACCGCGACCTGCTCCTCCATCTTCAGCGGCGAGAATTGCGGCTGCTTCAGGAGCTCGGTGAGCCGCGAGCCGCGGTTCAGGAGCTGCTGGGTCGAGGCGTCGAGGTCCGAGCCGAACTGCGCGAAGGCGGCCATCTCGCGATACTGTGCGAGCTCGCCCTTGATCTTGCCGGCGACCTTCTTCATCGCCTTCGTCTGGGCCGAGGAGCCCACCCGCGAGACCGAGAGGCCGACGTTCACCGCCGGGCGGATGCCCTGGTAGAACAGGTCGGTCTCAAGGAAGATCTGGCCGTCGGTGATCGAGATCACGTTGGTCGGGATGTAGGCCGAGACGTCGTTGGCCTGGGTCTCGATGACCGGCAGAGCGGTCAGCGAGCCGTTGCCGGCGGCATCGCCCATCTTGGCGGCGCGCTCGAGCAGGCGCGAGTGGAGGTAGAACACGTCGCCCGGATAGGCCTCGCGGCCCGGCGGGCGGCGCAGCAGCAGCGACATCTGGCGATAGGCCACCGCCTGCTTGGAGAGGTCGTCGTACACGATCACGGCGTGCATGCCGTTGTCGCGGAAGTACTCGCCCATGGCGCAGCCGGCGAAGGGCGCGATGAACTGCATCGGCGCGGCGTCCGAGGCGGTGGCGGCGATGACGATGGAGTACTCCAGGGCGCCCTGGTCCTCCAGTACCTTCACGAACTGCGCGACGGTGGAGCGCTTCTGGCCGACCGCCACGTAGATGCAGAAGAGCTTGGCCTTCTCGTCCGTGCCCTGGTGCGCGGGCTTCTGGTTCAGGATCGTGTCGAGGGCGATCGCGGTCTTGCCGGTCTGGCGGTCGCCGATGATCAGCTCGCGCTGGCCGCGGCCGACCGGGATGAGGGCGTCGATCGCCTTGAGGCCGGTGGCCATCGGCTCGTGCACGGACTTGCGCGGGATAATGCCCGGAGCCTTCACGTCGACGCGGCGGCGCTCGGTCGACTGGATCGGACCCTTGCCGTCGATCGGGTTGCCGAGCGCGTCCACGACGCGGCCGAGAAGGCCCTTGCCGACCGGCACGTCCACGATGGCGCCGGTGCGCTTGACGGTCTGGCCTTCCTTGATCTCACGGTCGGAGCCGAAGATCACGATGCCGACGTTGTCCTGCTCGAGGTTGAGGGCCATGCCGCGGACGCCCGACTCGAACTCGACCATCTCGCCGGCCTGGACGTTGTCGAGGCCGTAGGCGCGGGCGATGCCGTCGCCGACGGACAGGACCTGCCCGACCTCGGAGACCTCGGCCTCTTCGCCGAAGTTCTTGATCTGCTCTTTCAGGATCGCGGAGATCTCGGCGGCGCGGATGTCCATCGTCGGGCCTCTTGTCTGGATCTGTTCAGTGTCGGTGTCGGATGCGGTGCGCCGGCTTTACCGGGCTTCGCGCATCGCGAGGCGGATGCCGTTGAGCTTGGTGCGGAGCGAGGCGTCGACCATGCGCGAGCCCATCTTCACGACGAGGCCGCCGATCAGGCTCGGGTCGACGTGGAGGTCGACCGCGACCTCGGACTTGGCGATGTCGCGCAAGCTGGCCGTGATCTCCTCGAGAACCGCGTCGGAGGGCTTCTCCGCCACGCGCACCTCGGCGCGAACGATGCCCTTCGATCCCTGCACCAGGGCGCGGAAGGCGGTGATCATCCCGGGCAGGGCGAACAGGCGGCGGTTCGCGGCCGTGAGGCGGATGAAGTTCGCGGCGAGCCCCGTGACGCCGGCCTTCTCGATCACGGCGGCGATCGCGGCGGCCTGCTGCTCGGCGGTGAAGACCGGGCTCTTCACGAGGCGGCGGAGATCCGCGCTCTCCTTGAGCAGGGCGTCGAACCGGTCAAGACCGGCAGCGACCTCATCGATCTGGCGCTCGTCCCGGGCCAGATCGAACAGGGCGGAGGCGTAGCGGCCTGCCATGCCCGCGACGAGGGGACCTGCATCGGAACCGTTCTGCGCCACCCGCCGCTCTCTCTTTGCCTTGCCCGCGGTTTCGTCCCGGATCCGTGCCCGCATCGGGCTCGGAGAGGACGGCCGTAGGAAATGGGATTGTCCCGGGAAACCGGGGGCATAGAGACCCCTGCCCGGCGCGGCGACCGCCTAGCATGGCAACATGGTGGCACGCAAGGCGAAGGGCGCGCGGCAGACCGAGGGCGACGCGGTGGATCGGGCTGAGCCGGATCGCTGTTCCGACTCAGCGGCGCCGGCCGGCTGCGAGGCGGCTCGCCCAGCTACGGACCGGGGACTCGATCATCTCGGCCACGAGCACGCCGGCGATGACGGCGGCGACCATGACGAGGAGCTGGGCGGTGAGGGCGTGCATCGTTTGTCCACAAGCTTAGGCACCCTCCCGCCGAGCCGGGTCCGGGCATCCGCAGGATGAGCGCCGATCCTTTCCAGAGGCTGACTTGGCGCGCGAGCCCGGTTCAGCAGGCGAGCTTGTCGCAGCGCCGTGTGCTGGCGATCATCCGTGCCAGCGAGCGGGCACCGGGATGGCCAAGGACTCCGGCGTTTCCGAGGACGTAGGAGGGCGTGGCGTAGAGGCCGAGATCGGCGGCCATGCGCATGTGGCTCTTCAGGGCCAGCCGAACCTCCTCGCTGTCGGCGACCGCCTCGATCTCGGCGGCCGGCACGCCGAGGCCACCCGCGACCGCGAGCGCCGCCGGGCCGTCGATCCGGCCGGGCCGTCCGAGCAGCGCGCGGTAGAGGTCCCAGGCGGCGGCCGAGCCGAGGCGGCGCTGGACCGCGAGCATCACCTTGGCGGCTTGGGCCGATTGCGGCGACAGGATCGGGTTGTGCACGAGCCCGATCCGCAGGGCCGCGTCGCTGCCCTGGAGCGAGACGACGTCGGCGGCGGCCTTCCGGCACCAGGGGCAATTGAAGTCGAAGAACTCGTAGAGCGCGGTCTCGGCCTCCTTCGGCCCCGCATAGGTGACGCCGCGCAGAGCCGGGATCTGGCCGGTGATCTCGCCCGGCAGGATCGCGTTCGCAATGGCCTTGCCCTCGTCGTTCTCGACCGCGACGCGCTGGCCGTAGGACTGGGCGAGCCCGGCGACAGGCGCGAGGATTGCGCCGGCGGAGACCGCGAGGAGGCGGCGGCGTGTCAGGGGCATCGGGTCGTTTTCCGTCTCTCCGGGCGCCGCGCTTCTGGCGGCGCCACCCGGAGATAGAGAAGCTTCCCGGCAGAACCTGGGCCGTCAGCGCACCCCCGGCGGCCGATCGCCGATCGCCCAGGCCAGCGCCTGCTCCAGCCGGTCGTTGCCCCAGAACAGCTCTCCGTCCTCGGTGAGGAAGCTCGGCGCGCCGTAGATGCCGCGCGAGCGCGCCTCCTCGCCCGCGACGCGCAGGCGAGTCTTGTTGGCCTCGGCGCTCGCGGCCTTCAGGAGCTGGGTACCGTCGAGTCCCAGCGAATCGAGGATCGCGATCACCGCCGCCGGCTCGGCGATCGAGCGCCCTTCCGCGAAGCTCGCCCGGTAGACGGCCTGCGTGAAGGGGACCAGCCACGCCTCGCCCTGGCCGAGGATCGCCGCGCGGGTCGCCGAGAGGCTGTTCTGCGGGAACGGATCGGGGCGCGTCACGGCGGGCAGTCCGAGGCGGGCGGCCTCGCGCTGGAGGTCGCGCCACATGTTGCGGCCCTTGGCCGGGAACAGGTTGAAGGGCGAGGTGGTCCAGCCCTGCGCGGCGAAGATCGGCCCGAGCAGGAAGGGGCGCCAGCGCACCGCGACCCCCGCCTCGCGCGCCGCCGCCTCGATGCGCATGGCGGCGAGATAGGAGTAGGTCGAGGCGAACTCGTACCAGAACTCGATGGTCGGCTGGCGGGCCATGGGGAACGCGTCTCCGAACGGAGGAACATCAAAGCAAGCGCCGAGCCGTCGCGGTCCCGCAGCAGTGCGGCGCTTCAACCCTGAGATGGGGCGGCAGCGTTGCAGGTCGAACGCCCCGGCCGGCACGCCGGTTGCAGCCCGATGGTGCGCGCGATAAGCCGCCCGCGACCCCTGCCCTCCTGCTCCGGAACCCCACGATGTCCGCTCCCGACCAGAAGCCCGTGAAGAAGGTCGTGCTGGCCTATTCCGGCGGCCTCGACACCTCGATCATCCTGAAGTGGCTGCAGACCACCTACGGCTGCGAGGTCGTCACCTTCACGGCCGATCTCGGCCAGGGCGAGGAGCTGGAGCCGGCCCGCAGGAAGGCTGAGCTCCTCGGCATCCGGCCCGAGAACATCTACATCGAGGATCTGCGCGAGGAGTTCGTCCGCGACTACGTCTTCCCGATGTTCCGCGCGAATGCCGTCTACGAGGGCGTCTACCTCCTCGGCACCTCGATCGCCCGTCCGTTGATCGCCAAGAAGCAGATCGAGATCGCCGAGAAAGTCGGGGCCGACGCGGTCTGCCACGGCGCCACCGGCAAGGGCAACGACCAGGTCCGGTTCGAACTCGGCTACTACGCGCTGAAGCCCGATGTCACCGTCATCGCCCCCTGGCGCGAGTGGGATCTCCGCTCGCGTGAGCAGCTGATCGCGTTTGCCGAGCAGCACCAGATCCCGATCGCGAAGGACAAGCGCGGCGAGAGCCCGTTCTCGGTCGACGCCAACCTCCTGCACGCCTCCTCCGAGGGCAAGGTGCTGGAGGATCCGGCCGTCGAGGTGCCCGACTATGTCTACTCGCGCACCCTCTCGCCGGAGGAGGCGCCGGACCAGCCGACGGTGATCACCATCGGCTTCGAGCGGGGCGACGCAGTCTCGATCGACGGTGAGAAACTCTCGCCCGCGAGCCTGCTCGCCAAGCTAAATGAGCTCGGCCGCGCCAACGGCATCGGCCGCCTCGACCTCGTCGAGAACCGCTTCGTCGGCATGAAGAGCCGCGGCATGTACGAGACGCCCGGCGGCACCATCCTGCTGCCGGCCCACCGCGCCATCGAGTCGATCACGCTCGACCGCGGCGCCGCGCACCTCAAGGACCAGCTGATGCCGCAATACGCGGAGCTGATCTACAACGGCTTCTGGTTCAGCCCCGAGCGCGAGATGCTCCAGGCCCTCATCGACAAGAGCCAGGAGAAGGTAACCGGCACGGTGCGGCTGAAGCTCTACAAGGGCGGCGTGCACGTGATTGGCCGGACAAGCCCGAACTCGCTCTACGACCAGGACCTCGTCACCTTCGAGGAGGGCGCGGTCGCCTACGATCACCGGGACGCGGCGGGCTTCATCAAGCTCAACGCCCTGCGGCTGCGCACCCTGGCCCAGCGGAAGAAGCGCGAGAGCTGAGGCACGCGGCGGTCGGCCGGGACGGTCTCGATCGTCCTGGTCGGCCCCTCGGCGACAACCGCGCCGTCATTCCGGGGCGCCGAAGGCGAGCCCGGAATCCATGCCCACCGCAGTCTCAGGATCTGCTGCTTCGGTGTTCATGGATCCCGGGCTCCGCTGAGCGGTCCCGGGATAACGGCGTGAGCGGCAATCGGCTGTCTTGCGAGATCGGCAGCCGCATGCCGGGCACAGGGGCCGCGTGCTACGCGTAATCCCCCGGCGCGATGTCGGCGTAGCGCAGGAAGATCTGCAGGGCCGGCTGCATCGCGTGGTGCAGGCGGGCCGGGTCCTCTGCCGCACCCCCCAGGATCCGGGCCATCGAGCCCCCGAGATCCGCATCCCCGTAGGGCGCCGCCGGGTCGACCCGCGGAACGCCCTGCGCCTCGTCCCAGAGGACCGCGAGGTGCGGGATCAGCGCGAGATGCGCCGCCTCGACGTCGAAGGTGATCTGCTCCGGCGCGTCGCCGCCCGCGTCGCGGAAAACGTCGCCGGTGCGGGCGGGATCGAGCTTCACCAATGGGTTGTGGTAGGTGAAGCGGCCGGGCTTCAGGGTCGCGTGCCGCACGAAGGCCGCGAGCGCGGCGCCGACCGCGCGGTGCTCCTCCTCCGCCCCCTCGTCGTCGCCCGTGACGTTGGCGATGTCGCCGTCCCGGTCGGTGCTGCCGTAGGGCGCGTCCGGGTGGATCATCGGCGCGCCGTGCGCCTCCGGGTTCCAGGCCACCACGAGGCGGCGGATCAAGGCGATCCGCTCCAGGGTGATCTCGGTCTCGGGCATCGGGTTCTCCTCGGCTCGAGCCTCCATACCCGATTTCCCGGCCCTGTCGCGCCCCGCGGAGGCTCACCCACGCACGCAGCCCATCAGTCCCTCGACCTGTCCCATGCGGGCCTGGATCCGGGCCGCGATGGCCCGGACGCTTCGCGAGGGCTTGCCGGCGCTGCGCTGGATCGGGTTCGGCAGCGCGGCGGCGAGCAGGGCCGCCTCCTGGCGCGTCAGGTTGCGGGCATCCTTGCCGAACCAGTGCCGCGACGCGGCCTGCGCGCCGTAGATCCCGTCGCCCCACTCGGCGACGTTGAGGTAGATCTCCAGCATGCGCCGCTTGCCCCAGAGCGCGTCGAAGGCCGCCGCGAGCGGAATCTCCAGGGCCTTGCGGATGTAGGAGCGCCCCGGCCAGAGGAAGACGTTCTTCACCGTCTGCATCGCGATGGTGGAGGCGCCGCGGCTCGGGCCGTCCTCGTCCTCGACCACGTCGCGGAGCGCGCCGAGATCGACGCCGTGATGCAGGCAGAAGCGCTGGTCCTCGGAGGTGAGCACCGCCTGGACGAGGTTCGGCGAGATCCCTGAGAGCGGCACGGCCTCGCGGGCTACCGGCTGCAGCGTCAGCCAACGGCCGAGCATCAGGGTTGAGGGCGGCGTCACCGCGCTATAGACGAGCCCCAGCGCGAGCACGAGGACGAGCCCGATGGCCGGGACGAGCAGGACCAGCCCGACGAGCCGGCGCAGGCGCCCGGGACCGGCCCTGCGCTCAGAGATGCCCGAACGGCGTCGCAGCGGCTGCTCCTCCGCAATCGCCGCCGGCGGGCGGGCCTCGACTCTGGTCTCCTCCGCCCGCACAGCGCTGCGTCTCATCCTCCCCAAGGCCCCGTGACCATGACCTCGTTCCCCTCCTCAACGCAGGCGATCCCCGAATCGGTCAAGCTGGCCGCGACCCCGGACGTGTTTACCCACAAGCTTGCCACGGTGGCGGGCGAGGTCGAGCGCTTCATGGTGGATCTTCTCGACGGCGAGGTCCGCCCCGGCGAGATCGCGCGGCCCCCGCGGCTGATGGAGGCGATGCGCCACGCGGTGCTCGGCGGCGGCAAGCGCCTGCGCCCGTTCCTGACGATCGAGACCGCCCGCATGCTCGGCGGCCCCGAGGCCGGGGCCATGGCGGCGGGCGCGGGCGTCGAGCTCGTGCACTGCTACTCCCTCGTCCACGACGACATGCCGGCGATGGACAACGACGACATGCGCCGCGGCAAGCCGACTGTGCACAAGGCCTACGACGAGGCGACCGCGATCCTGGTCGGCGACGCGCTCCAGACGCTGGCCTTCGAGATCACCGCCGACCCGCAATGGCAGGCGGACGCCCGCGTGCGCGCCGACCTCGTGCTCGGCCTCGCCAAGGCCTCGGGCCTCGGCGGCATGGTGGGCGGCCAGCTCCTCGACCTCTCGGCGGAGGGCCGCTTCGGCACCGTGTCCCTCGACGTGGACGACACCCTGCGCATGCAGGCGATGAAGACCGGCGCGATCCTGGCCTTCTCGGTCGAGGCCGGCGCCATCGTGGGCGGGGCGAGCGCCGACGAGCGCGCGGCACTCCTCCGCTACGGCGTGGCGCTCGGCCAGGCCTTCCAGATCGCCGACGACATCCTCGACCGCGAGGCCTCGCCCGAGGCGATGGGCAAGGCAACCGGCAAGGACAAGGATGCCGGCAAGGCGACGCTCGTCGACCGTCTCGGCCTCGACGGCGCGCGGGCCGAGTGCGACCGGCTGGTCGGCGTCTGCGACGAGGCGGTGGCGCGCTGGGGCGACCGGGCGCAGGTTCTGCGCGACGCGGCCCGCTTCACGGTGGCGCGCAAGGCCTGACGGGCGCCGGGCTCGGTCGAGGCCGGAATGCATGGACGCAACGGGTGCCGTCCCCGCGCGCTCTCCCTCCCCCGCAGAAGGGGGAGGGATGCGCGCTGAGCCGACCGAAGTGCGATTTAAGAAACCTGTTGCCGGCCGGGTTGGGAAATAGTTCGCTCAGCCCAGCCGCCAATTGATCGGCGCGAGCCCCCGCGCCTCCAGCCACGCGTTCGCCGTCTCGAAAGGCTTCGAGCCGGGGAAGTCCCGCGCCCGGTTCAGCGGCGACGGATGCCCACTCTCGATGACGGCGTGGCGGTTCCGATCGATCAGCGCCGCGCGGGCGCGGGCCTGGGCGCCCCAGAGCAGGAAGACGGCAGGCTCTGGCCTGGCCGAGACCGCCTCCACCGCCTCGTCGGTGAGCCGGGCCCAGCCGTAGCGCAGATGCGCCCCGGCCTTGCCGGCCTCGACGGTCAGCGCGCTGTTGAGGAGCAGCACGCCCTGCCGCGCCCAGGGCGTCAGGTCGCCGGAGCGGGGTTTCGCGGGATCGACCTCGGCCAGGATCACCTTCAGGGAGGCCGGCAGCCGCCCCGCGCCGACATACGAGAAGGCGAGCCCGTTGGCGTCGCCCGGGGTCGGGTAGGGATCCTGGCCGAGGATCACCACCTTCACGGCCTCCGGCGGGGTGAGCGCGAGCGCGGCGAAGATGTTGCGCGGCTCCGGCAGAACCCGCGCGCCCTCCGCGATGCGGGCATCGACCCGCGCCGCGACCGCCTCGGCCGCGCCCTCCCGGAAGAAGGGCAGCGCGGTCCAGGGCGAGCCGGATGCGCGGAAGGCGGCCAGTGCGTCGGCGACGGGCGTCTGGCTCATTGTGCTACCACCAAGCGCTCGCCCGCGCGGATCGCGATGGGGCTGTTGCGGCGGAGATACGTGATCACTTCGTTTGCCACGAGCTTGCCGTCGGTGGTCCCAATCAGGGTGCGCCCGGCGCGGAGCGCCCCGTAGCCGTTGCCGCCGTCGTAGAGGAAGTTGTTCGCTGCCACCGTATAGATCCGCGCTGGATCGAGCGGCGCGCCGTCGACCGAGACGGAGAGGACGCGCGAGCCCGGCGGCCGTTCCGGATCGAGCCGCACCACGAGGCCGGAGACCTGCACGAGGCGGCCCGCCGGCCGACCGTAATCGGCGAGCCCGTTCTCGAGGAGCGCCAGCAGGGCGGCGCCCGTGATCGCGACCAGCACGACCGTGTTGCCGAAGGGCAGTTCCTGCAGGATGTCGCGCCGGGTGAGCTCCGTGCCGGCCGGGTAGAGCCGGTTGCCGCGGATACCGCCGCCGTTCATCAGCGCGACCTCGGCGCCGGTCGAGGCCCGCAGCGCGTCGGCCACGAGGTCGCCGAAGCTCGCCTCCCGGGCGCGCACGCTGGCGACCCGACTGTCGAGGGGCAGGCCGGTCCGCCCTACGGCCACGTCGAGCTCGCGCGAGAGGTCGGCCTCGAAGCCGCGCACCAGCGCCAGCGTCTCGGGATCGGGCGCGACGTCCCGCGTGTCGTGGATGCGGAAGCTCGGGCGCCAGCGCAGCCGCCGCTCGGCCCCCTCCCCCTCGTGGGTGCAGCGCAGGTCGATCGCGGTGACGAAATGCGCGTCAACGCTCGATTCGGCGAGCACGCGCTGGCCGTCGTAGCGCAGGAACAGGTCGTGGTCGTGGCCCGACAGGATGATGTCGGCGTGGCCCGCTGCCAGCATCGCCATGTCGGTCGCCCGATCGGTGTGGACAACCGCCACGACGATCTCGGCGCCCTCCGCGCGCAGCAGCCGCGCCTGCTCGGCGAGCGTCTCCGCCTCCGGACCGAAGCGGAGCGTGCCGCTCTGCGACTTCTCGGGCGTGCTCCTCAGCGCGATGCCGGTGACGCCGACCCGCACGCCGCCGAGATCGGTGACGAAGCGGTCCGCGACGTCCGGCAGAGGCTTCCCCTCGCCGTCGCGGAGGTTCGCCGCGAGCGTCCGGAACGCCGCGTCGTGGATCCGCTCCTGGAACACCGCCGGCCCGAAATCGAACTCGTGGTTGCCCGGTACGAACACGTCGGGCGGGGCGAGGGCCAGCAGCGCCATGATGTGCGCGCCCCGGTCGAAGCCCGACATCAGGGAGGGCGAGAGCGTGTCGCCGGCATGCGCGTAGAGGACCGGCACGCCGCGCGCCCGCTCGGCCTTCACCACCGCGTTGAGCCGCGCGAAGCCGCCGCGGCCCTCGACCTCGCCCATCAGGTAGATGTCGTTGACGAGGAGTAGGGTGAGGGTCGGGCGATCGGCCGGCGCCTCGGCCGCGGCGGCCGGCAGGGCGGTGCCGAGCCCGGCGCCAAGTCCGGCGCCGAGTCCGAGTCCGAAGGTCTGGCGGCGGCTCGGTTCGCGCATGACCCCTCGCCTAGCGCGCCGCTCCGACGCGCCGATGACGTGCCGGACGACCCCTCACCGGCTGAACGTGTCGCGGACCGCCTTGGCGTTGCGGCGGACCATCGGCCAGATCCAGGCGCCGGAGGCGAGATAGGCGCCCGGCGCCATCGGGCGCAGATCCGCCGCGAGGCGCTGCGCCAGACCCGGCACCGCGAGCCGGCCTGCCGGCGCGTCGGTCTTGCGGTAGACGACCGTGGTGTCCTCGCGCCAGTAGGCCTCGTCGGGCACGAGTCCCGCGCGGCGGGCGAGCAGGTCGAAGGTCTCGCGCACGTAGCCGTGCACGTGGGCGAAGTGGAAGCGCTCATGCGGCGGCTTGCCGGTGGCGGCCATGTTGGGCACCGCGGCGTAGAGCCGTCCGTCCGGCTTCAGCCAGCGGGCGAGGCGCTCCATCACCTCGGCCGGATCGCGCAGGTGCTCCAGCACGTGGTGAGTGCTGATCACGTCGAAGCTGCCGGGTGCGAAGGTCGCGTCGTCCGCCTCGTCCAGAACCTCGACGCCGTAGGTCTTGCGGGCGAAGGCGGCGTAGTCGCGCCCCGGCTCGACGCCGATCACGTCGCAGCCCTTGGCCCGGGCCGCGGCCAGGAACTCGCCCGAGCCCGAGCCGAAATCGAGGAGCCGGGCGCCCGGCACGAGCTTCGGCGCCAGGAGGTCGGCCCGGAAGGCGGCCTCGCGGCCAGAGCGCTTGACGTGGTGGGGCGGTGGGCCGCCCGCGAAGGCGAGCTGGTAATCCGCCCGGTAGGCGGTGGCGTAGTACTCGGCCAGTTCCGCGGGCGTCGGCATCGGATCAGTGCGGATCAGACCGCACTGGGTGCAACTGATCGAGCGCAGCACCTTGAGGCGCCGGTCGCTCTCGGCCACCACCACGGAATCCGCGCATCCGCACAGATTGCACGCCGCGGGCGCGCCCGTATAGGGGTAGCCGGTGAACGGCACGAAGTGCCTGAGGAAGTAGCGGGGAGACGGCATGTCGCGCCCTGTGTCCGATCTTCGCAAACCCGCTTCGTGCTCTAGATAGATAAGCCCGTCGAGACAATCGCGGCGTCGTCAGAAGTCCCGCCCCCGGCAGCCCCAAGCGCGCCGGGCGGGGCGCCGCCGCGGACCGGAAAGCTCAGGTGATGAACGAACGCGTCGAACCCGCAACGCTGGCGGCCCGCCAGCCCCTGGCGCCGCAGGCCTCCGTCAGTGCCGGCACGCTGCCCGCCGAGCATCCACCCGTGCGCTGGGGCCGGGTCGGCGTGCTGCTGATGAATCTCGGCACGCCCGAGGGCACGACCTACTGGCCGATGCGCCGCTACCTGAAGGAGTTCCTCTCGGACCGCCGCGTCATCGAGGTGCCGCGGCTGATCTGGTGGCCGCTCCTCAACCTCGTGATTCTGTCGAAGCGCCCGGGTCCGAAGGGCCGCGACTACGCAAGCGTCTGGAACAAGGAGCTCGACGAGGGCCCGCTCAAGACGATTACCCGCGGCCAGCGCGACCGGCTTCAGGCGGCGCTCGGCGACTCGGTCGTGGTCGATTGGGCGATGCGCTACGGCAAGCCGGAGGTGTCATTGCGCATCCAGGCGCTGCTCGACCAGGGCTGTGACCGCATCCTGCTGGTGCCGCTCTATCCGCAATACGCCGCCGCGACCTCGGCGACCGCCTGCGATCAGGCTTTCAAGGCCCTGATGCAGATGCGCTGGCAGCCGACGGTCCGGGTCTCGCCCCCCTACCATGACGACCCGGTCTATATCGACGCGGTCGCCCGCTCGATCCGCGAGGGGCTGGCCAAGCTCGATTTCGAGCCGGAGGTGATCCTCACCTCGTTCCACGGCGTGCCGAAGAGCTATCTGCTCAAGGGCGACCCCTACCATTGCCAGTGCGTGAAGACGGGCCGCCTGATCCGCGAGGCCCTGGGCTACGGGCCGGACAAGATGCGCACGACCTTCCAGTCGCGCTTCGGCAACGAGGAGTGGCTGAAGCCCTACACCGACGAGACCGTGCAGGCGCTCGCCAAGTCCGGCGTGAAGCGCATGGCGATCGTGGCGCCGGGCTTCACCGCCGACTGCCTGGAGACGCTAGAGGAGCTCGACGGCGAGAACCGCCACTATTTCGAGGAGAACGGCGGCCAGAAGTTCGCCTACATCCCCTGCCTGAACGACGGCGATCTCGGCATGGAGGTCATCGAGCACGTGGTGCGGCGCGAGCTGCGCGGCTGGGTGGATTAGGTTCTTCCCGCATTCTCCCTCCCCCGCGGAGGGGGGAGGGAGAGCGCGGGAGCTACCCCCGTGCCCGCCGGCTCAGCGCCCGCGGGCTCGACTTCTTCGAGGCTTTGCCGCGGCCCGAGAGGCTCGGGTTCGTCATGAAGTACTTGTGGGCGTTGAACGGCTCCTCGCCTTCGGCGGGCTGGACCCGCTCGCTGGCGCCCGAGGCCAGAACCCGCCAACTCTGCCGGTTGTCGAGAAGGTTCGCCAGCATGATCTGGTCGAGCACCTGCTGGTGCACGGTCGGGTTGGTGATCGGCAGGAGCGCCTCGACCCGGCGGTCGAGATTGCGGCTCATCAGGTCGGCCGACGAGATGTAGACGGTCGCCTTCGGGTGGGGCAGCCCGACGCCGTTCCCGAAGGCGTAGATGCGCCCGTGCTCCAGGAAGCGCCCGACGATCGACTTGACCCGGATCGTCTCGGAGAGCCCCGGCACGCCGGGTCGCAGGCAGCAGATGCCCCGCACCACGCAGTCGATCTGCACCCCGGCCTCCGAGGCGTCGTAGAGTGCGTCGATGATCTGCCCGTCCACCAGCGAGTTGCACTTGATCCAGATCGCGGCCGGGCGCCCGGCCTTGGCGTGGGCGATCTCGGCCTCGATGTGCTCGAGCAGCCGCGGCTTCAGCGTCAGCGGCGAGACCGCCATGCGCTCGAGTTCGGCCGGCTCGGCGTAGCCCGTGATGAAGTTGAAGATGCGGGAAACGTCCCGGGCGATGGCGGGGTCGGCCGTGAAGAACGAGAGGTCGGTGTAGATGCGCGCCGTGATCGGATGATAGTTGCCCGTGCCGATGTGGCAGTAGGTGACGAGGCGCTCGCCCTCGCGGCGCACCACCATCGAGAGCTTGGCGTGCGTCTTCAGCTCGACGAAGCCGAAGACAACCTGGGCGCCGGCCTTCTCGAGGTTGCGGGCCCAGCGGATGTTGGCCTCCTCGTCGAAGCGGGCCTTCAGCTCGACGAGCGCCGTCACCGACTTGCCGGCTTCGGCGGCTTCCGCGAGCGCGGCCACGATCGGCGAGTTCGAGGACGTGCGGTAGAGAGTCTGCTTGATCGCGACCACGTTCGGGTCGCGGGCGGCCTGGGCCAGGAACTGCACCACCGAGTCGAAGGATTCGTAGGGGTGGTGGACGCAGAAATCCTTCTGCCGGATCGCCGCGAAGACGTCGCCGCCCGATTCCCGGATGCGCTCGGGAAAGCGCGGGTTGTAGGGTTTGAACTTCAGGTCGGGCCGGTCGATCGAGACGATCTGCGAGAGTTCGTTGAGCGCCAGCATCCCCTCGACGAGGAAGATCGCGTCGGGCGAGATCTCCAGCTCGTCGGCGACGAAACTGCGCAGGTCCTCCGGCATCCCGGCCTCGACCTCGAGCCGGATCACGACGCCGCGACGGCGCTGCTTGAGCGCGGTCTCGAAGTGCAGGACGAGGTCCTCGGCCTCCTCCTCGATCTCCAGATCGGAGTCGCGCACCACCCGGAAGGCGCCCTGGCCCCGGACGTGGTAGCCGGGGAAGAGCCGGCCGGTGAACATCACGATCACCTGCTCAATCGCGATGAAGCGGACGGCCGGATCGCCCTCGACGGCGGGCAGGCGCACGAAGCGGTCGAGCACGCCCGGCATGCGGATCAGCGCGCGCAGCGTCCGCCCG
This sequence comes from Methylobacterium gregans, assembly GCF_022179245.1. GTDB lineage: Bacteria > Pseudomonadota > Alphaproteobacteria > Rhizobiales > Beijerinckiaceae > Methylobacterium > Methylobacterium gregans. The sequence continues at coordinate 30,330 of NZ_BPQM01000007.1, forward strand.
TCCTTCGGCCGCACCAGCATCAGGGCGATGGTCGAGCCGAGATTCGGGATGAACGGGAAGGGATGCGCCGGGTCGATGGCGAGCGGCGTCAGCACCGGCAGGACGTGGTTGAGGAAGTACTCCTCCAGGAAGGCCTTGTGCTGGGCGATCAGATCGCCAGGCTCGACGAGCGCGATGTCGACACCGAGCAGCTCCGCCCGCAGCTCCCGCCAGCGGGTCTGCTGGTCCTCGGCCAGCCGCGAGACCTCGGCCGAGATCCGGGCGAGCTGCTCAGACGGGGTGAGGCCGTCCTGCGAGGGCAGCGTCAGCCCGGCCCGGACCTGATCGTGCAGACCGGCGACGCGGACCATGAAGAATTCGTCGAGGTTGTTGGCCGAGATCGAGAGGAAGCGCAGCTGCTCCAAGAGCGGGTGGCCGGTGTTGGAGGCCTCCTCTAGCACCCGGCGGTTGAACTGCAGCCAGGAGAGCTCGCGGTTCACAAAGCGCTCGGGCGAGTGGCGGAGCGTGCGGCCGGCTTCCAGCACCGTTTCGCGGGCCGGCTCCCCGACATGGGTCGGGGCCTCGGAGATGTCGCTGGCGACCGGCCACTCGTCGCCGCTCTCGGCGGTCGCGGGCGTGGCCTCGGCCGGGACAGGGCGTGCCGCGGTCGCGCGCCGGGACGGCGCTGCCCGGCGCGGGGCGGCCGGCCGCTCGGCCCCCGTCTCCTCGTGCGCCTGCTCGTTCTCGCGAGTTCCGACTCTCGGCTCCATCTCCGGCAACACGTGTCCTCCAACTCTGCGGCGCCGCGCCCTCTAGCAGGGAATCGGCACAGTCGCATGACGGTTCGATGACGGCTTTGCGCCGTGGTCCTGATCGGACCGCGGTTCGCCCGTCCCTTCGGATGGATGCCGAGGGGCGCGCGCCAATCCGCTTCCGATTGGCGAACGCTTTGAGTGGACGTCACCGTCCCAGCCGCTTCCGAAGAAAGCTCCGACGGCGGCCCATGGACCCTGTCCAGGGCAGAACGCGACACCGTGTCGGTCGCGGTCGCCTCCTTCTCAAAACGACGCGACCGAAGTATCTGGGTTCTGCAATCCCGCCGATCCATCCTCGGGGTTAGATGCGCCTGTGAGGTTCTGATGGCAAAGCAGTTTCGGGAGATCGGCGACACGCTCAAGAATTTTATAGCGTCGCAAAAGATATTCTTTACCGGCTCCGCGGCGTCGGGTTCGCGGGTCAATATCTCGCCGCGCTCGACCGATCATCTTCACGTGCTCGGCCCCAACGAGGTCGCGTATCTGGATCTAACTGGGAGCGGCAGCGAAACGGCTGCCCACGTGAAGGCCGACGGTGCGCTGACCCTCATGCTGTGCGCGTTCGACGGCACCCCGATGATCCTGCGCCTCTACGGAAAGGGTCGCATCGCGTTGCGGGGAACGCCTGCCTACGCGGCTTTTCTCGATCGCTTATACGGGGGCGCAGAACCGCCCGGGGCCCGCCAGATCGTCTGTCTCGATATCGATCTCGTACAGACGAGCTGCGGCTTCGCGGTGCCGCTCTTCGACCATGTCGGCGAGCGGTCCGTTCTCGACCGCTGGGCCGAGGCCAAGGGTGAGGAGGGGCTGCGCGCCTACCGGGCCGAGAAGAACGCGGTCAGCATCGACGGCCTGCCCACGGGCTTCCGCGATCCTTGACGTTGTGTCGATGGCGGCAAGCGCGCTCCCAGGATCGAGCGGAACGCGCCGCTAATCCTCCGACACGTCTTCCGAGACGTCCTCGCCGCCGCCCATGCGCTCCAGCACGGCGAGCGCCAGCGGCTTGGTGATGCGGCGCCCGCGGCCCAGGGCGTCGCGGTCGAGTTCCGCCACCACCTCGCGGGCGCGGCCGAGCGAGCGGTCGAGGCGCAGTGCCAGCGCGTCGATCACCCCGAGATCGACCACGAGCTGGCGGTCCACGAAGAGTTTGACGATCACCGCCCGCAGGAGCGCGTCGTCCGGGGCGAGGATCGCCGCCGAGGGCGCCAGACGCAGGCGCGAGCGCAGGTCCGCGGTGGCGAGGCCGATGGCCTCGATCGGCTGCCCGCTCGTCATCAGGACCGGCGCCCGGCGCTCGCGGGCGAGGTTGAGGAGGTGGAACAGGGCGGCCTCGTCGGCGCGCTCCGCGCGGTCGACGTCCTCGATCACCAGGGCGCCGTTCGAGACGAGGTGGCCGACATCCGCCCGGCCGATCCCGGCGGCCGGCACGGTCCAGGCGTGGGCGCGCGTCGCCCAGATCGAGGCGAGATGGCTCTTGCCGCTGCCTGCCGGACCGGTGAGCAGCAGCACGGTATCGGGCCAGTCCGGCCAGGCCTCGATCAGGGCGTAGGCCGCCTCGTTGGCTGGGCCGACCAGGAAGTCCTCCCGGCCGTAACGGGGATCGAGCGGCAGGTCGAAGGTGAGCTGACGGGGCGGTGCGGTGTCGCGCATGGGACCGCTTATACACCTGGACGGACGGCGATGGCGTGCCTCACGGTTCCCGGCGCCCGACCTCGATGAGCACCGGCGCCTCGGCGTGGTAGAGCCGGCTCTGCAGGTATTGCCGCAGGGCGAAGCGCACCAGCACGCCGATGGAGGCGGCGACCGGCACGGCCAGCAGCAGGCCGAGGAAGCCGAAGAGCGAGCCGAAGGCGAGCAGTGCGAACATCAGCCAGACCGGGTGCAGGCCGACCGAGTCGCCGACGAGCTTGGGCGAGATGATGTTGCCCTCCAGGAACTGGCCCACCAAGAACACCCCGATGGTGAGCCCGATATGCAGCCAGTCCGAGCCCGGCCAGAACTGCACCAGCGCGACGCCGACCGAGAGCAGGAAGCCGGTGAGCGTGCCGACATACGGGATGAAGGTGAGGAAGCCCGAGATCAGGCCGATCAGCACCCCGAAATTCAGCCCGACCAGCCAGAGCCCGACCGCGTAGAAGGTGCCGAGGATCAGGCAGACGAGCGTCTGGCCGCGCACGAAGCCGATGATGGCCCGGTCGATCTGGGCGGCGAGGCCCCGCACGGTGGTGCGGTGGCGGGGCGGCACCCAGCCGTCGATCGACGCGACCATGCGGTCCCAGTCGACCAAGATGTAGAAGGCCACGACCGGCGTCACCACGAGGAGCGAGGCGATCGAGATCAGCGCCTGACTGCCGCTCCAGAGGGATTTCAGGAAGGCGAGGAGCCAGGTCACGCCCTGGCTCGCGAGCGTGCCGACGGAGGATTGCAGCTCGTTGATCGCGTCCGCCCCGCCGAGGCGCTGGAGGAGCGGGCCGGCGCGCTCGGCCAGGATCGCCTGCAGCCGGGCTACCATCTGGGGCAGGCTCGCGATCAGCGCGGCGATCTGGTTGGCGACGAGCGGCACGAGGAGGAGCAGGCTCACCACCAGCCCCACGACGAAGAGCGCCAGGATGAGGAGGCTCGCGGCGAGGCGCCCGAGGCCGAGCCGCTCCAGCCGGTCGGCGAGCGGGTCGAGCAGGTAGGCCAGGGCGATGCCGGCCACGAAGGGCAGCATCACGTCGCGCAGGAGGTAGATCAGCAGGCTCAAGGCCACGAGCGCCGCCAGCCCGATCACTGCCCGTGCGCGCATCGCCGGCCCTCCCCCTTCCTGCCCGGTCGGAGAGTGGGAACGCGGTCCCGCACGGTCAAGGCTGCGCCCCGTACCGACCGCGTGGAGGTGGATGCCGCGGAATTCTTGGACCCCGCGGGTTCGACGGCGCGGCGCTTTGGGCTAAAGAGCCCCTGACCGAGACGAGGATACGGGCGCCGATGACGGCCGAGAACGAGAATGGGCTGACCTACGCGCAAGCCGGCGTCGACATCGACGCGGGCAACGCGTTGGTCGATGCGATCAAGCCGCTGGTGCGCGCCACGCGCCGGCCGGGCGCGGATGCGGAGATCGGCGGCTTCGGCGGCCTGTTCGACCTGAAGGCTGCGGGCTTCAAGGACCCGATCCTGGTGGCGGCCAATGACGGCGTCGGCACCAAGGTGAAGATCGCGATCGAGACGAACCGCCACGCCACGATCGGCATCGACCTCGTGGCGATGTGCGTGAACGACCTCGTGGTGCAGGGCGCCGAGCCCCTGTTCTTCCTCGACTACTACGCCACCGGCAAGCTCGTGCCGGGCGTCGGCGCCGACATCGTGCGCGGCATCGCCGAGGGCTGCCGACAGGCGGGCTGCGCGCTGATCGGCGGTGAGACCGCCGAGATGCCGGGCCTCTACGGCGGCCAGGACTACGACCTCGCGGGCTTCGCGGTGGGCGCGGCCGAGCGCGGCACGCTGCTGCCGAAGCCGGGCATCGCGGCGGGCGACCTCGTGCTGGGCCTGCCCTCCTCGGGCGTGCACTCGAACGGCTTCTCGCTGGTGCGCCGCATCGTGGCCCGCACGGGTCTGGCCTGGGACGCCCCCGCCCCCTTCGAGACGGGGCGCTCGCTCGGCGAGGCACTCCTAGAGCCGACCCGGATCTACGTGAAGCCGCTGCTCGCCGCTTTGAAGGCGACCGACGGCATCAAGGCTCTCGCCCACATCACGGGCGGCGGCTTCCCCGACAACCTGCCCCGCGTGCTGCCGGACGATGTCGGCATCGCGGTCGATCTCGACGCCGTGAAGGCGCCCGCGGTCTTCGGCTGGCTCGCCCGCGAGGGCGGCGTCGCCGAGGCCGAGATGCTGCGCACCTTCAACTGCGGCATCGGCATGGCCGTGGTGATCGATCCCGCCAAGGCGGACGCGGTGATCGCCGCCCTGACCGAGGCCGGCGAGGCGCCGGTCCGGCTCGGGCGGATCACCCCGCGGGGCGCGGAGCCCGTCACCTTCGAGGGTCGGCTCGCGCTGTGAGCACGGTGGCCAAGACCCGCGTCGCGATCCTGATCTCGGGCCGCGGCTCGAACATGGTCTCGCTGATCGAGGCGGCGCGCGCGCGCGACTTCCCGGCCGAGATCGTGCTCGTGCTGTCGAACCGGCCGGACGCCGCCGGCCTCGCCCGCGCGGCGGAGGCCGGCATCGCCGTGAAGGCGGTGGACCACACGGCCTATCCGGACCGCGTGAGCTTCGACGCGGCGCTCGACGCGGAACTGCGCGCCGCCGGGATCGAGCTGGTGTGTCTCGCCGGCTTCATGCGGATCTTCACCCCCGGCTTCGTCGAGGGCTGGGCGGGCCGGATGCTCAACATCCATCCCTCGCTGCTGCCCTTGTTCAAGGGCACGCACACGCACGAGCGGGCGCTGGAGGCCGGCGTGCGGCTGCACGGCTGCACGGTGCACTACGTGGTGCCGGAACTCGATGCCGGCCCGATCGTCGCCCAGGCGGCGGTGCCGGTGCGGGCTGGCGACGACGCCGACAGCCTCGCGGCCCGGGTGATCGTGCAGGAGCACCGGCTCTACCCGGCGGCGCTCGCCCTGGTGGCGGGCGGCCATGCCCGGCTGGACGGCGACCGCGTGGTCTTCACGGACGAGACCGCCCAGGCGGACGGCGCCCTTCTCAGCCTGTAGGGGGATCCCGAAGGGCCTTCAGGCCCTTCGGCGGGGTATCGGGGCAGAGCCCCGATCCCTTGGCCTGATCCCTTGGCCCCGATCTCAGCTCAGACCGGCCGCTGCAGCTTGCAGGCGTCGAGCGCGCCGAGCGCCTTGGCGCGGGCCGAGTCGTTGAAGTAGCCGGTGGTGCGGTAGGACTCGATCTCGGCGTCGTCGAGGCTGCGCATGGTGCGGCTGGCGTAGCAGCCGCAGGGGCGCTCGAGCGAAGACTCGGAGGCGCTGGTCATCCGGGCCTGGACGACCGCGCAGGCGCGGCGAACGCGGGCCTCGAGGTTGGCCTTCGGCGCGGTGCGCAGCGCCGGATCGGGCTGGTACTGCTCGAAGGGCGCCGAGGAGCCGCCGGCGAGGGCCGCGGTGGCGCCGAGCGCCAGGAGGCCGGCGGCGAGCGTGAGGGACAGGCGGCGGATCATGGAGACAGTCCGGGGACGGTGAAGCTTGACCGTGTCCTTGGACGCCCCGCCGGACTCGCCGTCAATGGCCGCACCGCCACACCGCCCGGCATTCGGACCGGCCGCGCCCGGCCCGAAAAAAGAGAGGCCGCCGGTGTAACCCGGCGGCCTGATCCTGAGCGGTGCGCGGCGTGCGGTTCAGCCGACGATGTCGCCGTCCTGGAAGAACTGGGCGATCTCGGCCTTGGCGTTCTCGGCGCTGTCCGAGCCGTGCACGGTGTTCTCGCCGACCGACTCGGCGAAGAGCTTGCGGATGGTGCCCTCGGCGGCCTGGGCCGGGTTGGTGGCGCCCATCACCTCACGGTACTTGGCGACGGCGTTCTCGCCCTCGAGCACCTGCACCACGACCGGACCGGAGGTCATGAACTCCACGAGCTCGCCGAAGAAGGGGCGCTCCTTGTGGATCTCGTAGAACTTTTCCGCCTGCTGGCGGCTCATCTGGATGCGGCGCTGGCCGACGATGCGGAGACCCGCCTTCTCGATCACCGCGTTGACGGCGCCGGTCAGGTTGCGCCGCGTGGCATCGGGCTTCAGGATGGAGAAGGTGCGCTCGGTGGCCATGCTGGCGGTGTCCGTATTTTTCGAGGAAGAGGTTCGGCGGCTTGTCCGTCGGGCGAAAAGCCGTTGCGCCGCCGGGCTTATAGCGGCCCACCCCTGCCCTCTCAACCCGCGTGCCGCCCTCCTGTCGCGCAAGCGCGGCCATGGCTTCGCTGCAACAGGGCCGAAAAATCGCCCGATTGCGACGGCGTAGTCGCTTGCAGACGTTCCGCCCGCCCACGGCGCGCCCCGCGCGCCCAGCCTCGGAGACTTCCGCATGCGCCTCGCCCTCGGCTCCGCTGCCCTCCTGCTCGCCGGCCTCGGCTCCGCCTCCGCGGAGGCGCCGAAGGATCCCAGCGGCACCTGGCTGACCGGCGACGGCCGCGCCAAGATCCGCATCGACCGCTGCGGTCCCGGCCAGAGCCTCGTCTGCGGCAAGGTCGTGTGGCTGAAGGTGCCGAACACCGATGCGGGCACCCCACGCACCGATCTGAAGAACCCCGACCCGAAGAAGCGCGCCCGGCCGGTGATCGGCCTGCAGCTCATCGAGGGCCTGAAGCCCGACGAGGAGAAGTTCTCGGGGGAGCTCTACAACATCGAGGAGGGCAAGACCTATCAGGTCAGCCTGGAGCGCGAGAGCGCCCAGGAGCTCTCGGTCTCGGGTTGCCTGCTCAAGATCCTCTGCGGCTCGCAGACCTGGACGCGGGTGCCGGACGTGAACCAGCAGGCCGCGATCACACCGCCGGAGGCGCCGAAGCCCGCCAAGCCCGCCGCGCCGAAGGCCCCCAGGGCCGAGTAGGCCCGTGGGCTCGGGCGGTCGCGTCAGATCGCGGCCAGCCCGCGCTGCACGGCGGGACGGGCCAGAACCGTGTCGAGCCAGCGGCGCACGTTCGCGAAGCCCGTGAGGTCGATGCCCTGCTTGCCGTGGAACTTCGCCCAGGTGAGCGTGGCGATGTCGGCGATGGAGTAGTCGCCCGCGATGTAGTCCCGTTCCGCGAGCTGTCCGTCGAGCACGCCGTAGAGACGCCGCGCCTCGGCCTCGAACCGGTCGATCGCGTAGGGGATCTTCTCCGGTGCGTAGATCTTGAAATGGTGGGTCTGCCCGAGCATCGGCCCGAAGCCGCCGACCTGCCAGAACAGCCACTGATCGACCGCCACCCGCGCCCGCTCGTCCGTCGGGTAGAGGCAGCCGGTCTTGCGCCCGAGATATTGCAGGATGGCGCCTGACTCGAAGATCGTGATCGGCTGAGCCCCCGGCCCGTCCGGGTCCACGATGGCCGGGATCTTGTTGTTGGGCGAGATCTTCAGGAACTCGGGCGCCATCTGCTCGCCCTTGCCGATGTTCACCGGGATCACGCGGTAGGGCAGCCCGCACTCCTCCAGCATGATCGGGATCTTCCAGCCGTTCGGCGTACTCCAGGTATGGAGGTCGATGGGCTTGCCCTGGGCGACGGCCATGGGTCGGGGCTCCGGCTCGTTCTCGCCGGGCGGCGGACGCCGGGCGAGCCTGTGAGGTTAAGGACGACGCGCGCGTCCGCAAGATCCGATGTGAAGTCCGGCGTGCCGGCCGGTGGTGGCACCGTCCGCAACGGCCTAGCTAGCCCGGATCCTCCGCTGCGCTCAAGCGCGGTCGACCGCGGGCCGGTGAGACGGGTCCCCGCATCCGTCAGGGAATGACGGGGACGAACGCGGCCGGACCCTTGTCCTGGCGATCGGATGGGTCTGAAATCCCAGCGCCCGCCGCGGATCACCCGCGGCTCGAACGACCGGACCTGTCCCGATGCTCCACCGCCTTCTCGCCGGCGCGGCGCTCGCCCTGCCCCTTCTCGTATCCGCACCGGCCCTGGCGCGGGAGGCGCCCAAGGAGACCAGCGAGGCCGCCAAGCCCGCGAAGGAGCCGAGCGCCGGCCAGAGCGCGGCGCGGGCCCGGCAGAAGCAGTGCGGGACCGAGTGGCGCGCGCTCACCGACGCGCAGAAGGCCGCGCAGGGACCCAAATGGCCGCAATACTGGAGCAAGTGCAACAAGCGCCTGAAAGGCAACGACAAAGCCTGAGGAGCCGGCAACCCGGGGCCTGCCCGCGGGTTCTGATCGGCGGGTGGGCACGAGGCGAGCGCGGAGTCGGATGAACGAGCGGCAGGCGCTTCAGCGCGTGGTGGCGGTCGGAGCGGTGATCCCGTTCGCCGCCGGCCTCTACGGGGTGCTGTTCGGCGTGAACGGGCTCTCGCCCGGCGTCGAGAGCGTCTCGACGGACAGCCATTTCCGCTACCTCTCGGGCCTGCTCGCCGGCATCGGCATCCTGTTCTGGACCTGCGTGCCGGGCATCGAATCCAAGGGGCGGCTCTTCCGCTTCCTGACCCTCGTGGTGGTGCTGGGCGGGCTCGCGCGCCTGCTCGGGCTCTACCTCACCGGCATTCCCTCGTTGACCATGCTGGGCGCCCTTGGCGTGGAACTCGTCGTCACCCCGCTGCTCTGCTTCTGGCAGATGCGGGTGGGAACGAAGGCCCGGGACGCGGCCGCCGCACTGCCGGACCCGGGCACCGATGTCTGAGGCGGCCATCGCCGCTGCGCGGCCCGGCCGGCCACCCGCGCGCCTCGACCGGGCGATCGACCGGATCGACGCTCTCCTGCCGAAGCCGGCGGCCTGGGCCTTCGCCCTGCGCATCTGGATCGCCATGACGACGGCCCTGTACGTCGCCTTCTGGCTGCAGCTCGACAGTCCCTCGACCGCGGCGGTCGGCGTCGCGATCCTGGCACAGCCCAAGCGTGGCCAAGCGATCTCGAAGGCCGTCTACCGCCTGCTCGGCACGGCGATCGGCGGCGCCGCGGCGATCCTGTTCATGGCCCTGTTCGGTCAGGACCGGGTGATGCTGCTCGTCGCCTTCACGGTCTGGCTCGGCCTCTGCGTCTTCGTCGCGCAGTACCTGCAGGACACCCGGGCCTACGGGGCGATGCTGTCGGGCTACACGGTGGCGATCATCGCGATCGCCCATATCGATGCGCCGCAGGACACGTTCGACGCCGCCGTGGCGCGGCTCGCCGCGATCGTGGTAGCGGTGGTGGTGATCACCTTCGTCAACGACGCGCTCGCCTCGCCGAGCACGTGGCGCAGCCTGCGTCCGCCCCTCTCCGAGGCCTTCGCGGGCGTGAAGGCTTTCGCGCGCGAGGCCTTCGACAGCGGCGATCCCGGCGTCGAGCGCACGGCCGCGATGATCAGGACGATCGCGCCGATGCGGGCGGATGCCAGCGCCATCGCGGGTGAGCTCGACGACGGCCCGTACCGGGCGGCGGGCGCACGCAGTTGCATCGCGGCGCTCTACACGATGCTGGCGGCGAGCCGCGCCGTGGCGCGGGCCGCCGGTCGTCTCGAGACGCGGAGCCCGGCCGTGGAGGAGGCGCTGGCGATCTGCCGCGCGGTCGCGGCGGGCGACGTCGCCGCGCCCGGCCCGGCGGCGCTCGATCGGCACGACGCGCGCCTGCGCGATCTCGTTGACGCCGCGATCCGCGACGGCGACCGTCCGCTGGACGAGGTGATGGTGCTGCAGCGCGCCCTCGACGTGGTCAACGCCGCGACCTTCGCCGACGACGGCCTGCGGGCGATCTCGGACGGCCACCGGCCGCTGCGGGACGTGCCGCTGCCGACCCACCGCGACTTCCCCGTCGCCCTGCGGGCGGCGTTGCGCGTCGCCATCGCCTTCGGCCTCAGCGCCTTTCTGTTCATCCTGGCCGGCCTCCCCCAGAGCTCGTTCGCGCTGGTCCAGATCGCCGCCACCTGCGCGCTCTCCTCGGTCACGCCCGATCCGCGCGCCTTTGCCCGGGGCGTGCTGATCGGCATGCCGCTCGCCGGGCTCTGCGCCGGCTTGGTGCTCTACGGGGCCCTCAACGGGTACCAGGGCTACCCGCTGCTCGCCCTGGCGATGGCGCCGCCGATCTTCCTCGGCTGCTTCCTCTCGCTCAATCCCCCCACCTTCACGGTAGGCTTCATCATGCTGGTGTTCTTCACCGCCCTGATGGCGCCGTCCAATCCCCAGAGCTACGATGTCGAGACCTTCCTGCTGAACGTCCTGCTGGTTGTCCTGGCCGCGGTGATCCTCTTCCTCGCGGTGCGGCTCGTCCTGCCCATCTCGAAGGCGCAGCACCGGGCCTTCGCGCTCGATTCCGCCCGGCGCGACCTCGCCGAGGCGCTCGTCGGCGAAGGGGGCGACGCCACGGCGCGCACCAGCCTCAATGCCGACCGGCTGTTCCGGTTCGCCGGCTACAGCTCGGGCAGCGGCGCGGTTCGGCGCGTGGCGCTGACGCACGCCTTCGCCCTGGCCCAGATCGAAGCGGCCGCCGCCCGCGCCCACGCCCAGATGCGGAAGCTCCGAGACGCGGAAGGTCTGCATGGGCCGATCTGTCGGGCGCGCGAGGCGCTGGCCTCCGGCCATCCGGCGCGGCTCGAGGCGGCGGCCTGCGATCTCCTGCGCGCCGCCATCCCGGAGCCGGGCCATGTCCGGATGAGCACGGCGCGCGCCGCGACGGATCTCGCGACCGCCGCGCGGGTGATCGGGCCGCACCGCCGCTTCCTGCGGCGCCTCGCCGTCGCGCCGTTCTGAGAGAGGGCGGAGCGATGCACGCGGATCTTCAGTTCGGCGGGATCCTGATATCCCCCTTCGTCGCCTACGCGCTCGGCGCCTTCGCGATCCTCGCGGCTCTCCGCCCGCTGCTCACCCGGATCCGCCTCAACCGCTACGTGGCGAACCCGCCGCTCGCGGAGGCCGGGATCTACGTCTGCATTCTCGCTCTGCTGGTGGTGCTGCTCTGATGGCCGACGAGGACGATCCCAAGGCCGGCGAGCGGGCCGGACAGGGGGCTGCCCCGGGCACGGCGAGCGCCGAGCCCCCCGCCATCCGGAACGCGGGAGGCTCCCGCCGCGATCGGGCGCGCAAGCTCCTCCGAATCGCCGCCACGGCCGTGATCCTGCTCGTGGCCCTCGCGGCGGCGGCCGTGGTCTGGCACTTCTACGTCACGGCACCCTGGACCCGCGACGGGCGCGTGCGCGCGCAGGTGGCCGCCGTCGCGCCCCAGGTCTCGGGCCAGATCGTGGCGCTCAAGGTCTCCGACAACCAGACGGTGAAGCGCGGCGACGTGCTCTACCTGATCGATCCGTTCGACTTTCAGGTCGCGGTGACCCAGGCCGAGGCCGAGGTGAAGAACCGCGAGGCCGACCTGCAGGTGAAGAACGCCCAGTCCGCCCGGCGCCAGGCGCTCACCACGGTCTCGACCTCGGTCGAGGAGAAGCAGCAATACGCGGGCACCGCCAAGATCGCCGAGGCCGCGCTGGAGACCGCCAAGGCGCAGCTCTCGCAGGCGCAGATCAACCTCAAGCGCACGGAGGTGCGGGCGCCCGTCAACGGGCGCGTCACCAACCTGCTGCTGCGCGAGGGCGACTACGCGACGACCGGCACGGTCAACATCCGGGTGGTCGATACCGACTCGTTCTGGATCGACGGCTACTTCGAGGAGACGAAGATGGCCAACATCCACGTGAACGACCCGGCCGAGATGCGGCTCATGGGCTTCGAGCCGGCCCTCAAGGGCACGGTGGAGAGCATCACGCTGGGCATCGCCACCGCCAACGCGTCGCCGAGCACGCAGGGCTTGCCGAACGTCGATCCGGTCTACACCTGGGTGCGCCTCGCCCAGCGTGTGCCGGTGCGCATCCGCATCGACCATGTGCCGGAGGGCGTGCCGCTGGTCGCCGGCATGACCGCGACCGTCGTGGTCAACAACGGCGTCGGGACCCGTCCGGCCTGGTTCGCTGATCTGAGCCGCACGATCGCCGGGACGCGCTGAGCCCGGCGGATCGATCGCGCAGCATGAATTTTTGCGCCGCAGCAGGCCGGTCCTTAAGTCCCTGGTGCGGCACGCGTGCGCCGCGAAGGCGCCCGCCTACGGCGAATACTTCGCGCGGAAGGCGCGATTTTCCGGTTGACGTCTATCGAATACGGACGCAGTCTCTCTGGGTGCTTCGGGAAGGGAAGCACAGCCGTTCCGGATACGGCGCGCAGGGCGCGAATATCTGGCGCGATGATCCGTGAGCGAAGCTGAAGGAGACAGGGATGACTCCACCCCAGCGGCACGCCGTAACGACCACTTCCGGACCGGTCCGGCCGGAAGCCTAGCGGCAGATCAAGCGGACAACCCGGCGGAGGACGGCTCCAGGGGCGCAGAAGCGGCCGAACGGCGCGACTTCGAACACGCGAAATGCCCCACCTCAAGCCGTCTCCGGCGCGGTCCTCTCCGGCAGAGCCGGAGCGTGTCGATCATCGCGAAGGTGCCGAGCGCTCGCCGACAGCCCAGCAGGCTGCGTGCGGGCTGAACCCATGTCCAGTTCCGCCGATAGGGCGCAGTGGCTTTGCCCTCTCCCCGCGTGCGGGGAGAGGGGAATCACGTCGCCGCGGGGGGCCTTACTCGATCCCGAGCTTCGCCTTCAGCAGGGCGTTCACCGCGGCCGGGTTGGCCTTCCCGCCGGTGGCCTTCATGGTCTGGCCGACGAACCAGCCGAGCAGCGTCGGCTTCTCCTTCGCCTGCGCGACCTTGTCGGGGTTCTGGGCGATGATCTGGTCCACCGCTGCCTCGATGGCGCCGGTATCGGTCACCTGTTTCATGCCGCGCGCCTCGACCACGGCGCGCGGGTCGCCGCCCTCGGTCCAGACGATCTCGAACAGGTCCTTGGCGATCTTGCCGGAGATCGTCCCCTCGCCGATCAGGTCGATGATGGCGCCGAGCTGGTCGGCCGAGACCGGGCTCTCGTCGATGCTCAAGCCCTCCTTGTTCAGGCGCCCGAACAGCTCGTTGATCACCCAGTTGGCCGCGGCCTTCCCGTCGCGGCCCTTGGCCACCGCCTCGTAGAAGTCGGCCGACGCCCGCTCGGCGACCAGCACGCCCGCATCGTAGGGCGAGAGGCCGAAATCGGCCACGAAGCGGGCCTTCTTGGCGTCCGGCAGCTCCGGCAGGCCGGCCGCGAGGCCGTCCACGAAGGCCTGATCGAATTCCAGCGGCAGCAGGTCGGGATCGGGGAAGTAGCGGTAGTCGTGCGCCTCCTCCTTCGACCGCATCGAGCGGGTCTCGCCCTTGCCCGGGTCGAACAGGCGGGTCTCCTGCACGATGGTGCCACCGTCCTCGATGATCGCGATCTGACGGCGCGCCTCGGTCTCGATGGCCTGGCCGATGAAGCGGATCGAGTTGACGTTCTTGATCTCGCAGCGGGTGCCGAGCGGCTCGCCGGGGCGGCGCACCGAGACGTTCACGTCGGCGCGCAGGTTGCCCTTCTCCATGTCGCCGTCGCAGGTGCCGAGATAGCGCAGGATGGTGCGCAGCTTCGTCACGTAGGCCTTGGCCTCCTCGGACGAGCGGAGGTCCGGCCGCGAGACGATCTCCATCAGGGCGACGCCCGAGCGGTTGAGATCGACGAAGCTCTGGTTCGGCGCCTGATCGTGCAGGGACTTGCCGGCGTCCTGCTCCAGATGAAGCCTCTCGATGCCGACCGTGATCGACTCGCCTTCGGGCAGATCGACCAGCACCTCGCCCTCACCGACGATCGGATCCTTGTACTGGGAGATCTGGTAGCCCTGCGGCAGGTCCGGGTAGAAGTAATTCTTCCGGTCGAAGACCGAGCGCAGGTTGATCTTCGCCTTCAGGCCGAGGCCGGTGCGCACGGCCTGCGCCACGCATTCCGCGTTGATCACCGGCAGCATGCCGGGCATGGCCGCGTCGACCAGCGAGACGTGGGCGTTGGGCTCCCCCCCGAAGGCGGTCGAGGCGCCGGAGAACAGCTTGGAGCGGCTGGTGACCTGGGCATGGATCTCCATGCCGATCACGACCTCCCAGTCATGCAGGCCGCCCTTGATCAGCTTCTTCGGGTTCAGGGGTGCGTTCATGGTCGTCCGGGCCGATCCTCGGGGGAGGTCGCGGGGTGAACGGGGGGCCTGGAGCCCCTCGCGCTGTGGCGGTGAGTTAGGGGCCGGTGCCCGCGCGGGTCAAGCGCGGGGCCTCAGAGCGCGGCGCGCCCCGAAGCCGACGATCGCCCAGAGGAGCGCCGCGATCGTGCGCACGGGGAAGAAGGTCGGCCCGTCGTGGCTCACCGGTGCGGGCCAGGGGATGCCGACCGCGCCGATCGCCCAGGAGGCCAGCACCGAGACGGCGAGCGCGATGATCGCCGCGATGAAGACCTTGCCGAACTGGCTCGCGGTCCAGCCGAGATAGAGCGCCAGCAGAACGAGGATCGGGTCGAGGCCGGCCCAGATCCAGACCGTCCAGGGATAGAACGGGACGGTCATGCCCACCAGGGCTTCGGCAGGCTGACCCGGCCGGCCGCGTCCTCGATCACTTGGCTCGCCGCGAACAGCGTCTCCTCGTCGAAGGGACGGCCGATCAGCTGGAGGCCGAGCGGCAGGCCCTGCGCGTCGAGACCGGCCGGCACCGAGATGCCCGGCAGTCCGGCCATGTTCACCGTCACGGTGAAGACGTCGTTGAGGTACATCTCGACCGGGTCGGCCGAGGCCTTCTCGCCGATGCCGAAGGCGGCCGAGGGCGTGGCGGGGGTGAGGATCGCGTCGACGCCCGCCGCGTAGGCCGCCTCGAAGTCGCGCTTGATCAAGGTACGGATCTTCTGGGCGCGCACGTAGTAGGCGTCGTAGTAGCCCGCCGACAGCACGTAGGTGCCGATCATGATGCGGCGCTTCACCTCCCGGCCGAAGCCCGCCGCGCGGGTCTTCTCGTAGAGGCCCACGATGTCGTTGGCCGGCACGCGCAGGCCGTAGCGCACGCCGTCGTAGCGGGCGAGGTTCGAGGAGGCCTCGGCCGGGGCCACGATGTAGTAGGCCGGCAGCGCGTACTGGGTGTGCGGCAGCGAGATTTCCTTGATCGTTGCGCCAGCGTCCTTCAGCCACGCCGCGCCCTGGTCCCAGAGCCGCTGGATCTCGGCCGGCATGCCGTCGACCCGGTACTCCTTGGGAATGCCGATGGTCAGGCCCTTCACGCCGCGGGTCACGGCCGCCTCGAAGTCGGGCACGGGCAGGTCGGCGCAGGTGGTGTCGCGCGCGTCCGAGCCGGACATGGAGCCGAGCAGGATCGCGCAGTCGCGCACCGTGCGGGCGATCGGGCCGGCCTGATCAAGCGAGGAGGCGAAGGCCACCGTGCCCCAGCGCGAGCAGCGCCCGTAGGTCGGCTTGATGCCGACCGTGCCGGTGAAGGCCGCGGGCTGGCGGATCGAGCCGCCGGTGTCGGTCGCGGTGGCACCCAGGCACAGATGCGCGGCCACCGCCGCGGCGGAGCCGCCCGACGAGCCGCCCGGCACGATCGGCGCGTCCGAAACAACCCTGTCCACTGTGCGGCGCCAGGGCGAGATGACGTTGCCGTAGGCGCTGGTCTCGTTGGACGAGCCCATGGCGAACTCGTCGAGGTTGAGCTTGCCCAGCATCACGGCGCCGTCGCGCCAGAGATTGGCCGACACCGCCGACTCGTAGTGCGGGGTGAAGTTTTCCAGGATCTTCGAGCCAGCGGTGGTCTTGGTGCCCTCGGTGCAGAACAGGTCCTTGATGCCGAGCGGCAGACCTTCGAGCGGGCGCGCCGCGCCGGCGGCGATCTTCGCGTCCGAGGCGTCGGCCATGGCGAGCGCGCGCTCGGGCGTCTCCAGGATGTAGGCGTTCAGCGCGCGAGCCCGCTCGACCGCCGTGATATGGGCCTGCGTCAGCTCGCGGGCGGAGAACCGCTTGGCCTTCAGGCCGTCGCGCGCCTCGGCGAGGGAGAGTTCGTTCAGTTCGCTCACGTGTTCCGTCCTCACGTCCGCCCTGCGGCGGCGGGGCCTGCCCGGCGGCTCGGCCGGGCGCTCAAGCATGATGCCGGGCGATGCCCCGGCTTGCGGGCCGTGCCCGGCCTACTCGATCACCTTCGGGACGAGGAAGTAATTGTCCTCGGTCTCGGGGGCGTTGGCGACCACGTCCGCCGCGCGCTCGCCGTCCGTGACGACGTCCTCGCGCTTCTTCATCGCCATCGGGGTGACGGAGGTCATCGGCTCGACGCCCGAGACGTCGACCGCGCCGAGCTGTTCGACGAAGGCCAGGATGGCGTTGAGCTCGCCCTGTAGCGGCGCGACCTCCTCCTCCGAGACCGCGATGCGCGCCAGATGCGCGATGCGCCTGACCGTCTGTGCGTCGACCGACATGCTCACCCGTTCCGCGCCCCAGAGGGGCGGGCCTGATCGAAGAAATCCGCCGGGCTATAGCACCGGGCTTCGCGGCGCCGCAACGCGCGCCCCGGCGGGCCCTGCGCGGGTGCCGGGCGCTCAGGTCACCACATGGTTGGGTGTCGTGCTGACATCGACCACGATGCCGCGCTTCATCGGGTTGAAGTGCGCTTGGCCGAGGCCGAAGACGAGGATCTGGAGCGCGAGAAGCAGCATCAGCCTGTGCTTGCGCGGCAGGCGGCGGCCGGAACGAGGCGAGGCGGCAGTCAAGCGCGGGCCCTCCGTGAGCGTTAACGAGACGTTAACGACCCTATGCCGGAACCGTGCCGGTCTGCGCCACGTCGAACCTCGGATGGGGTTAACGCCTGTGGACGGATCGGGGATAGAGGCGCGGATGTGGGCTGAGGTGTTCGCGGAGCTGCGCCGGGGCTGCGCCTCGGAAGAGGCCGAGATCGCACGGGCGGAGCGGGAGCTCGGCTTCCCACTGCCCGGATCCTACCGGAGCTTCTGCCGCGCGTGCGGCGCAGGGCTCGCGGGCGAACTCGTGCGGGTGGCTACGCCCCTGCCCTACCCGGCCGCCGATCTCGTCGTGCGCGCCGAGCTGATCGCCCACAGCATCCAGGCGGCGATCGGCCTGCTCGATGCGCCGCCGGCCCTCTCGGTCGAGGGCGACGACCCGACGGTGCTGGAGCGCGCCTGCTTCTTCGGCGAGACCGAGGACGGCCACTTCCTGTTCTGGGACGTGACGGGCGACGATTCGGCGGGCGAGCCCGAATATGACATCTGGCTGCTGGCGCCCGACCTCGAGACCGTGCGCTTCGGGGGCGAGAGCCTCGACGCTCTGTTCCGGCGGCTGCAGGGCGAGGGCGTGCGCACCGTCCTCGGCGAGGCAGCCACGCCCCTGCCCTCCACCTTCGACGGGATCGAGGCCGCAGTACTGGCGCGCGGCGACGAAGCCCCGTAAGGCCGGTGCCATGCCCGACCAGGACGCCCGCCGAGAGAACCGGTCCGAGGAGCTGCGCGCCTTCGCCGAGGCGTCCCGTGCGGGCGCGCGCCTGATCGGGGTCGATCTCGGCACCAAGACGATCGGGCTCGCGCTCTCCGACGTGCAGCGCCGCATCGCCTCGCCCCTGGAGACGATCCGTCGGGTCAAGTTCACGCCGGATGCGGGCCGCCTGCGCGACCTCTGCCTGAAACATCAGGTCGGCGGCCTCGTTTTCGGCCTGCCGCTCAACATGGACGGTTCGGAGGGGCCGCGGGTGCAATCGACCCGCGCCTTCGTGCGCAACCTGAAGCCGATCCTCGACCTGCCGGTGCTCTTCCAGGACGAGCGCCTCTCGACCGCGGTCGTCACCCGCGCGCTGATCGAGGCGGACGCCTCCCGGGCCAAGCGCGCGCAGCTCGTGGACAAGCTCGCCGCCGCCTACATCCTCCAGGGCGCGCTCGACATGATGCAGGCATCGGCGCCGGAGGATGGCGGTACCGACCGGTTTCCGGTCTTCCCGTAGCGGAGTGGACACGCCGGGGCATGACGGCGGGGCCGAAGCGATCGATCGGAAACCTTACCCGTTCCGGGACCCGTCGCGCGCGGCGGAACGCGCGCCGCGATCCTGATCGTCGCGGAACGCGGACGTCCGCCACGAGGGCGGGCACGTCATGCGGCCCTCGTAGCCGTCGAACCCGCCGCTGTAGGAGAAGCGGTTCAGGACAGCGTGCCGCGCGCGCTCCGACGCGGTCTCCGAGCGATAGCCCGCGCTGTAGGGTGTCCGGCTCCGACGCTGAATCTCAGTTCCGTTGCCCGAGCACGGTTCAGCCATTCCGGCCCTCCTCACGCATGACGCCGCGGTCCATGGTTCAATTCCCGATCGCGCACCCGCGTTGCATCGGATCGCCGTGCGCACGAGTCTGCTCCGACGGGTCGTCGGCCAAGCCTGCTGCCACAACCTGAAGCGGATCCTGTTCCGGAACAAGCACCCCTCGGAATCCCTGGACCGCGCGCTCCGCTATCTCGTGACGTACCAGCTGCTGGTCCGGTAGTCGTCAGCGGATCAGCGAGACCGCGCCGCTGCCGTGGCGCTCGATCCGGCCGTCGAGCTCGAGTTCGAGGAGCAGCGTCTGCACCGTGCGCACGCCGAGGCCGGTGGCGCGGGCGAGCGCGTCGGTACCGACCGGGCTCGGGCTCAGCGCGCCGATCAGCCGGGCGCGGGGATCGGCCGTCTCCTCCGGCTCAGGCGCGTCGAGACCGGTGGCGGGCACGGGCACCACGAGGCCGTCGAGGTCGATCTCGTCCCAGAAGACCGGCTGGTCGGCGAGGTCGGGGGCGTCCCGCGCCTCCGGCACCGTGCCGCCGACCAGCGGCGCGATGACCGCGAGGACATGGTCGACCTCACCGACCAGGGTCGCGCCCTGGCGGATCAGGTCGTTGGTGCCCTCCGCCCGCGGATCGAGCGGCGAACCCGGTACCGCGAAGACCTCGCGGCCCTGCTCCAGGGCGAAGCGCGCGGTGATCAGTGAGCCGGAGCGGCGCGCGGCCTCGACCACCACCGTGCCGTAGGCGAGGCCCGAGATGATGCGGTTGCGGCGCGGGAAATCGCGGCCCCGCGGCTCCCAGCCCATCGGCATCTCGGCGACGACGGCGCCGCCCGCCTCCACGATCTCGTCCACGAGGCCGGCATGGTTCGCCGGGTAGATCCGGTCGTGGCCGCCGGCCAGCACCGCCACCGTGCCGGTGCCGAGCGAGGCCTTGTGGGCGCGCGCGTCGATCCCGCGGGCGAGCCCCGAGACCACCGTCAGCCCGGCCTCGCCGAAGCCGCGGGCGAGCCGCTCGGTGAAGGCGCCGCCGAGTGCCGAGGCGTTGCGCGAGCCGACGATCGCGACCGCGGGCGCGGCGAGCGCGGCGGCGCTGCCCCGGATCGCCAGGAGCGGCGGAGCGCTGTCCGTGACCTGGAGCAGCCGCGGATAATCGGTCTCGCCGGTCGCGACGAGCCAAGCGCCGAGGCGCGTGGCGGCGGCGATCTCGTCCTCGGCCTCGGCCCGCGACGGCGGCGTCACGGGCCGCCCCTGGCGCCGGGTCAGCGCCGGCAGCGCGTCGAGGGCGCCGGCCGCGCCGCCGTAGCGGTTGATCAGGGTGCGGAAGGTGCGCGGGCCCACGCCCTCGGTGCGGATCAGCCGGAGCCAGTCGATGCGCTGCGCGTCGGTGAGCTGCATGGCATGGGTTCCGGACCGTGGTCCTAGGAACCCTATCACAGTAGTCTCGGTGCGTTCAGCCCTTCTGACCGATCCGTCCCTCGCTGCCGTCCATCAGCCGCCGGATGTTGGGCGCGTGCTTCCACCAGAGCAGGAGGCCGAGCAGGAGGAAGAGCAGCGCCTCCGCCGGCCGGCCGAGGGCCCAGAGCACGAGCGGGGTCGCGGCGGAGGCCGCCAGCGCGGCGAGCGAGGAGTAGCGGAGCGCGAAGGCGAGGCCGAGCCAGATGCCCGCGAAGGCGAGCAGCGCCAGCGGGCTGAGGCCCAGCAGCACGCCGATGAAGGTCGCCACGCCCTTGCCGCCGCGGAAGCCGAGCCAGACCGGGAAAAGGTGGCCGAGGAAGGCGCCGAGCCCGGCCGCGAGCATCGCGGTCTCGCTGACCTGGGCGGCGATCAGCACCGCGGCGGTGCCCTTCAGGGCGTCGCCGAGCAGCGTCGCGGCGGCGAGCCCCTTGCGGCCGGTGCGCAGCACGTTCGTCGCGCCGATATTGCCCGAGCCGATCGCCCGCACGTCGCCGAGCCCGGCGAACTTGGTCAGGATCAGCCCGAACGGGATCGAGCCCAGCGCGTAGCCGAGCGCGAGGCAAGCGGCGACCGCAGGGGTCGCGAAGTCGGCGGCCGCGATCACGCCGCCACCGCGATCTCTGGGAGTCGGTGCACGACGCGGCCACCGACGAGGGTCAGCACGGCCGCGCCCTGCAGGCGGGCCTCGTCGAAGGGCGAGTTCTTCGAGCGGGACTTCAGCTGCCGCTTGTCGAGGACGTAAGGCAGATCGGGGTCGATCAGCACGAGGTCGGCGGGCGCGCCGGCGGCGAGACGCCCGGCCTCGCGCCCGAGGATCTTGGCCGGGGCCACGGTAAGGGCCTGGATCAGGCGCGGCAGGCCGATATCCCCCGTGTGGACGAGGCGCATCGCGGCGCCGAGCAGGGTCTCGATGCCGAGCGCGCCGTTGGCCGCCTCCGCGAAAGGCAGGCGCTTGGTCTCGACGTCCTGCGGGTTGTGGTCCGAGACCACCACGTCGATCACGCCGTCCTTGAGCGCCTGCACCACGGCCAGCCGGTCGCTCTCGTGGCGCAGCGGCGGCGCGAGCCGGCAGAAGGTGCGGTAATGACCGATGTCGCCTTCGTTGAGCACGAGGTTGTTGACCGAGACGCCGCAGGTGACGGGCAGGCCGGCCTCCTTGGCCCGCCGGACGATCTCGACGGAATCGGCGCAGCTGATCATCGCCGCGTGGTAGCGGGCGCCGGTCAGCCGCACGAGGCGGATGTCGCGCTCCAGCATCACCGTCTCGGCCTCGCGCGGGATGCCCGCGAGCCCGAGGCGGGAGGCGAACTCGCCCTCGTTCATCACGCCCTCGCCGACGAGGTCCGGCTCCTCGACGTGCTGCATGATGAGCGCGCCGAAATCGCGCGCGTAGGTCAGCGCCCGGCGCATGACCTGGGCGTTCGTCACCGCCTTCAGGCCGTCCGTGAACGCGACGGCACCGGCCTCCTGCAGAAGGCCGAACTCGGTCATCTCCCGCCCCGCGAGGCCTTTCGTGATGGCCGCCGCCGGCAGGACGTTGACGCAGGCCGTGTCGCGCGCGCGGCGCAGCACGAAGTCGACGATGGCCGGCCCGTCGATCACCGGGTTGGTGTCGGGCATGCAGACGAGCGTCGTGACGCCGCCGGCAGCGGCCGCCGCGCTCGCCGAGGCCAGGGTCTCGCGATGCTCGGCGCCCGGCTCGCCCACGAAGGCGCGCAGGTCGATGAGGCCGGGCGCCAGCACGTTGCCGCCGCAGTCGATTCGCTCCGCGCCCTCCGGCGCACCGGGAGCGGCGCCGTGGGCCACGTCGGCGATGCGGCCCTCGCGGACCAGGACGGATCCGAGCGTCTCCCGGCCGGTGGCCGGGTCGAGCAGGCGGGCGTTGATGAGGAGGAGCGGACGCAGGGACATCGACATCACCCGTTCGGCAGGTGGCTCGCGAGGGCTTCGAGCACCGCCATGCGCACGGCGACGCCCATCTCGACCTGCTCGCGGATCAGCGACTGGGCGCCGTCAGCGATGTCGGAGGCGATCTCGACACCGCGGTTCATCGGGCCGGGATGCATCACCAGCGCGTCGGGCTTGGCCAGCGCCAGCTTGTCGCCGTCGAGGCCGTAATAGCGGAAGTACTCCTTCACGGAGGGCACGAAGGAGCCGTTCATGCGCTCGCGCTGGAGGCGCAGCATCATGACGATGTCGCAACCCCTCAGACCCTCGCGCATGTTGGTGAAGACCTCGACGCCGAAGCGCGCGATGCCGGCCGGCAGCAGCGAGGTCGGGCCGATCACCCGCACCCGCGCGCCCAACGCCTGCAGGCTGATGATGTTCGAGCGCGCGACGCGGGAATGCAGGACGTCGCCGCAGATCGCGACCTGAAGCCCCTCGATCCGGCCCTTGTTGCGGCGGATGGTGAGCGCGTCGAGGAGCGCCTGGGTCGGGTGCTCATGGGCGCCGTCGCCCGCGTTCACCACCGAGCAATCGACCTTGCGGGCCAGCAGATGCACCGCGCCCGCCGATTGATGGCGCACCACGATGATGTCGGGCCGCATGGCGTTCAGGGTCGCGGCGGTGTCGATCAGCGTCTCGCCCTTCTTCACCGACGAGGAGGCGACCGACATGTTCATCACGTCGGCGCCGAGCCGCTTGCCGGCGAGCTCGAACGAGGACTGCGTCCGGGTCGAGGGCTCGAAGAACAGGTTGATCTGGGTACGGCCGCGCAGCGTGGTGCGCTTCTTCTCGACCTGCCGGGAGATGTCGACGGCGGCGTCCGCCCGGTCGAGCAGGCCCTCGATCTCGGGGCGCGTCAGCCCCTCGATGCCGAGGAGATGGCGGTGGGGGAAGCTCGGGGGCGCGGCCTGGGTCATGTCGAGGGCCGGTGATAGGTCGCCGGGCCGGGCCGGGCAAGGGCGGCGGCGGCTTCACGACGGTTCGCGCACGCCTTCGTCGTGGCCGTCCTTGCCGCGCCCGTCCGGCGACCCACTTCGCCGGGGCCGAACGCGCCGTAGGCCTGCCCGAGGATTCCCCATGATCGACCAGACCCTGCGCGACGCGCTGCTCGCGGTGAGCCCGGCGAGCCTCACCCGGGCGCTCGTCCGCCGCGGCGTGCGGGCCCACGTCTTCGCGGGCCTGGAGGTCCGGTCATCGACTCCCGTTGCCGGGCCGGCCTACACAATGCGTCTGATCCCCGCCCGGGACGAGGCCGCGGGCGACCTCGCGCGGGCGATCGGGCAGGTGCCGGAGGGCGCCGTGCTGGTGATCGACGCGTCCGGGGCAGGCAGCGCCCTGCCCTTCGCCTCCATCCTCGCCGCCGCCCTGGCCCGGGCCGGCGTCGCCGGGCTCGTCACCGATGCGGGCCTCTCCGACGATCTCGCCCTGCCGGCCTGGGGCCGCGATCCGGGCCGGTCGCCAGGCGGCATGGGCCTCGCGCTGGCGGGAACGGGCGAGCCCGTCGCCTGCGCGGGCGCGGCGGTGCATCCGGGCGACATCGTGGTGGCTGGGCCGGACGGGGCCGTGGTCGTGCCCGCGGATATCGCCGAAGCGGTCGCGCTCGAGGCCGTCGAGCAGCAGCGGCTGGACCTCTGGCTCCTCAGAGAGGCGGAGAAGGGCACGGCGCTTGCCAGCCTGCTGCCGCCGGACACGGAGACCCGCGCCCGGTTCGAGGCCGAGACCAAGACTCTTTGAGGCGACGATGTTCTTCCCCGCCTCGAAGCTCGTCTTCTTCCTGTTCACTCCGTCGAACTTCCTGATCCTCTGCGTCCTCGCGGGCGCCGCGCTCTTCGGCCTCGGCTGGCGCGGGACGGGCGGCTTCCTCGTCGTCTTCGCCGGGATCGGGCTGGCGCTCGGCGGCCTCTCCCCGCTTCCCGCGCTCGCGATGCTGCCGCTGGAGGAGCGCTTCCCGCGCTTCGAGGACGACGGCCAGCCCGTCACCGGCATCATCCTGCTCGGCGGTGGCATCGAGACGCGCATCGCCACCGCACGCGGTCAGTTCGTCGGCAACGACGCGGACGAGCGGCAGACCTACGCGGCGGCGCTGGCCCGGCGCTACCCGCAGGCGCGCCTCGTCTTCTCGGGCGGCAGCGGCAGCCTGCGGGGCGGCGGCGACAGCGAGGCGGACATCATCAGCCGCTACGCCGACACGCTCGGCTTGCCGCGCTCGCGCCTCATCCTGGAAGGCCGCTCGCGCAACACCTACGAGAACGCCCGCTTCAGCGCCGAGTTGGTCCAGCCCAAGCCCGAGGAGCGCTGGCTCCTCGTCACCTCGGGCTGGCACATGCCGCGCGCGGTCGGCTGCTTCCGGCAGGCGGGATTTCGCGTGACCGCCTTTCCGGTCGATTACCGCACCGGCGGCTGGGGCGACCTCTTCCGCTACAACGGCTTCGCCTCGGACGGGCTGTTCCAGCTCGATCTCGCCGTGAAGGAGTGGATCGGCCTCGCGGTCTACCGGTTCGCCGGCTACACCTCCGGCTGGCTCCCGGGGCCGGAGGATGCCGCCCCGACCCCCGCGACCGCGGACCCGAGCCGGTAGACCCCGCGGAAATCGTCCGGATCGACCGGGCGGCCCTTGCGCAGGATCGCGATCCGGCCGGCCTTGGCCAGCCGCACGGCGATACGCCGGACCGGCTGCATCAGCTTGCCCCACCCGTCCGGATGCGGGCCGCCGAGCGCGCGGGCGACCTCGGACGGGCAGACCGTCTTGCCCGCGCCGCGCCCGTCCACGAGGTCGAGCAGCGTCGTCTCGATCAGGCCCTCGTCCACGGACTGGCCGGGCTTCCTGTCCGAACTCTTGCCGGGTCCGCTCATCGCGCGCTCTCCTTCAGCACCTCGTCCTCCTCCAGAAGCGCGCTCCGGATCTCGGAGGCGAACTGGCGGCGCCACATCACCAGCACCGCCGCGGCGGTGGTGAGCATCAAGAGGTAGGGGCTGACGAACCAGCCCAGATAGGCCAGGGCGAACAGAAAGGCGCGCTGACCCCGGGCGAACTGCTTGCCGGCGGCGATGTTCATCGCGGCGGCACGGCGGGCGGCCCGCAGGGTCGCGGCCTCGCCCGCGTCCGAGCCCTTCGGCGGCACCGCCCCGATCAGGATGGCGCCGTAGTTGAACAGCCGGTAGGCCCAGGCGAACTTGAAGAAGGCGTAGACGAAGACGACCGCGAGCCCCGCCACCTTGATCTCCCAGGTGAGCCGCGTGGCGGTGCCGCCGATCGCCAGCGCGCCGAACAGGTTCAGCACGTCGTCGCCAGAGCGCGAGAGCGTGAGCACACCGCCGAGCGCGATCAGCGTCGTCGAGGCGAAGAAGGCGGTGCCGTTCTGCAGCGAGGCGTTGATCGTGGTGTCCACCACGCGGTTGTCCCGCTGGATCATCTGGCGTGCCCAGATCTCGCGTTGCCGGTTCATCAGCTGTGACAGCGAGACCATCCGGCCCCGCAGCCGCCCGACCGAGAGCGCATAGCTGGTCCAGGCGGCGATGAAGAACAGGAGCGCGCCGAGGTCGAGCGGCGAAAATGCCGCCGCGGCGGTCTTCAGGTCGGTCATGGTCTGCCGGAGGATCGTTGCCGCGGGGGCATATCAGCCGCGTGCCGGGGCCGGAAGCCGTCCCCGGTAGAAGCCCGCGCCGCCGGAGCGTGCGAGGGGCCGCTCGCGACGCAAGTGGGCTGTGCAGCGGATTCAACAACGGGCCAGCGACGGGGGTGCGGATGATGGCCGCCGGTTCCTGACCTGACTTCCCTGTCGGCAATATCTTATGGCATCTCGGCTAGAAGTCTTTGCCTGTATGCAAAGTCACATGGGCGCGATCGTGGTGGCTCAGCAGGTTAATCTCTACGAGGGGCCGAACCTCTACCTGAACGCGAACTACGGCCAGACGAGCGTGCCAGTGCCCAAGGGCGTGGGCCCGATCTCGGGCAAACTCCTGCTGTCGCAGTAGACGCGTTCGCGCGCACGGCCACGGTGCTGTCGGCGAGGCCTTTGGTCATCCTCAGCGATGTCCGTTTCCAGATTGTCTGCGGTCGGCGGTGGATGCCGCCCTCGCACGTTCGGAGGCGGTCCTACGACAGGATGCGGAAGCCGGCGGATGCCACCTCGGGGCGCCCCGTCGCCGCGACGTCCGTGACGCGCGCGCCAGGCGGTCCCTCCCGACAGGCCGCCAGCATCGCGTCGACCGCGGCCTCGGGCCC
>NZ_BPQM01000008.1 GCF_022179245.1 Methylobacterium gregans
TAGTTGGTTCTCCTCCTAGCGACAGGAGAACGCGCCGCGACTAGGAAAGGTGCTGGTTCGAAGCGAACGCATGCGGCCGACAAGCTTGGATCGAATCTCACCGCACGCACTGAAGCTACACATTCACCGCGAAGAGCCACAGCAATGCTTTGTTTGCACCTGCGACCCTTGTCCAGCTAGGCTGTCGTATAGCTGGTCCCGGACGACCTGCTGCCATTCGCCGATGGGGCGGCCGTACCTCTTCTCAATGGACGGGAAGTACGAGGCCGGTCCCTTGATGGGTTCGGTGGACACGGGTGGCCGTCCTGCTCACATGCTGATCGGCGGCAGCTTCGTCGCATCTCGCTCAGGCCAGGGCCTGCACCCAGTTCTGAACCACTTGTGCGACAAGAGGTTGGCAGCCGGCGGGTCGTCTCACCGGCGTGAACTATCCTATGGCTTACTTCGCTTCAGGGCCTCGGGCCGAATAACTCGCCCTTGGCCGTCAGACGAAATGCGCGGGCAGAGCCGCGGCCTCGACATATTGCAGGAGCGCAGTCGCCAGGCTCGCCAGCAGGGCCCAGACCACTATGCGATTAGCCGCATTCATGCCCCAGATTTTTGTCTTGGTTGTCATCTTAGAAGCCCCTCGGTGTCACGGCCCTATTGCGGTCCTGCCGTGAGCGGGGCTTGTGAGCGCGCTTGATGTCGCGATGATTGCTTCGCGTGTTGCGTGCACCGTGCCATCTACCGAGCAAGCGACAGACGCTGCTTGGGGGCGACGCCATCACCGAGCCAAGTCTAGCAGACAGACCGGGTATGGACGGATGCGGCGGGCATGCGATACGCAGTGTTCGTGCTAACATAGTAGAAAGCGTACCTCTTGCCGGACTCCGTTCGCTCGGCTGGCATCGCACAGCGCGTCTTTGTCGTCGGCGCCATCCCAGTCGTCATCGCGATCCTGATCGCCTTTGCCGCATGGGCACTTCTAATCCAAGCGGAGCGAGCGCGGGACGGAACCGTACTTTCGAGCGAGACGTTCCACACTTTCACATCGCTCAACAAGGCTCGCGACGACTATATTGGACGAGTGGTCGTCGATCGCGAAGCCTCGCGCCAACGCTTCGACGGCCTCGTCTCTGCCGCCACGCGCCAGCTGGATCAGCTAGCGCGCGTGGCACGGACCCCTGAACAGGCTGGCCGCATCGAGACGGTCCGGCGCGACCTCGCGGCCCTCTCAAGCCAGATGCGGTCGCTTGTCCGGCTCGACAGCGAGCTCGGGACGTCCACTGAACAGATGGCCCACCGCGCCGAGACGCTTGTCATGCTGACCGATGCCGAGCGGCAACGGCAGCAAGGCGAGAACGGTACGCTGGTCGCCGTGCTCACGAGCAAGGATGCGGCCCTCGAGAAAAACCAAGTTCTGGTCAGCGCTCTGCGCGACCTCCGCGAGGCGATCTCGGCCGTCGAGCTGAACAAGACCCGCATCGGGCGACCGGTCTTTCAGATCGAGTTCGACGAGCTCGACGGCGACATTCGCCAGCTCAACGAGGCCGGCATGCGGCTGCAGGACGTCCTGCGGAAGCAGGCGCGCTTTCCGGAAGCGGCCGAGCTGGCGGTGCTGCTGCAGAGCTACCGCGTCAGGAGCGAGACCTCGGCGGGCCTGACCCGCGTCATCGCGGAGGGCTTCGAGCTCACCCGTGCTACGCAGTCGGGTAACGATCTTATCATCTGGTGCGATCGGCTGATCCGGGTAAATCGAGCGCAGCAGCAGTCGCTGCAATCCGAGGTCGCGAGCCTGATCCGGAACTCCGTCACGTCGAACGAGGCGGAACTTACCGCACAGAGCCTAGCACTGGCCGCTCTGCGCCTCGCGCAGCAATCAACATCCGCGCTCGCGCGCCGCAGCATCGCGGAAGCGTCGTCCGCCGTCCAGGAAGGGGCCGAACTTGCTCGTCGCGCACAGTCGCTCGCGATGCCGTTAAGCATCCGCGGCGGGATGAGTGCGGCGATCGAAGGTTGGCGGGAGCAACTCGCGGCAACCGTCGCGAAGCTAGTCGACCAAAACGCTCTTATCGCCGACATGGATCGGCGCGCGGTGCTGATCAGCGAGAACGCGCGCGCGCTCGCGCAGGCCTTCATCGAGGACGCCGAGCGGTTCGGCGCGTCGATTCGCCGACTGCTCCTCGCTGGGACCGCGGGCGCACTGCTCATCGGCACGGTCGCCGTGGTTGGGGTCGCCCGCTCGATCACCCGGCCGCTGCGCACACTTCAGGAGACCCTGGTGCGGGCGAGGATAGATCGGGCGATCGGGCATGTCGCCCTCGCTACGCGGCGGGACGAGCTCGGCGACATCGCCCGGGCTTCGAACGCTTTTCTGGCCGAGCTGAGGCGCCGC
The DNA here is from genome assembly GCF_022179245.1 of Methylobacterium gregans. Classification (GTDB taxonomy): domain Bacteria; phylum Pseudomonadota; class Alphaproteobacteria; order Rhizobiales; family Beijerinckiaceae; genus Methylobacterium; species Methylobacterium gregans. The sequence continues at coordinate 2,378 of NZ_BPQM01000008.1, forward strand.
GAGGAGGGCTGGCGCGACGCGGCCCGGCGCGCCGACGAGGCGCTGGCGGAGTTGCGCCGGACCCAGGACGACCTGATCCAGTCGGAAAAGCTCGCCTCGCTCGGGCAGTTGGTGGCGGGCGTGTCCCACGAGATCAGCACGCCGCTCGGGATCGCCTTGACGACCTCGACGCAGATCGAGGCCGACTCGGAGAGCTTCCAGCAACTCGTGGAAGACAACCGACTCTCACGCTCTCGCCTCCTGCACTATGCGGGCCGCATCCACGAGGGATCCCGCCTCCTGACGGCGAACCTGATGCGGGCTTCGAGCCTCCTCCACAGCTTCAAGCAAGTTGCCGCCGACCAGGCCCTAGAGGAACGGCGGGAGATCGATCTCGGCGCCTGGATCGAGGATCTCCTGAAGAGCCTGCGCCCGCTCGCCCGCCCGGGGCGGCACGAGATCCTGGCGATATGTCCACCGGGGACAGTCCTCGACACATATCCGGGAATCCTAGCCCAGGTGCTGACCAACGCGATCAAGAACGCGATCGACCACGGATTGCGGGACCGCCAGGGTGGCCGCGTAACCGTGACAGTGACTCCGTCCCCCGACTGGCTGACCATCGAGATTGCCGACGATGGGGTTGGTATCGAGCCCGAACATCTTGGCCGGGTCTTCGATCCATTTTTCACCACGGCGCGGGCCCGCGGCGGCACGGGACTCGGGCTCCACATTGCCCACAACCTCGTCGTCGGCCGACTTGCCGGAAGCATCGCCCTGCACAGCCATCCCGGGCACGGGACGGCCCTGCGTCTCCAGCTTCCTCGCCGCCTGGGCTGATGTCGATTCGAATATGGAGCCGGACGATCCCGACGATCAGCTTCCTTCTCGGCCTTGTCCTGGCGGTGCTGCCGGGTCTCGCATGCGCCACTACAGAGCTTCAGCTCTGGCACTCACTCGACGGGGCGAACGGCGCGCTGGTGGCGCGCATCGCAGACGACTTCAACGCCTCGCAGGGCGCCTACCGGATCGTCACGATCTACAAGGGGCCCTACGCCGAGACGATCAACGGAGGCATCGCGGCTTATCGGGCAGGTGAGGGCCCACACCTTCTCCAGGTCTTCGAGGTCGGCAACGGCACCATGGCCGCCGCTATCGGTGCTGTGCGGCCCGTCTCGGAGGTCATGCGGGAGGCCGACCGCGCGATCGCCCCGGAGGCCTTCCTGCCGGTGATCGCGACGAACTATCTCGGGCGGGACGGCAGCATGCTTTCCCTGCCGTTCAACATTTCCTCGATGGTGATGTGGATCAACCGCGACCGCTTCCGTGAGGCAGGGCTCGATCCCGACCAGCTGCCCGCGACTTGGCCGCAGGTCTTCGAGGCCGCCCGAGCCCTGCATCGGGCGAACCCCTCCGGCTGCGCGCTCTCGACCGCTTGGCCCACCTGGGCTCACATCGAGCAGCTCTCGGTCTGGCACGATCGGCCGATCGCCACACGCTCGAACGGTCTCGACGGCTTCGACACCGAGCTCGCCTTCAACCGACCATTCCAGGTGCGACACCTTCAGAACATCGTCGACTTGCACCGCGCGGGCGTATTCACCTATGCAGGTCGGACCAATCGGGGAGAGGCGCGCTTCATCGCGGGCGAGTGCGGGATCTTCCTGACATCATCGAGCATGTACGGCTCGATCTCGGTCCGCGGGCGGTTCGATTGGACGATCCGCCCAATGCCCTACTATCCCGACATCGTCGCCGAGCCGCAGAACGCGATCCTGGGCGGCGGTTCGCTCTACGTTATGCAGGGCAAGACGCCTCACGAGTACGCGGGCGTGGCCGCGTTCCTAGACTTCGTGCTAAGCTTCCCACAACAGGCACTGCTCTACCAGAACTCCGGTTACGTCCCTGTCACCCGCGCCGCCTACGAGGATGCGCGCCGCACCGGCTTCTACGCGCAGAACCCGAAGCTCGAAGTGGCGGTCCGGGCGATCATGCGCCGGGAGCCGACGCGCAATTCGGCAGGCCTTCGACTCGGGAACATGCTGCAGATTCGCGACCTCTGGGCCGAGGAGATCGAGGCAGCGCTCGCCGGGGCTAAGTCACCGCAGCAAGCGCTCGACGCCGCCGTGGCTCGGGGCAACGCGGTGCTGCGCCTCTTCCAACGCAGAACCGCGCGCTGAGGGGCGGCTCGGGAGCCTGCCACGATCCTCCGCGGGAGGCCCTGCGACCGCGATATGGGACGCTGGGGGCGCAACGCCGAACCTCTCTTGGAGCGTCGGCGGCGCCCGGCCGGTACCATCGGCGAGGCGTGCACCGGTCCTAAGCACGGCCCGAAGTAGAGCGCGGTCCGCGGAGGCGGCGATGCCGTCCTGTGAAATGTGCATCCCGCCCGCCCTCAACGCGAAATCATGGCCGCGGCGCCACCGTAACGGCCGTCGATGGGGATTGTCCGGACCGCGCGGGCGGGGGCAGCTTCGGTCGACGCGGCGGTGAGCGCCCGCGGCGGGAGCGTGGGCTCCAGAATGATCCCGGTGAGCAGGCCCAGGGCCGTGGTGAGTGCCGCGCTGGCCGACGCCAAACCGAGAATGTGGCCCATGATCCCCTCCGACGATGTTCTCCGGGGACGCAGGGCCCCGCTCTGATCGCGGGGTTTAAGCAGGCCTGTTCACGGCCGTGTTGCGTCGCGCGCGGTCTCGGGAAGGTTCCGGCGGAGAAGTGTTTCGCTGCCGCACGAGCGACGCAACAATGCGCGTCCGGCCCGGCTTATAGCAGTGCGACGGCATCGTAGGGGAACCGGATCGAGAAGGTGCTGCCGCGCCCCGGCCCTTCGCTGGAGGCCTCGGCGCGCCCACGGTGGAGTTCGGCGATGCGCTTGACAATCGACAGGCCGAGGCCGGTCGATCCCTCGTTGCCCGTGGGCTTGGCTGAGAGACGCTGGAAGCGGCCGAACAGGCGCCCCGCATCCTCGGGCGAGAGGCCTGGCCCGTGATCGGTGACCGCGCACACGATCTCGCTCGCATCGCGCCCGACGCGGATTGTGATGGTGCCTCCGACGAAGCTGTACTTGATGGCGTTCGAGACGAGGTTGTCGACGGCTTCCCGGAGGCGCTCGGCATCGCCGCACATATAGGCCTCCTCGGGTAGGTCCAGCTGGAGGAGCTGGCTCTTGGACTCTGCGAGCGGCCGGTTCGCCTCGCAGACCTCCCGGGCGAGCGCGGCGAGGTCGACCGGCTCGCGCCTCAGGGTGATGTCTAGCGCATCGGTCATTGCGTCCGCCATCAGGGTGTCGATCATGCCGAGGAGGCGGGTCGCCGAAGTGCGGATGTAGGTGACCTGGGTGGCGAGCTGATCCTTCGGCGCGCGGTCCAGGGCGATCAGGTCTGTCAGCATCTCGGAGCGCCCGAGAATGACCGAGAGCGGGTTTTTGAGATCGTGCGCCACGGTGCCGAGGATCTCGGTCTTGAGGCTGTTGGCGCGACGGAGGTCTGAGCGCTGCGCGGCCAAGCGCCGGTTGGCCCGGATCAGCTCGGCGGTGCGTTCCACCACCCGTTGCTCCAGCGTGACGTTCGCCCGCTGCAATTGTTCGTAGAGGATGACGTTATCGAAGGCGATCGAGAGGCGGCTGGTCAGCAACGCGATGAGCGCCCGGTCGGTGTCCGAGAGCGGGCGATCGGTGTCGATCAGCGCGACGATTTCGCTGCCGCTCGCGGTCTGCAAGTAGAGCGTCGACCAATGGTCGCCAAAATTATTGCGCCGTTCTTCGAAGGCGATCTCGACAATCGGTTGGATGTGCGGGTCGAGCGGCCAAGGAGGGTTCCTTTCGACGTAGTCGCTGTACAGGCCGGAGCCGGCGAGCACCGAGAAGCGCTGCGCGGAGGCGTCGCTCTCGCGAAGCACGAGGATCCCCGCGCAGGCCACGTTAAGCAGGGAGGCCACTTGTGTGAGCACGCCCTCGGACAGCCGCTGCAGCGATTTGTGGTCGAGCAGCGTCGGGGCGGCATCGATGATGATCTCCAGGCCGCGACGGGTGTCGTCGAGGCGCTTGAGATGCTGGTAGGCCCGCAGGGCCGCGGTCAGGCTAGTGAAGAGCTTGTCGGCGGTGAGCTCGGTCTTCGCCCTGTAGTCGTTGATGTCGTAGTCGACGATCACCCGTCGCTCGGGGGCCTGACCGGGCTGCCCGGTGCGCAGGATGATGCGCGCTGTCTCGTTCCCGAGGTCCCGGCGGATGTACTCGACGAGGTGGAGGCCGGCATCGTCCGTCTCCATCACCACGTCGAGCAGGACGACGGCGATGTCGCGCCGCTCGGATAGGAGCGTGCGCGCCTTGGCGGCGGAGTGGGCCGACAGGATCTCGAGGCCGCGTCCATCGAGGGCGTATCCGCCGAGCGCGTAACGGGTGCCATCGTGCACGGCCGGATCGTCGTCGATCACCGCGATCGTCCAGGGCCGGGCGTGGGGGACCGCCTCGTCCGCCTCGTCCGGGATCAGGTGTAGGATATCGTCATCCATGGATTGCGCACGCCCGCACACGGCAACCATCCTGACCGGCCCGGATGGAACGATCGGGGATGGTGGCGAAAGATAGACTCCGTGCCGCCCGTGTCAGCAACAGAATTCCATTTTCAGCAAGGGCCCGTCCTTATGCGAGCAGACCAGTGGGGCAACAAGCAAATCCGCTTGGGACAATGTGGTCGAGCTCTGACCCTGCAGCTTGGCTTGGCCTGGCCATGCTGTATACCTGATCCAGCTGATCAGTCCGTCGCGCAGTCGCGCGACGACGATTGGCGCCGGGTGCCGACGGGATCGATGAGTACAGGCGCAGCCCATATCTTTGTCGTCGATGACGAGGCTGACGCTCGCGCGATGGTCGGCGATTATCTCAAGATGCACGGATTCGAAGTTACTCTCTGCGACGGCGGGCGTTCCCTGCGGACCGCGATCGCGCAGCGCACGCCGGATCTCGTGGTGCTCGACCTGAACATGCCCGACGAGGACGGACTCTCGATCGTGCGCGACCTGAAGGCGCGATCGGTGATCCCGATCATCATGCTCACTGCCACGGCGAGCGCCATCGACCGCGTGGTTGGGCTGGAGCTGGGCGCCGACGACTATCTGCCGAAGCCGTGCGAGCTGCGCGAACTCGTCGCCCGCGTGCGCTCGGTTCTGCGGCGGGTGCAGGGAGCGGCGGCTAGCGTTCCCGCTGAAACAGCGCCGGCCCCGGAAGTGGGGCGGCTGGTCCGCTTCGGCACAAAGTGGCTCGAACTGGACTCCCTGCGTTTGCGCGACGAGCGCGGCGAAGAGCAGGCCCTCACGCGGTCGGAATTCGATCTGCTGAAAGCCTTCGCCGACCACCCGAAGCGGGCCTTGTCCCGGGAGCGTCTGCTCGACCTTGCAGATGCGCGCGACCCCGACGCATTCGACCGCGCGATCGACGTGCGGATCAACCGGATCCGCAAGAAGATCGAGCCGGATCCGGCCAATCCCAGATTCATCTGCACCGTGCGGGGCTTGGGCTACGTCTTCCGCCCGGACGGCGATTAGCGTCCCGAGCAGCGCAAGTTCAATCACTGATCAGCACGGTCAGGGGCAGGATCGTCGCGCTGACGAAGTTGCAGAGGATGAGGGTGGCGAGGACGTTCATGGCTACTGCCCTCAACATGCCGGGACGCGGATGAGTACGACCGGGGCCGCGCTCGCGGGCGAGAGCGAGGGCGCGTAGGCCATAGCGAGCATGCTGCTGCCAACGATAATCAGTCTGGTGATGATCTGAAGCATTGTCGTTCCCCGCGCGGCCTTCGCTGGCCGTACTGTCGGCAGCCATGTAGGAGCGGCGCGTTGCAGCCGTGTTGCGCGGGTTGTTGCGTCAGAGGTGCGATCGGCGCGGCAGGCGCGCTTCCGTTCGGACAATGTATCGGGACCTCGTCTTGGCATGAGCCCTAACAATCTTCAGCCCAGATGGGGAGACTGGATTCCCAGGCTGCTGCTCAAGCTCGGCCTCCGTTTCGAAGACTCCCGCGAGGAGAGGCAATTCGTCCAGCAATTCACCCTCGACGACCTGGGCCGCACCCGGGCCGCGATGGTGCTCGGCGCTTTCGTGTACTGTTCCTTTTCGGCTATGGACTGGATCCTCAGCCCGGATGCCTGGGCCGTGGCCACCGCGATCCGGCTCGGCGTCGCGCTTCTGGTTCTACTGCCGGCAACCCTCCTGCTCGCCCGGCCCGACATGCAGCCTTGGGCAGAGCAGATTTACCTCGTGTACTGTGTCGTTCCGGGCTGCATGCTCAGCGTGATCTACGTCTTCCTCCGGCCGAGCTTCGATCACGGCGCCGCGGGCATGATCGTGGTCATCCTGTTCGTGTCGACGCTGCTCCCCCTGCGGGTGTCCTCGTTCGGTGTCTTCGCCGTCCTGACATGGACCTGCTTTGCCCTCTTCGAGACGGTGGCGACGCACGACAACCCCAGCTTGGCCCTGGTCAACAACGCCGAGATCGGCGCGGCCTACGCGCTCTCGCTCTACGGTGTCGGCGCCCGTGAATTCCGCGCGCGACGCCAATTCCGGACGAGACAGGAGCTGCAGGTCGAAAAGGAGCGCTCTGAGGCGACGCTCACCGAGCTGCGCGCGGCACAAGCCCATCTGATCCAGGCGGAGAAGCTCGGCGCGCTCGGGCAGCTGGTGGCGGGCGTCGCCCACGAGATCAACACGCCAATCGGCCTGGCGCTCACGACCTCGACTGCCTTCGACCACAATCTCGCGGACTTGCGCCGAACGGTCAATTCGGGACAGGTCCGCCGCTCGGACCTGATCCAGGGCATCGAGCGGCTGAGCGAAGGATCGGCCCTTGTCTTCTCGAACCTCATGCGCGCCGCCGACCTGATCCAGAACTTCAAGCAGGTCGCGACCGACCAGGCGGCGGGGGACCTGCGCAACTTCGAAGTCCAGGATTGGCTCGTCGAGTTGGTCAGTACCCTCGGTCCACTCCTGCGCCGCAAGGGCCACCAGGTCAGGTTCACCTGCGCCGACGGGATCGTCCTCAATTCCTATCCAGGAGCCCTCGCGCAGGTCGTCAGCAATCTCGCGCTGAACGCCGTGATCCATGCCTTTCCCGACGGTCACGCAGGCAAAATCACGATTGATGTGGCCCGCCTTGGCGACGCGCAGATCCGGTTCGTCTTCCGCGACGATGGCAAGGGCATTCCAATGGAAAACCTGCCGCGGATCTTCGATCCGTTCTTCACCACGCGGCGTGATAAGGGCAGCACGGGCCTTGGTCTGCACATCGTCTACAATCTTGTCACCTCAACGCTCCATGGACGGATTGAGTTGGAAAGCGAAGAAAACATTGGAACAAAGATTACGATTGACATTCCGAGGGCAATAAGATAAAATTATGACCGTACATTCCTATCAACAGAAAAATTTGCATCGAGCACGAAGTTCGATCGCAAATTATTTGAAGCGCATCTCGATACAGATTAAGAATTTCAAACCCTCCCTCGGATATAATACTTAGGCAGAGTTCGTATTCCTCTTGCCCGCTCCTACGAGGAGAACCGCTCACCTAGACCGACGGGCTGCGCACCAGCGTCGGCTTTAGCGTCGACTTCCACCCGGTCGAGCTTACGGTCGTGTGGCTGACCCTCGCGGGTCGGTTATAAGAGCGGGGATCGGCCTTCTCGGCTTGCCAAGAAGGTCTGCTCATGGCCGAAAAGCGTACCTGATGCAGCCCAAGGATAGAGGTCGGCTTTTGGCGCGTAGCCGACAAGTCGCCATACGAACTCCTGACCCCAAGTGGACCCTCGCGGGACTTCCGCTGAAAGTCCGGAGGAGGTCGCAAGCATCCCCTCACGCTTAGGAGAGTCCGTTCGCTAGAGAGCGCAGTATGGAAGGCTACAGCGAAGTTGCTACGTGCCCAATCAGCCGTAGAGCCCTTCGGCACGCAGACGCGCGAGCAGACGGATGGCCTGCCCTTGAGCTGCGGCGTCCGGCTTCTGCGGCTCGAAGCCATGCTCGAACATCGGTAGCAGCGTGTGCACCGCCCGATCCATGGCCGAGCCCTGCCACAGGATCAGCACCTCCCGGTCGACTAGGTCCTTCAGGAAGTACCAGAGCGTCAAGACGAGGCTGAGCGAGAACCGATCCGCCCACTCAGCTATCACATCCTTTCCGATGCGATCGAGCCGGCGCAGGAGCGCCTGCTGCTTGCGCGGAGCCAGATCGGTGAACGGCTCCATGCACGCGATGCGCAAGTCCTCACACAGCGCAGCGATGTCGGCCTCGGCTCGCTCGGCTAGAGCCGGATCGGACGGCGCGAACACACCCGGCAGCTTGCTGAGCGCGAACAGCAGGTAGGCGGGCAGCGCGAGTTCGATGCGTTGGCGGTCGGTCAGGACGGACATCGTGCAGCCCCTGAAGGACCTGACCGTCGGAGGCAACGCCGATTGTGCGCTTTGATGGTTTAGCCTTCGGCTACGAAGAGGTCGAGCTGCCCGGCGAAGCGGCATGAGCGCCCCTTCGGCTTGGCCGACGGGGAAGAGGGCGGCGCAGGCAAGGGTACACTTGACATCAAAAAGACACGGGCGGACATCCTGAGGGAGTGGCCCCTCTACCTTCGTGTCCTCTGATCGGCGCGAAGGCCGATGGTCGGCAACGGCCAGACCTACGCTGCAGAAATTCTGTGCTTCAGCCGAGGCGCAGGCATGTCAGCATCAGGCGAAGGATCGAAACCAGGCGAAGGTCGGTGAACTCTGGAGGTTCCGATGATCGACGTCGTCCAACGGTCTTCGTGGCCCATCGGCCGCGCTCTCATCACGACCACCGTGATCAGCGTATTATTGGTGGAAAGCGAAGGCATCGCTTGCCCGCTCGGAAGTCACGACAGCCCGCGCGTGCGGCTTCTCCACACCTTGCTCCAGCCGAGGCCTTCGGGCGCTTCAGTCAGAATTGTGACCGCGCAGGCCCAGAACCACGGTCATCCCCGCCCAGCCGCCCGTAACGAACTCGGGACCTATAGCCACGACCTGCCGAAAGGAGCGGCCGCGCCGACCTCTTCCGAGCCGCCGCCGCTCTATGACAACCTTGGTCGGCACACTTGGCCAGAGGCCCGCCCGGCACACGCCGAGGCGGCTGCCTATTTCGATCAGGCCTATCGATTTGCCTGGGCGTTCAATCACGCCGAGGCTGCTCGGGCGTTCCGGGCTGCACAGACGCTCGATCCGAGCTGCGCCATGTGCTTCTGGGGCGAGGCCTGGGTGCTTGGCCCGCACATCAACTTCCCGATCGAGGCCGACGCGAATGCGCGAGCACTAGTTGCCCTCAATGAAGCGAAGCGCTTGGCCCCATCCTCGGGACCGATTAGCGCGGCGCTCATCGCTGCGCTCGCGAAGCGCTACTCACCCGATGAGAATGTCGACCGCAGGTCACTCGACCACGCCTATGCCGACGAGCTGAAGGGCGTGCAGGCCCGCTTCCCCGAGAGCCCGGAAGTGGCGCTGCTCACGGCAGACGCTCTGATGAACCTGAGTCCGTGGGATTACTGGACGGACAATGGCCAGACCCCCAAAGGCGAAGCAGGGCGGATGATCGAACTGATCGAAGGCGTGCTTGGTGAGCGCCAGGTAGGAGCCCTCGCTCCATCACCCGATCACCCCGGGGCCGTTCACCTCTACATCCACGCAGTCGAGGCGTCCCATCGACCCGAACGAGCCATTCCACATGCCCAGCGGTTGGCCGGCCTAATGCCGGGCGCCGGACACATCGTGCATATGCCGAGCCACATCTGGTATCGCGTCGGACGCTGGCGCGAGAGCCTCGACGCGAACCTACAGGCCGCCGCCGTTGACGAGGCGCTGATCCGGCGAGGCGGCGCGAGCCTCCTCTATTCGGAGGCCTACTACGCCCACAACGTCCACTTCCTTCTCGCGTCGGCCATGATGGGCGGAGATGGGCAGACCGCGCTCGCCGCGGCCGAAAAGCTCGCCGGGATGGTGTCGGATCGAGCTCAGCGTGAGGTCCCGTGGTCGCAGCCGATCGCCGCTGCGCCTTACAGCGCTCATGCGCGGTTCTCGTCCCCAGACACCATTTTGGCTTTGCCTGCCCCCGCCACGAACTTCCCGCTCGTTCGCGCGACTTGGCACTACGCCCGCGGCATTGCCCTCGCGCGGCTCGGACAGGCTGACCAAGCACAGTCGGAAGCCGCGGAGATCCGTAAGCTGGCTCAGCGGTCGGAGATCGCCGCCCTTGTGTCTGTGGGCGTCCCGGCACCGGACGTTCTTGCCATCGCCGCGAAGCTCGTAGAGGCCAGGGTAGCCCAGAGCACCCGCGATCATGCCCGCTCGACTGCCCTCTTCAAGGAGGCTGCGGCGATCCAGGAGTTGCTGCCCTATATGGAGCCACCTTTTTGGTACTACCCCGTTCACCAATCGCTTGGTGCAGCGCTGTTGGCGCAAGGACGGTTGGACGAGGCAGAGGCTGCGCTTCGCACGGCGCTCGGACATTCGCCAAACAACGGTTGGGCGGCCGTAGGCCTGCTGAGGGTGGCCGAGGCGCGAGGCGATAAAGCCGCCGCAAGCGAGGCGGAACGGCTGATCAGAAGCAACTGGTTCGGGGGGGATGTACCGGCGCTTGAGCAGCTCTGAGATGCCGCGCAGATTTGCATTAACCGAACACTTGCATAGGTCCTGGTGGCACCTTGCGGGGTCAGGTTCCATCTCGCGACAATAACGGAGGCCGGGGCTGAGGCCGATCGTAGGCCCAGAGCTTGTGAAGGCTGGCCATCGCTCTTGTCGACGCGCATCATCCCGTTCGTCGGAGACGGCTATGCGCACAATCCTGATCACTCTGATCGGAGCATTCCTAAGTGCCGGAGCGGCGCGAGCTGTTGATTGTTCGGAGCCGAGAAACACGACGGTCTGTGCATCAAATCGGCGGGGCGGGGAGCGAATGATGCGCACGCATATGAGCACTGAGGAACGCCTCTACGTCTGGCTAAAGGCCGACACAGAGGCACTACAGCGGCTCTTGCCAGACGGATGGGTCCCTCAGCCCGCCACGGGCTTCTTGCAGGACGCGAACCTCGTCATTGTGCTGATTGAGGGGATTGCGGCCAGCGACACAAACGGACAGCCACTTCCGGCACGTGACCGCTTTGCTGTTGTGGCCGTCCCAGCCAAAAACGAGCAAGAGGGTCTGACAGCCTTTGTCATCATCGACGGATTAGCAGCCCCACCGGCCAGCGCCCCAGGAGCTTATGGCGTCTACAAGCCAGCTCGTGCTGCAGTCGAGCGCAGGTCCAGCAACCAGGGTGATGTGCCAGCTTCCGTGGAGGAGCGCTGGAATATAGCGTCCGACGCCGGCGACCATATCCAAGTGCAGATCGCCTACGAGCGCGGGGTCGGGGTCCGAAAGCACATCGAGCCGCGCGTTTACTCGGCGCTGAAACCCACCTTCTACCGCATCTACAAGGTCGATCAGGTCGACGACCTCGTCCACACGACGCATCCCAACGGACCAAAGGCGAGAGCGCTCGAGTTTTCGGTTGTGGGAGGTCGGCTATCGGAACTTCAGGTCAGCGGCGAGAGGATTGTTGGGATCGTGTCCGTGCCGAGCTACTATCGCGAGATCTTCCTTCCGGAGTGAGAAGTTAGGATTGGATCATGCCGGAAGGAAACTGCAGCCCGGCTCGTGCGGCAAGAGCAGCGGTGCCTCCAAGCCACTTTCCATTGGGCCATAACTGCGCAGGGCGGCCCTGCACAGAGTGCAGGCCCCAGCTGGCACCGCGTTCGGCTAGGAACCCAGCCGACACGTGCACGACGTAGTCCAGAGGTATCCGCGTCTAGTTCATGAGCGGACCGTTAGATGCGCAAGTTCGGCAGGCGGCTCTTGGCACATAGCCATACAAGCGGCATGCGAACTCATGATGGAACCGTGGCCGTATCGTCAGCCCCAAACCGCCCCTGAAGCCGAAGCACATCTGGGCCCTGTGCACGCGCCCCCAGGGTGCCGAACGACCCCTTCCCGACCATCCTTCCTACCCGTTCGGATGTCCGCTTTGAGGCCAAAAGCGGACCTGGAAGAAGCGGCCGTGATATCAGCATGTCATGGCGAATCATGTTTGCGCACGTCGCACTGGTCTCCCTCGGGCGTGTGCAAGCCGAGAAACCGGTTATGCCGCCTGTGCGCTCGGCCATGAGCACTGCGTGGGCAGCCGGGCGGGCCAAGCCCTTACAAACTCGTCGTGCGTCGGCCTCGGCCTGGTAGCCGAGATCGGTGTCCGGCCTCCTTTGCCGCGCTCGGGTCGGGTGCCGCGTCCTCAGAATAGGCCGCCAAACCCATGTCCACGTGCCTCTGCGGCTGAATGCTGGCCGCCAGGGCCACAGCCGCCGCGCCTACCGCCATCCACGACCGCATGGCTCATCTCCGTTGCAGGAGTGGAGCCTGCGCTCCGATCTCGTTAAGCGGGTTCGAAGCCACCCCTCTGCGTTGAGCTGAAACTGCGATCTCCACAGTCTAGATCGTGGCTGGCCGAGACACCCGGACTAACGCTTCCCCCTCACGGATGCAGGTATTGCAGCCGTGGTCACGGGATCGACAGGATCCGCATCGACGACGTGGCTTTTTGCGGAGTACGCCTGCCGCTCCTGCGTGGTCGGATCTTCAAAGACGCCCGCCCACAGGCCTCTGCGCTTCGCCCAGGCCTGCTTCTGGTTTGGAACGTAGTCGGTTGAGGCATGGCGATCGGCCACGGCATAGCCGTGAGACACCAGCCAAGCGGCAAGATCCTCGCCATCCTTGCGGCATGTGGCGAGCGCGCGTCCGTGCGGATCGGCTTGGCCGACGACACAGGCAAGGCTTGTGTCGCCTATCCGGGCCGCGAGCGCCTCAGCCGCGATCTTCCCGCAGAGGTATCTCTGCCCTCCTGCTGTCTCGCAGGTCTGCGTTGACCGCGGCGCCACAACACCGCGCAGCCCTATGACTTTGCCTCGCACTACGAGGGTGTCGCCATCGAGAACCGTAGCTCGGCCGCGAAATGCGTCGTCGGCCGAGGCCGCTTGCGCTGCCACCGCCAAGACAATAGCTGTGACGTACCAGGTGTGTGCCATTGCCCGCCAGACCGCGAGTGCGCCCCACCCAAGTGCACCTAAAGCATAGTGGAACAGGCTTGTCATGCTGCAAATAAACTATGCGCGCACAAAGCTCATGCGCGCGCCACGATGAATACATTATAACAAGTCCAGCGTCGCCGAATGTGCTTTATCGCACGACCTGACCTGACCGGCATTTCGGGCCGGGCCAGCTGCGAGACTACTGCATGATCGCTGCCATGGGTAGCCGGAATGCCAGATCCGAGTAGCTGAGGGGAGCGGTCGGTCGGTAGCTCAGCGATGAGGGCGGTCGGACGCGGTTTTGCTGCGCGGCATGCAGTGCGCCGGCCGGGAGTGGTCGTTCGCCTCGATCGACAGCACCAACATCGCGCAGAACCACAGCCGCCCGCAGAACACACCGCGCGGCATGGCCGACCACTGGGAAGCCATGCAGACGCCCGGTGCTTGGGAGCAGCTGCCTGCTCAGATGGAGCTCGTCGCGTGAGCCAACGCTTCATCCTTTGGATCGTCTATGACCTGGTATTGCTGAACCAGCACGCTGCCATACGCGATGGCATGGCCGATAAGCGGGCGCATGTTCGCGCCGGTTCCATTCCAAGAAACACCGACGCCCGGATCGCCATCCTCGCGATCCGACATCACGATGTTCACTCCCTCGCCACGCTCGCCGTTTGGCAGTTCGCGCAAACGCGCGAGGAGCATCTCCTCAAGTTCGCCCAGCGTTTTTTCTTCCGCGACATGACCATCCTCCGGTCATGAGCCCGCGAGAGTACGCCTGCCCAGTTCGGTCAACCACCGCCGTACCCTCACCAGGTTGCGATATAGACAATCTGAGGTAGCGAGATACGTAGAAATTTGCGCCGTATTGTGTGAATGTTGACTGATCAAAGTTTTCCAGATGTCGAAAATTTGCCAAATGATTTTGGATCGCGACAGTCGCTCCAAGGCCTCCGTGTGAGCGCGCAGGCTATCGACCGAGAAGAGCGAGAACCAGATCGCGGCATCGGCCTCGCCGAGATTGACCGGCAGCTCGACCGCGAGCAGAGCGCGGAATACCTGTAGGTATTGGTCAAGAGTGGGACTGCGTGAGCGATCCCTACAGCAGCTTTGAGCGGCCCAGATCATAAAAAGCCCCCGGCTTTGCCGGAGTGCGATGCAGTGGGCCAGATCAGCCCAAAATCCTCATGAAAGTCGATGCTTGTTGGACACGGTTCCTTCGGGCGTTTCGTCCATACTGCTCCGTCAAACTGTTTTCCCGGGGCGCAAGAATGCTTGATCGTTGAAGCGGACCGCGTGCCTACGTGAACCAAAGCGGCGTCATCACCGTTAACGAGCACACGACGCTGCCGTGTGTCGTGTACGTCCTTTCGGAAGTCGGAGTTAGGCTCCTCTTCCTGGATACGGCGGAGGTGCCGGACACCTTCGGGTTGAATGCGCCCTGCTTCGGCTCTGGCGTTTGTGAGGTAGTTTGGCGGAGCGACGAGATGATTGGAGCTCGCCAGCAGCGGTTCGCAGCCTAACGCCAACAGCACCGCGCTCATGCCGCCTCCGCGATCTCGATTGCGTCGGCGGAATAAAGGGCTGCGAAGGCACGGAGGGATGCTCCAGGCCCTCTCGGACGTCTATTATTTGCGATCTCGCGTCCCACTTGGACGCAGGGCAGATAGCAAGACGCCGGCTTCGAGGCGCACGACGATACCTCTGATGTCGCGCGACACGCTCATCCCGCTTCTCCTTGCAGCCGGCTTTACCCTTGGGTGCATCGGCATCCACAGCGCACGCCGGTATACGGACACTGTCACGCTTGTTCTTGTCCTGCTGCTCGGGTTTGTCGCGTCGCTGCATGTTGGGCGCCACGCCCATGTCAGCGGTCATCGCACTGCCGAGCATGCAGGGCCCAACCACAACTGGATTGCCGAGCTGACGTACTACCCGCCCTGAGCTGTTCGGCAGGGGCGGCTTCCCTGCCTCGAGATCCGCGCGCAGGATCTGCTGAGTGTCTCGAGGTGACAATACTTTTTATCCAGCAGTCTTGATGCCCTCGTCTTGAAATCTCTTATCCGCCACTCGTAGGCCTTCTCGATAATCAGCGAGCCAAATGACTGAGCATCACCCCCTGGGAGAGAAACGCATGACATGCTGCGAAGCTGCTCTCATTAAGTCGTACCACGCCCTCAAGCGTGCCCATCGCAAGCTTATCGATGTGTACGACATGGCGGACGCAGCTGGATTTGAAGATATTTCTAGATATCCGCTTTACTTTATCGCAGCGGGCGTCGAACACGTAGAGCGGCTGCACGGCTGCAGGGCACCGTTCAGGCAGCAGCTTGCAGCAGTCTCGCGCCTGGAAAACGCGATCGATGTTGCCACGAACGAGTGTGCCGCTGACATCAACCTCTGACCTGCTGTTCTCGCCCATGGCTCGGCGACACCGCGAGGAGGATAAAAGCGTAGGAAACCTGCATTATGCTGATGTTAAATTTCATTAATGCATTTCAGCTAGAGGTATATATGCTTATCTTCAGACTATGATCACTCAAAATGAGGAGCCAGCAAACAAATGGACCTGCCCTCCCTTGTGGCTTGCCATTCGAGCCTACCAGGTCCTATTTGTGTATTACTGCCGCTCAAACTTACACCTCAATGAGCAGCTTAATGCGTCTATGGCGAATGGACAGCCTATATCGGATGAGTTGCTCGAAGGCCTCAGCGGTGCCTTTATGAGTACGAACGAGAGATTAGCCGAGATGGAAACAGTCAGCAGCGAGGCTGACGCGCTTACCAAGGTCGCACACGATCTGGCCGAGAAGGTTGCAAGCAGTCAGAGTGGTCTGCACAGCTGCGGCTCCTCTCTCGCGCACTGGGCAGGGCGCATGAACGCTGACGCGACGCCTGAGAGCCTGATCCAGGCTGTGGCTGCCTTGGCTGCTGAAACTGCCCGCGCCAGCGAACGAAACCGTGAGCTCGAACGCGAACTCTCGGCGAAGCGGACAGGCCGAAATCGGGTGTGCATCGCCAGTACCTGCTGAGCGGTTACGCTCCCTTGCTCAGCGGAACAGGGGCAGATCCGCGTCTAGGGCTCCTCTCGATTTTGCGCGCAGGCGCACCCTCAGAGGATCAACCGACGCGCTACGGCGCTGTCGGCACGGTTCGAAGAGTAGGCTTGATGCAACCGATTATCCAGACTCACTAGCGTGGGCTCAAGCTTGGCGGTACGAGAATGCTGGGCAGGCATCCAGGATGGCGGCATGCCGATCCGGCGCGAGCACCGCTTCTTCTACCCGATCAACTGGCCGCAGCTCTCGGCCGCGATCCGCTTCCGACGCGTGGGCGGGCGCTGCGAGGTCTGCCGGCGCCCGCACGGGCAAGCCGTCTGGCATATCGCAGACGGGCGCTGGTGGGACGCTGAGGCAGCTTCCTGGCGCGATGGCGTGGGGCAGATCGTCTGCCTGCCTTTTGGCGCCGAAGACGTCCTCGGAGTGGTGAGGACCACGCGGGTGGTGCAGGTGACTCCTCACCGGTGTATGCCAAGCGTGGGGGAAATGCTCGTGGGTGTCAGGCGGCTTCCTGACTGAGGCGACGAACGCCCAACCGATCGGCTGCCTGAGCGATTACTCGGGGCTGAAGGCGGTCGGTACCGTCCCGAAGTCGGCGGGGTCCCCGAGAACGCGTCGGGCGGACATAATCTTCTGCAATGCCTGCCGGCTCGCACCGCCCAGGCGAGCTTCCTCCTCCATGCGGCGCAGGCGCTCGACCATGAGCGCGACGGCCGCGTCAGACCCTGCGGGTTCTTGGGCCAGGGTACGCACCAGCCACGTTGTATCGTCGTCGATGTCCGTGCCCATTCACTGCGCCATTCACGGTGCCGCTTGCCGGCTGAGCGGCAGGTAAGCGCTCACCTTGGCAGATGCCATCGGGCGCTGCCGCTCGCTGGTGCGGCCAGATGCCCGGCACGGTCGAGGAACCAACCGGGGCGATGGGCGCCCGCCTGCGCGCTCAGGCGGCTACGCTCAAGGTGTCTCGAAACGAGGTGAACCGGATTAGCGAGGGCGGGAGGTTCCTCGGTCGCAGCGGGCATGCCGTCTATGGGGCCGCAAGAGCCTCCTCAATGAAATGACCGACCTCCTGCCAGGCCGGGGCGGACGGTGTGACCAAGTCGAAGTGGCCGGCATCCGGGACGTTGACCAACCTTGGCTCGATCGCGGACCTGCCCCGCAGGGCTCGGGCATAGTCGTAGGCGACCCAGGGCGGCACCAGCCGGTCCAGCACGCCGCTGACCATGACGATCGACCCGGCTGACGGCTTGAGGGCTGCTGGAGAGACCTCCGCGAGCTTGTCCGCAGGCGCGAGCCGTTCCGCGATGCCGGGTCCGCACAGCACCGGGACGAACCGGGCGAACGTTGCGATGTCGCCTACGCCGCCCAGGCTGATGACGGCGCGTGGCACGAACCGAGGTGCCCCGTACATGGGGCTCTCGGTCGGAAGCGAGCCGCGCGAGGCCGCCCACAGCGCGAGATGGCCGCCCGCCGAGTGTCCGGCGAGCACCACCCGCGAGAGATCCAGCCGGTGGGTGGGCGCCTCCTCTGCGAGCCGGTCGAGCGCGGAGGCTACGTCCTGGTAGGTGCTGGGATAGCCACCGCCGGCCTCATTGGCGCGGCGGTATCCGATGCTCCACACGGCGATGCCGCGCCGCGTCAGCTCCGGCCCCAGATGGCGCATCTGCTCGCGACCGGCGGTGGTCGCACTCCAGCAGCCGCCGTGGATGAGGACCGCGACCGGATGCGGGCCGGAACCGTCCGGCAGGAACACGTCCACGCCTTGAGCGGGAGCCTCGCCGTACGCGACCTGCAGGGCGGGCTCCGGCCGCGCCAAGTCGCGGAAAGTGGAGAGCTCCACCGGGTCTGCCGAGGCCGGCTGGGCAGCCAGGACCATTGCCAACACGAGGACGAGGCATCGCTTCATGCCAGCCTCCCGCCGACCGTCGTTGGCCGGCATCGACAGATCGCGTTCTCGCTTCACCGTAACAGATTGACGCTCAGAGCTCTCCAGGCCGGTGCCCCGGGAACACTTACGACGCAAACGGATCCCGGCGGGTCCATCCGCATGGGGTCCTAAGCTATCGAGAAGGCTTTCCGAACTCGGATGCAAGCCCGTCGAACGCAGCGTGCAGGAAGGAATCCACCGGCCGATCTCCACCCGCCTGTATCCACGCCTCAATTGCCAGACGCATGGCGCCGAGCGAGGCCATCGCGACGAGTCGTAGGGTCGCGCCACGGTCAGGATCCGGCCATCGCTCCATAAGCGTCGCATACAAAGCCTGCTCATGCAGGCCATAGGTCGCCTGCTTACGCGCCTTGAGAGTTTCGCTGGACCTCAGAACTCGGTCGATGCTGATGAATTCCTGGGTCCGAAAGCCAACGGATAGCATCAGCATGGCATCGCGGACCACTTCCACCGGTACCTTTCCGGCAGGCTGTGCTAGGACAGCCTTGCGAAGGGATGCGCTGAACCCCCGCAACTGCCAATCCAGAAGGATCTCCTCCTTCGACTTGAAGTAGTGGAAGAAAGTCCGACGTGAAATTCCGGCGCCCTCGGCGATGGCGTCGAGGGTCGTCGCCTCATAGCCGTTCCGGCTGAAGAGCCTCAGGCCAGTTTCCGCGATCCGCTCCAGCGTTTCCTGGCGCTTACGCGCACGCAGGCCACTCGGCTTCGATGACACGATGTCCATGCCCGCGTTCTGGCATGCGATTCCGCACATACAAAGCTGCACTCGGTGCGAGAATATTTTTGCATCGAGTGCGATTCGGCCTTGGGCAAGGGGAAAACCCAGATGTCTGACTGGGCGTTGAAGGACCTGCCGTCCCAGTCGGAACGGGTTGCTATCGTGACCGGGACAGGGGGCCTCGGGTTCGAGGATGCGCTCGCACTGACGCAGGCGGGAGCTGAGGTCATCGTCGCCGGGCGAAACCCGGCTAGGGGTGCACAAGCCATCGCGGCGATACGGCAAAAGTCGCCGGACGGCAGGGTCCGCTTCGAGATTCTCGACCTGGCAAGCCTTGCTTCGATTGCCGCCTTCGCCGAGCGCATGGTGGGCGACCTAAAGGGCGTCGATCTGCTGATCAACAATGCCGCGGTGATGAACCCGCCGACGCGCAAGACCTCAAGCGATGGTTACGAGTTGCAGTTCGCAACGAACTACCTCGGACACTTCGCGCTCACCGCCCACCTGCTACCTTTACTGCGGCGGGGGCGCGAGCCCCGCGTGGTCACGCTGTCGAGCGTGGCGGCACGGAGCGGCCGCATCGACTTCGACGACCTGCAGGCGGAGCGCGCTTATCGCCCGATGGCGGCCTACAGCCAGTCAAAGCTCGCGTGCCTGATGTTCGCGCTCGAACTGCAGCGGCGCAGCGACGCGAACGGCTGGGGGATAACCAGCCTTGCCGCGCATCCCGGGATCTCGCGGACGGACTTGTTGCCGAACGGCTCAGGTCGCCGGAGCTTCGCCGGCATCATGCGGACCTACCTGTGGTTTTTGTTCCAGCCGGCGGCGCAGGGAGCCCTGCCGACCCTGTATGCCGCGTCATCGCCGCTCGCGTCGGGCGGGGGATACTATGGCCCGACGCGACTGGGCGAGACCCGCGGCGCGCCCGGCCCTGCCGCCATTCCGGCCCAAGCCCGGGACGAGGCCATTGCGGCTCGGTTGTGGACCGAGGCCGAACGGTTGTCCGGCGCGGCTTTCCAATAGGTCCCGGTCATTGGGCGAGCCCTCCCAATCAAACGTCGACCAGTACAGGAGCCGCCGGATGCCGGGATCGAGATGGTGGCTGCCATGGGCCGCGATCCTGGCTGGGCTGTTAGTGGGACTGCCGACGGGGCCGGCCTCCGCTCAGACGTCCTCGGCGCAGGACATCCTCGGCGTGTGGGCCGAGGACGACGGCCAGCTCAAGTTCGAAGTCCATGAGGTGGACAAGACCTACGAGGCCCGCATCATCCATAGCGCACGCGTCATGGAAGCTGACGGCAGGACCTTCCGGGCCGATACCCTGAACCCGGATCCGGCCCTGCGTGGCCGCAACCTGCGAGGCACGGTCATCCTGTCCGGCCTGAGATGGGATCAGGAAGGCCGGTACTGGGAAGGAGGGAGCCTCTACGACGGCTCGTCCGGTCGTACCTACTCGGCATATGTCTCGCTGGTAAACGGGCACAGGGAGTTGCGCGGGTACCTCGGTATCCCGCTTCTCGGCCAACCGATCATCCTGCGCCGGGCACGGTAGGACGCCTCGACGAACCCGATCCCGACGATCCCATGCACATGGCCGTGTCCCGGCCATCCCAGATCGCCTCCCACTCGGATGGAAACGATGACGAACGGCTCGCTCACGTTCTGGATCGTCATCGCCGCCGCCAGCGCCGCGTTCGGCGCCCTGTATGGTATCTTGTTCCACGAGGGGCCGGCCGTGCTCGGCGTGACGTACGGCACGTGCATCGGCGTCCTTGCCATCGCCTACGAGCGCGGTGCCCTGTTCCCCCGGTACACGACCTGCCTGCGGCGACTACCCTCCCTGGCGTACTTCGCAGCGGCGGAGATCAGCCTGCTTCTCGTGATCGTCGTAGGAATGTCGGCGACGGGCCTCGCGGTCCGAGCCCTGGGGCTGACGGCCAAGAGCCTGGCCGAGCTCGTGACACCCCGGCCCCAGGCCGTGCTCTACGCGATGGCGGTGTCGGCCCTCCTCATCGGCGTGCTGCGCGTGCGTGACCTGATCGGAAGCAGGACGTTCACCAACCTGATCCTCGGACGCTATCACCGCCCACGAAGCGAGGAGCGCATCTTCCTGTTCCTCGACCTCGTCGGTTCGACCACCTATGCGGAGAAGCACGGGGATTTCGCGGCGCAGGAACTTCTGAAAGACGTCTTCGAGACGATTGCCGAACCGATTCGCCGGCACCGCGGTCAGATCGACGATTACATTGGCGATCAGGTGATCATTTCATGGCCGCTGATGCAGGGCGTCGAGCGGGCGAGGTGCATCGACTGCGTCTTCGCGATCCGAAAAACGCTCCGCGATGACCGTGACCGATGGACAAGAAGGTTCGGACTTGTCCCGGAACTTCGCGCGGCTCTCCATGGCGGCAGTGTCGTCACGGCCGAGATAGGCGTCGACCGGCACAAGATCGCCTACTTCGGCGACGTCATGAACGCGACCGCCCGATTGGAAGGCCTGTGCAGGGAGACGAAGCGGTCCGTGCTCGTTTCGGAAGCCGTCCTTTCCAGAATCCCCGTGCTCCCGGACGGCATCGAAGCGGAAGCCTTGGGACAATATGCCCTGAGGGGGCGCAGCGGGGAGATGGTCGTGCATGCGCTCGCCGAACGGCGGAGGCTCGCGGTCGTCGGCGAGGTTGTCGGCCGCCCTCTTCCGGGACGCGGAGCAGACGCTTTCCATCGCTTGTCATGAGCGAGGCATGGCGTCGGCGCTTCCGGATGGCGGCCAAACACCCATCGACGTCCGTATAGGTGCCAAACACGAGCCGCCAGGGTCCATCCCGATCAACCTGCCCATCAATCGTCGCGAGACCTTCATGAACACCATTGCCGATGTCGCGAAACGTTCAGGCGCTCTCCCGGAGCCGAGCTCCCGCGGCCTCAGCCGCCGCCGCTTCGGCGCGATGGCCCTGGCGGCGAGTGCTGGAGCCTGGCTCGCGCCCCTTCCGGCAGGGGCCCTGCCTTCGTCCGCCGAGGCACGGTTCATCGACTTCGAATGGGTCGACCCCTCGCGTCAGCGCGCGGTGCCGGCGCGGCTCTACTGGCCTGCCACCTCCGACATAAAGGGACCGATCCCGTTGATCGTCTTTTCCCATGGGCTCGGCGGCACGCGAAAAGGCTACAGCTATCTCGGCGAGGGATGGTCGGCTCGCGGGACCGCCAGCCTGCATATCCAGCATGTCGGCAGCGACCAGACTCTTTGGGAGGGTAACCCGCTCCTGCTTCTCGACCGCCTCGACGGCGCGGCGGACGAGCGCGAGGCCATCGAGCGGACCCGGGACGTGAGTTTCGGCCTCGACCGACTGCTCAACCGTGACAATCCCTTCCATGCCGCCATCGACCGGAAACGCATCGTCGCGGCCGGCCACTCCTACGGGGCGAACACCACCCTGATCCTCACCGGCGCCCAAGTGATCCGGGACGGGAAACCCGTCGGGCACAGGGACCCGCGCTTCACGGCGAGCATCGTCATATCGGCACCGCCCTTCTACGGCGAGGCCGATCTCGCCGCGGTCCTTGCCTCGGTGAATGTCCCCACCCTCCACGTGACCACGACGGAGGACACGATCCGCATACCCGGCCGCTATTCCCCGGTGCAGGACCGCGTCGATGTCTTCAACGCCGTTCCCACGGCGCAAAAGGCCCTCGTCGTGTTCCAGGGTGGTTCGCACAGCGTCTTCACCGACCGCTCCCTCCGGAACGGCGGGCCGCTGAACCCCTTGGTCAAGCGTGCGACGGCGGAGGCGGGCTTGGCGTTCCTCGACCTCGTCCACCGCTCCGATCCGGTTCCGATGGAGAATTGGAGCGCGACGTGGAAGCCGATCCTGGCCGCGGCACCAGTGCTTTTCCCGGTGCTGCCGAGGCAGGTGGACCGCAGACGGCGCACCTGATGCCCGCACTCGCATCACCGCGCGACGGGATCGCCTGAGCGATCTGTCCCGCGGCTCGAAAAGCTAAGGCAGAGACCGGTTCGAGGATTTTGTGGCCGCCGGGACTTGCCACTCCATGCCAATGGCAGCTTTCGGAGGTTAAGCGGCCATTCCGAGGGCTCTGTTTGAAAGGCCGCTTATGGCGCGAAGCCGAACAAGCGGTGTGCAAACTCGTCACCCCATGCGGACCTTCGGCGAAGGCAGCTCGAATGTCCGCACGGGATCACAGACTCGTTGGCTGCAGTCGGTGAACCGAGGCCTCGTCCAACTTCGCAGTGTCAAATGGCAGGGCCTGGCGGCACTTTCAGTGCGCGCCGCCAGAAGAGGGGAGCCTAGCTAGCGTTCACTCTGCGGCGACGGGTACCGTGTGAACAGCCGTCACCCGGGCCGCGCAGAACTTGAACTCCGGGATCTTGCCCATCGGGTCGAGCGCCGGGTTGGTCAGCAGGTTGGCGGCCGCCTCGGCGTAGCAGAAGGGCATGAAGATCATGCCCGTCGGCACGTCGCGGTCGGAGCGCACCTTCAGCTCGACGGCGCCGCGGCGCGTCTCGAGCCGCATCGTGTCGCCCGGCTCCAGACCCAGGCGATAGAGTTCCTTCGGCGCCATAAAGGCCACGGCCTCGGGTTCCAGCGCGTCGAGAACGCCGGCCCGCCGGGTCATCGAGCCGGTATGCCAGTGCTCCAGCACGCGCCCCGTCGAGAGCACCATCGGGAACTCGGCGTCCGGCACCTCGTCCGGCGGCACGATGGCGGCCGGCACGATCCTGGCGCGGCCGCTCTCGGTCGGGAAGCCGGCGTAGAAGATGATCTCGTTGCCGGGCTGGTCGGGCGCGTCGACCGGGTAGGTCACCGCCCCCTCGCGCTCTAGGCGCTCCCAGGTGATGTTGGCGAGCGAGGGCATCACCTGCGCCATCTCGGTGAAGATGTCGGCCGGTCCCGTGTAGGTCCAGGGCAGGCCCATGCGCCGGGCCAGTTCCTGGATGATCCACCAGTCCTGGCGCGCGTCGCCGGGCGGCGCGACGACGGGCTGGGCGATCTGCACGCGCCGGTCGGTGTTGGTGAAGCTGCCCGCCTTCTCGGCGAAGGCGGAGGCCGGCAGCACCACGTCGGCGTGGAAGGCCGTCTCGGTCAGGAAGAGGTCCTGCACCACGAGGTGGTCGAGCATCGCGAGCGCGTGCCGGGCGTGGTTGAGGTCGGGATCGGACATCGCCGGGTTCTCGCCCTCGACGAACATGCCGCGGATCTCGCCCGCATGGATCGCCCGCATGATCTCGACGACGGTCAGGCCCCGCTGCGGGTCGAGGGACTGGCCCCAGAACTCCTCGAAGAGCTGACGCACCGCCGCCTTCTCGACCGACTGGTAGTCGGGATAGACCATCGGGATCAGGCCGGCATCGGAGGCGCCCTGCACGTTGTTCTGGCCGCGCAGCGGGTGCAGGCCCGTGCCGGGGCGCCCGATCTGCCCGGTGATGAGGGCCAGCGCGATCAGGCAGCGGGAATTGTCCGTGCCGTGGACGTGCTGGCTGACGCCCATGCCCCAGAAGATGATCGAGGACTTGGCCCGCGCGTAGAGGCGCGCGACCTCCCGCAGGGTCTCGGCGTCGATGCCGCAGACGGGCGCCATCTTCTCCGGGGTGAAGTCGACGATCTTCTCCTTCAGCGCCTCGAAGTTCTCCGTGTAGCCGGCGATGTACTGCTCGTCGTAGAGCTTCTCCTCCACGATGACGTTCAGCATCGCGTTCAGCATCGCGACGTCGGTGCCGTTGCGGAAGGCGAGGTGCCTGTAGGCGTGGCGCGAGAGCGTCTGCCGCCGCGGATCCATGATGATCAGCTTGGCGCCGCGCTGCTTCACCGCGTTCTTGAGGAAGGTCGCGGCGACCGGGTGGTTCACGGTCGGGTTGGCGCCGATGACGATGATCACCTCGGCGTCGAGCGCCGCCGAGAACGGCGCGGACACCGCGCCCGAGTTCAGCCCCTCCATCAGGGCCGCCACCGACGAGGCGTGGCAGAGGCGCGTGCAATGGTCGACGTTGTTCGAGCCGAAGCCCAGCCGCACCAGCTTCTGGAAGAGGTAGGCCTCCTCGTTCGAGCCCTTGGCCGAGCCGAAGCCGGCGAGCGCCTTCGCCCCGTGCGTGTCGCGGATCCGGACGAGCCCGGCGGCGGCGCGGTCGAGCGCCTCCTCCCAGGTCGCCTCGCGGAAATGCGTCCAGGGATTGGCCGGATCGACCTGGTCGTTGGCGTCCTTGCCCACGTTGTCGAGGCGGATCAGCGGCTTCGTCAGCCGGTGGGGATGGTGGACGTAGTCGAAGCCGAAGCGGCCCTTGACGCAGAGGCGGTTGTGGTTCGCCGGGCCGTTCAGGCCCTCGGCGTAGACGATCTTCTCGTCCTTGACCTTGTAGGAGATCTGGCAGCCGACGCCGCAATAGGGGCAGAGCGACTTGACCTCACGGTCGGGATAGACCGTCCGGGTGTTGTGCTCGGCGTCGAGATAGGCCGAGGGCATGAGCGCGCCCGTGGGGCAGGCCTGCACGCACTCGCCGCAGGCGACGCAGGTCGAGCCGCCCATCGGGTCGTCGAAGTCGAACACGACCTTCGCGCCGGCCGCCCGGTAGGCCATGCCGATCACGTCGTTGACCTGGACCTCGCGGCAGGCGCGGACGCAGAGGTTGCACTGGATGCAGGCGTCGAGATTGACGCTCATGGCGGGGTGGCTGAAGTCGCCGGTCCAGCGCTCGGCCGTGGGGAAACGGCTCTCGCTGATCTCGACGTGATCGGCCTGGATCCAGAAATGCGAGGTCGGATCGTGCGAGGTCGCCCGCTCCGGCTGGTCGGCGACGAGCAGTTCCAGCACCATGGCGCGGGCCTTGGTCGCCCGCTCGGTGGCGGACTTCACCTTCATGCCGACCGCCGGCGTGCGCTTGCACGAGGCGGCGAGCACGCGCTCGCCCTCGATCTCGACCATGCAGGCCCGGCAATTGCCGTCCGGCCGGTAGCCGGGCTCGGGCTTGTGGCAGAGATGCGGGATGTGCGTGCCGAGCCGCTTGGCGACCGCCCAGATCGTCTCGCCGGGCTGCGCCTCGACTTGGCGGCCGTCGAACTCGAACTGGATCGTCGGGGGCGCCGTCGGGCGATCGGTGAGGCCGAACAGCCCGGAGGGCTCGGGCGCGGCCTGGCCGCCGGCCTTCACGCCCTGCGTGTAGGAACTGGCCGCGGCAGGACCCGCGCCGGGCGCGGGCCCGCCGGCATCCTGGGGCGCGGCGGCCCGGATCTCGGCCTTCTCGACCTTGTCGTCGGTCTTGCCGCCGTGCGTGTGGGGTGCGTTGCTCATGCGTCCGCTCCAGGCTGGGGCGTCGGTTTCGGGTTCGCGCTCAGGCTCGTGGTCGTCATTCGGCCGCCACGGCGCGCGGGCCCGGGAAGAGGTCCGGGAAGTACTTGATCACGGTGCTGACCGGGTTCGAGGCCGCCTGGCCGAGGCCGCAGATCGAGGCGTCGCGCATGCACTGCGCCAGCTCGCCGAGGAGTTCGGTGTCCCAGACGCCGTTCTCCATCAGCATGCGGGCCTTCTGCGTGCCGGAGCGGCAGGGCGTGCACTGCCCGCAGCTCTCGTCCTCGAAGAAGCGCATCAGGTTGAGCGCGGCGCCGCGCACGTCGTCCTGATCGGACAGGACCACGACCGCGGCCGAGCCGATGAAGCAGCCGTATTTCTCGAGCGTGCCGAAATCGAGCGGGATGTCGCTCATCGAAGCCGGCAGGATGCCGCCCGAGGCGCCGCCCGGCAGGTAGGCCGCGAAGGTGTGGCCCTCCGCCATGCCGCCGCAATGCTCGTCGATCAGCTCCTGGATGGTGAGGCCGGCGGGCGCCAGCTTCACGCCCGGCTCCCGCACACGCCCCGACACGGAGTAGGAGCGCAGGCCGACGCGGCCGTTGCGGCCGTGGCTCTTCCACCAGCCGGCACCGCGCTCCAGGAGGTCGCGCACCCAGAACAGGGTCTCGACGTTGTTGATGAGCGTCGGGCGGTTGAAGAGGCCGACCTGGAACGGGAAGGGGGGCTTGTGCCGGGGCAGCCCGCGCTTGCCCTCGAGCGACTCGATGAGCGAGGATTCCTCGCCGCAGATATAGGCGCCGGCCCCGCGCCGCAGATGGATGCGCGGGCCGCCCGGCGGAAGCTTGGCGATCTCGCGCGCCAGGATCTCGCGGGCGATCGGGTACTCGTCGCGCAGGTAGATGTAGACGTCCGGCGCCTCGACCACGTGGGCGCCGATCAGCATGCCCTCGAGGAAGCGGTGCGGGTCGGTGTTGAGGTAGAGCTGGTCCTTGAAGGTGCCGGGCTCGCCCTCGTCGCCGTTCACCGCCATCAGGCGCGGGCCCGGCTCGCCGCGCACCGAGCGCCACTTGCGGCCCGTGGGGAAGCCCGCGCCGCCGAGGCCGCGCAGGCCGCCGTCGTCGAGCACCGCCAGCACGTCGTCGATCGAGAGCTCCCCGCTGCGGATCCGCTCCAGCGTGGCGTAGCCGCCCTCCGCCCGGTAGGCCGCGTAGTCGGTGTAGGCCGGGATGTGGGCGTGGGTGTCCTCGGCCTCGACCGCCGCCGTCACGGAGGCCAGGTCCGCGCGGTGCAGGAAGTTGTGCCCCACCTCGACGGCCGGGGCGTGGTCGCAGAGGCCGACGCAGGGCGCGCGCACGACGCGCACGTCGCCCTTCAGCTCCGCCCGCAGGGTCTCCAGCAGCTTCTCGGCACCGAACATCGCGCAGGTGAGGCTGTCGCAGACGCGCACCGTGAGGCGGGGGATGGCGGCCTCGCCCTCCTTCACCACGTCGAAATGCGCGTAGAAGGTCGCGGTCTCGAACACCTCCGCGAAGGCGAGGCCCATCTCGTCGGCCAGAGCCGCGAGATGGCCGGAGCTGATCTGGCCGTAGGTGTCCTGGATCAGGTGCAGGTGCTCGATCAGGAGGTCGCGCTGCCGCGAGCGCGCGCCGAGCAGCGCCTCGATCTCCATCTTCGCGCGCGGCTCGACCTGCCGCCCCTTCGGCACCGGTCGCGCCCGCTCCCGGCCACGGCCGGGATGCGCGAACTGCCTGACTGTCCCGGGAGCCTCACTCATGGCGCGATCTGGTTTCCAGCTGTTCGTAAAAGACGGTTGATGCGCCTGACGGCGCGGCTACTGGCCGCCGAAGGCGCGAAGCGGCTGCCCGGCCTCGGAACGGTGCTCCATGACGACGGACCCCGCCGTCTCGTCCAGGGACGCGATGCGGGGACCGGCAACCGCCCCAAGTTCGACCTCGAAGCTGTCGAGGGCAGCGTTCAACCGGTCCACGACGTTGTCCAGCGGACCCTGGCCTGCCGCGGACTTGAGCGCTTCGAGCAGGGTGGCGTGAACCTGCCTGACGAGATCCTGCGTGAGCGGCGGCTTCGCATCCGTCGCATAAGCCCTCGTGACAGCATCTGCCCAGCGTCCGACATCGTGCACGGCGTCCATGGTCAAGCCTGATCGTTCGCAGAGGCGCTCGAGGCGTGCATGGGGGTATCCATCTCGTGGGCGGAGGGTGCAATCGTTGGCATACCACATGGCAGGTGCCATGGAATGATTTTTATATCGCTTTCGGCGGCATTGCAAAATGTTGCCTCGCCGTCCCCCGTCCGTGATCGGCCTCGTTCGGTCCCGCAAGGCCGCAAGACCCGGATCCGCAGGGGCACGATGGACCGATGTTGCTGGGCCACCCTTGAACGCCTGGCAGGCTGCTCGTCGACAAAGGCGCCTCATCTCCCTGCTTCGGCAGCTGAAGCCTTCGCGTAAGGCCCGCGCACCGTGGCGCAGAATTGTCCTCATCCGGCAGGGTTGGCCTAGGGCTCAGACCCAGAGAAGCGGTGCGACGAAACCCTCGGCCGGACGAGAGTCCGCAACCCCGGTAAATTCGATGGCCTCCAGCAACGCATTGGACCCGGCATCAAAAGCTTACGATGGCGACCTGCAGATGATCGACGCTAGCAGCGTGCGGGTGCACCAGCACGCGGCCTGCGCCCGAAAAGGGTGGCCGATCTGGTGCCATGCGTCGCCCGCGCGGCGGCTTGACGAGCAAGATCCACGCGCGGGTGGATGCCGGGGGCAGGCCCACGGCGCTCAAGATCACACTCGCAGTCGCTGAGGCAGCGGGCGTGGGTAGGGCTGGACCGCCTTCCGCGCCTCCTTGGTCCGGAAGCTCTTGGTCCAGTTCGCCTTGCCCGTCCAAGGGGCCGGCATGAAGGGGTGCAACTCGGCGGAAATGACCCGGCGGAAGTAGAGCGCCTCGTTCCGATCCGTGGTGCGGCAGGCCAGCCGTGCCATAGCGTTTCGCATCACCGGCTTGCAGGACCGACGTCTGCTTAAGGTACTGATCTGAGGAGAATTTCAGGCCAAGCAATGGCTTAGCGATAGATGGCGCGCCAATCCCTTCAATCACTTAGCTGGTTTGTAGCCCTGCTGGCAGCAGGGTTGCGGAAGCAGCGTACGACCCCAGAGCGAATCGTGTGGTCGGATGACGCATGCCGGTCGGCCGCCAAGGGTAGAGACCTCGGCCGTCCGATCCCGGCGCCGAGCTCGCCCTTCGAGAGGAGCGAACTGCGCCATGCCGATCAAGGCCCTGAACGACCGCAAGAAGCTCTCGTCCGACTTCAACGAGGCCAACGACGCCTTCATCGACGCGGTGCTCGGCGCGCTCCAGGCCGGCGAGATCCCGCTCGATCTGGCCCGGGCCTACCTCGCCCATCCGGTCGCCATGATGCATGCCGACGGGGCGCAGGCGGTGGCCAACTACTTCGAGCGCATCCTGTCGCAGAAGCCTAAGATCGACTGGACGCCCGGAGCCTGAGTCGCAGCGCCGGCCGCACGTCACGAGATGCTGGCCGATTGGCTCACCGGCGTCCAGGCCGCACTTGCGCGGGCGCGGCCCAGGAAGCCGGAGGCCGTGAACGACGCTCCGGGCCCCTCTCCTCGCCGTCCTGAGACGGGTACCGTGGGATTCGGGGCCGGATTCGGCGACCGACGACCTGCACTGGGCCGGCCGCAGAGAGCGCACTGCGAGCGTGCGCTACGAGCGGCCGCTCGCCGACGTCATAGCCCGATTCCTGCGGCGCCTTGAGACGGCCGGGTTCGAGTTGATCCCGGCCGATCGACAGGTACCGTAGCGGTCCGCGGATCGACGGCCCTGCCTAATGGACAGCACGAGTGAGGCCGGTGGAACATGATCCGTGGGCTCGGTGCCGGACGGCCCCTCCACCGCACCTACGGCGCGGCTGGAGATCCGCCGGAGACGCTCAGACGATGTCGGCTGGCCTCAGCGTCGGCGTCGTACCGCCGCTGCCCTGGAGGATCAGGGCCGCGTCGGCGCGGCCGTCGCCGGTCTCGTCCACGAACAGGTAGCCGTCCGCGCCAGCCGTCCCGCTCGTGACGTAGGCGTAGGTGCGGCCGGTCAGGAGCGTGTCGGCGAAGGCCAGGGCACTGTCGAAGTCGTTCACGGTGCTGCTGGTCCCGCTGACGAAGTTCTGCGCGGTGCCGTCCTCGCCGAGATCAAGCCTGTCCGTACCGGACTGGAAGCCGGAGATCCGGTCGGCGGTGGCCTCGGTCGCGCCCGCGTCGCCATGGGCGATGACGAAGAAGTCGGCCCCGCCCCCCGCAATGAGGCTGTCGGCGCCCGCACCGCCGGTGATCGTGTCGGCGGCGCCCGAGCCGACGATGGTGTCGTTGCCCGCCCCGCCGCTGAAGCGCGAGCCGGCCGCCGCGCCCGTTCCGACGATCAGGTCGCCGCCCTCCCCGCCGTCGAACGCGGCCGGCCCCGAGCCCGCCACGATCGTATCGTTGCCCCCGCCGCCATAGACCGTGTCGGAGCCGTCATTGCCGTAGATGAGGTCGTTCCCGAGGTTCCCGTAGATCAGCCCGGTCGCTGAGCCGGAGGTGCGCGACACGATGGTGTCGTCGCCCTGTCCGCCATAGACCGTGTCGGCCGTGCCGATGAGGTCGATGACATCGTTGCCTTGGTTGCCGTAGATCAGGTTGGTGCCCTGGCCGCCCGCGATGACGTCATCGCCGAGATTGCCGAAGATCACTTGGCGGTCGGCACCGGTCGCGAGGCTGTAGTTGATCAGGTCGTTGCCCTGGCCGCCGTAGACCGTGTCCTGCCCGGCCGGGCCGGCGCTCGTGTCGATCGTATCGTCGCCCTGGTTGCCGTAAATCACGTCGTTGCCGGCCCCGCCATCGATCAGGTCGCGGCCGAGATTGCCGAAGATCGTGTCGTTGCCCCCGATCGAGTCGATCGTGTCGTCGCCCTGGCCGCCGTAGAGGCGCAGCGCCCCCGCGCCCGCCGTGCCCGACACGCTGTCGTTACCCTGGTTCCCGTAGATCACGTTGCCGAGCCCGGTCGCGGAGATCTCGAAGGTGTCGTTGCCCTCGCCCCCGGAGAGCGTGTCGTTCGAGGACAGTCCCGAGAGAACGAAGCGGTCGTTATCCGCCGTTCCCGTCACGGAGATATTGCTCTCCGAAAAAATCAGATAGACCGCCATCGCGAACGCTCCTCCGAAACCGGGCGCTCTTCCGCCGTTCATCTGCCGGCAAGCGCGCGCCTTGCGAAGGTCTTATTCTCGGCTCGCGAGCACGACGACGGCTATAGAGGGCCGCCACCAGCTCTCAAGGCTTACTACGTTCGGTCCCGAGCGTGGAATTGTGCGCGAAACCATGGAATGCGCGCGCATCGAGCGGGATCCTCAAGTCTCGTCCCATGGCACCCTCAGCAAACGACGCCGTCGATAGGTTGCTGCCGAGAAGGAACTCGGATTTGAATATGGTGCGCACCCCTGGTTCCACAGGTGACCACTCCCACAAGTGCTCACAGCGTTTCCGGATTTTGGAGGATCAGAGCCGCTGTTGCGATAGCCGCGATCAGGCCAACGCCACGATGCATTTTATAGCAAGCTCCGGCAATCCAAGCTCGATACGACTAGGAGCGGGCCATGCAGAACGTCCCGGACGAGGACAGCGGGCAAGGAAGAGCCCGCCGCGACAGTGCCGGGCGCGCTGAGGAGTTGCGCTCCTGGATACGTGGTGAATAAGCGGAGGTACCCGTATGAGCCCGGCTGCATCAGCTTTCCCCGGCCGAGGGCGAGTTCGCGAAGGCCTGCGCGACGCGGCTGGTGCAAAGGGCACCTCCTCGGCGTCGCCCGCCTTCCGCTTTGCCGTTCCCGCCTCGTCGCCGGGCTGCTTCAGGGTCAGCGTCGTCGTGGCGCCGCCGATTCCGGTCGAAAGCGTGTGTGTGACGCTCTCGATGCGGTAAGCCCGGTCGATGCCCTGTCGGACGCCGGCCTGGTCACGGGGTTGGCCGCCGCCTTCGCACAAAGCCTCGGGCTCGGCGAGCAGGATTGCCACCGCCTGACCAAAGCGGCACTCCTGCACGACGTCGGCAAGATCGAGGTGCCCTCCGCCATTCTCAACAAGCCGGGCAAGCTCACCGACGCCGAGATGGCGGTAGTCCGCCTGCATCCCGAGCACGGGTATCGGATGCTCGCCGGCGAGGGCTTCGGCCCGGAGATGCTCGCCGTCGTGCGCTCCCACCACGAGATGCTCGACGGGTCGGGCTATCCCGACAAGCTCAAGGGAGACGACATCCCCGACCTCGTGCGGCTCGTCACCGTCTGCGACATCTACGGCGCCTTGATCGAGCGCCGGTCCTACAAGCCACCCATGTCCTCCTCCGACGCCTTCGCGATCCTGGACGGCATGACAGGGCGCCTCGATCCCGCCGTCGTGAGTGCCTTCCGGCCTGTGGCCGCCGCGTTCACCTCGCGCTATCCCGCCGACGCGTGACCATGAGCGCAACCGCATGCCACTGGATCGGCATTCTGGTGCCCCTCGGGATGGGTGCCGTCTGCTCCCTGATGCTGCTCGAGTTGCGGCAGGACGCCTGGGACAAGGCCGGGCAAACCTCGAAGAACCTCGTTCAAGTGATCGAGCGTGGCATCGACCGCTACATCGAGTTCATCGACCTGGCGCTGCGCAGCGTGGTGGAGAACCTCGATCTGCCCGACCTCGGGCAGATCGGCCCCAGGTTCCGTCAGCGCATCCTATTCAACCGGGCCGTCAACGCCACGGACCTCGGCGTGATGCTCGTCCTCGATGAGTACGGCAACACCTTCTACGACGCGCTCGGCTGGCCGCAGCGGCGCCTCAACAATGCCGGACAAGACTACGTCCAGGCGCACAAGGCAGATCCCGGCCTCGGGCTCCATGTCGACCCGCCGCTGATCTCCTACCTCATGGCCAAGCCGATCATCGTCCTCAGCCGGCGGAGCGACAAGGCCGCCGGCACCTTCGGCGGGGTCGTCCTGGTGAGCTTGGCGCTGTCCTGCTTCGACCGCCGATTCGAGCAGATCGCGCTCGGGCGCAAGGGTTACGATCGCCCTTTTCCTTCAGGACGACACCCGCGTCGTACGCCTAGCCCACGACCGTTGCACAAACCCGTCCCGCCCGGTCGGCGCCCTCCTCGCTGCCTGATGGAACCCAGCCATGCACGTCGCCCTGATCGATCCGAGCCGTGTCATCCTCAAGATCGTGTCCGAGATGCTCGTGGCCGGCCGCCACAGCGTCGTGGCGTTCACGGACTCGGCCGCTACGGGCACGATGTCGGCGATCAGGTGATCCGCTGCGTCGCTCGGGTCCTCCGGGAGACCGGCGCAGTCGTGGGGCGGCTCGGCGGGGAAGAGTTCGCGGCACTGATGCCCGGGCACGGCTTGGCTGGGGCGGCGGTGATCGCGCACCGCATCCGCCGCCAGTGTGCGATGAGCACTGTGCCTGGGCAAGAGGATCTGCGCTTCACGGTGAGCCTGGGGCTCGCCGAGTGGTCGGAGGGCGACAGCATTGACAGCCTGCTCAAGCGGGCCGACGTGGCGCTGTACGCCGCCAAGCGGGGCGGGCGGGACCGTGTCGCGGTCACCAGCCGCGCCCTGCAGACAGAGATGGTCGGCTAGCACGACCGGGGCACTTTGAGAGAGTTGGGCGCTTTGACCCTCTAGGGGCGACGGCAGGAGGCGAGCATGGCTGGAGGGCCGCCAGGCCAGGACCTCGACGTGTGGCTCACCCGGTTCCTCACCGCGATGGCCGGCAAGACGCGCCGAACCATTCACGCGGGATGAGACCAACGGCTCTCGGACCGTTCCGCTAGGGCCCACCTCCATCAGATCGGGGCGCCTGCCGTGAACGTCCACGCCAACGGGTTCCCGGAAGCTTCTCTTCCCGCTCGACAGCGGAGGTGGCGGAGCAAGCAGCCTTCGATGACAAGATGGCCTTCGAAGCTACGACCGAGGACACCGACGCGTTACTCTCCCAGGTTATGGTCCGTCCCCGCGAGAAGACCTAACAAACAACACCTTCGGCGGGGCGTCCGCGCATCCAGCCCACGCTGCCGCTCGGCACACGCTGCCCGCCGCTCGATATGCCTTGGATGACCATGGACCACATATCGGACAACGTGTTCCAAGCCTCGGACGGCTCCTACGCATTCGGCAGTCCGATCGAGCCCGCGGAATGGCTTTCGGCGCAAACCGACGCCTTTCGGGCCGCCGTCGGCGGCGCGCCGCTCGCCGAATCCCTCGGCATCCTCGTGGACACTGCCTGCTCCCGGACCGGCAGCGACCTTCGCTGCGCCTTCTACCTTGCCGACCCTGGCGGCACCGGGCTGCAGCACGTCATCGGCATGCCCGAGCCCTATGCCCTGTCCGTGGGAGCCTTCAAGATCGGGCCGGACTCACTGGCTTGCGGCCTGGCGGTATTCACCGGCCAGCCGGTGATCACCGTCGACGTCAGGAAGGAGCCACGCTGGCAGCCGTGGCTCTGGTTGGCCGAAGAGTACGGTTTCCGGGCCGTCTGGTCGTTCCCGGCCGAAGCTGCAGCGGGGCGGGTCGTTGGCACCTTCGCCATGTACTTCCGCGATCCGCGTGAGGCCACGCCCCGGGATCACGAACTGGCCGCCGCCCTGACCCAGACCGCGGCGGTCATCATCTCGCAGCACCGGCAGGCCGTGGATCTGATCGAGCGGCGCACCGCGGACGAGGCGCTGCGCGAGAGTGAGGAGCGCTTTCCAGCCGTGGCCGAGCAGGCCGAGGCCGGCATCGTCATCGTCGATGCCGGCCACCGGATGAGCTTCGCCAACGAACGCTATTGCGAGATCCTGGGGCGCACTCGCGGCGAACTGCTCGGCCGCACCGTGCAGGAGCTGACCCACCCGGACGACTGGGCGTTCAACGAGCCCCTCTATCGGCGCGCCATGGCGGCTGGCGCATCCTTCACCATCGAGAAGCGATACCTGCGTCCGGATGGCACGGCAGTGTGGGTGCGCAACGTCGTCAGCGCCCTGCGCGATGGGACGGGCTCCATCGTTGGTGGGCTTGCGGTCTCCCTCGACGTCACCGAACGCCATCAGGCCGAGGCGGCCCTACGCGAGAGTGAAGAGCGCTTCCGGCGCTTCGCCGAGCACACGACGAACGTCCTCTGGCTCGCCGACCTGAAGAATGGGCGGCTCGATTACCTCAGCCCGGCTTTCACGCAGGTCTGGGGCATGGCCACCGAGGACATGCCAAACGTCGCCAGTTGGCTTGCCAGCGTTCACCCGGAGGACCGCGACGCCGCCGCACGGGCGCTGGAACGCGTCGGTGGGGGTGAAACGCTCGTGTTGGAGTACCGGATCCAGCGCGCCTCGGACGGCGCGGTGCGCCGCATCCGGGACACCTTCTTCCCGATCCCGGCGGTCGATGGTCACGTCCGAATGGTGGGCGGGATTGCGCAGGACGTCACCAACGACACCGGCCTGCGCGCCTACGTGGTCGCGGTCGGGGATGAGGCCCGGCGCGGCCTCGTTGGCGCCCTAAAGGGCGGTGGGTACGAGGTGCAGGCCTTCGCGAACACTCAGGCCTTCCTCAAGTTGGCGGGCTCGCTGATGCCGGGCTGCGTCGTGCTCGACCTGCAGGAAGCCGGCAGCTTTGTGCTTGCAAGTGCGCTGAGACCCGCACGCGCGCACCTGCCCGTCGTCGCGGTCGGCACGAGCGGGGGCGACGTCGGCTTCGGGGTCCGCGCCATGAAGGCGGGAGCGGTCGACTTTCTCGAGTCCCCCTGGACGTCGGAAGGGCTGCTGTTCGCGGTCAAGACCGCGCTGGCCGAGATCCGCGGCGCCGCCAACCAAACACGTGCGCGCGACGTGGCCCATGATCGGGTCGCGGCTCTGTCGGCGCGCGAGCGCGCAGTGCTGGAGGGTTTGCTCGCGGGCGGTACCAACAAGACCATCGGCCGCGCGCTGGGCCTGAGCCCGCGCACAGTGGAGATCCATCGGGCTCGGTTGATGGAGGCGCTCGGTGCCCATACGCTTCCTCAGGCCGTTCTCATAGCAACCGCAGCCGGGGTGCATCCCGCCCAACAGGACAGCGCATAGGCCGCAGCCCGGCGCCCGCGGGGGAAGCCGGCGGCCGTGAGGGCTGCGGCATCCCGCCCGGCTTACCACCCCGCTCCGGCGTTTCATCCGTACTTGTGCAACCCACACTGCTGACCCTGTTCGGGTCTTCGGAAGGTCTGCTTATCGGCTCGCTGATTGGCCCGGAACGACCGATCGCGGCCGAAAGCAGTCCGGCCGCTTCCGGGCTCGGATCAGGCGCGAGGAGACGTTCGCCGCGACGTCTTCGGAAATCGCGGAGCAACCCCTTCCGCATATCCAGAGGGATCGCTCCGAAGGTCCGTTCCCGACGAACCGGTCAGCGAGCGCTGCGCCAGCGCGGTCTTCAGCGTGACAGGGCCCGCTCGACGAAGGCTGCGGCTGCGAGCGCGTGGGCATCCTCACCGAACGGGGCGACCATCTGCACGCCGAGCGGCGGTCCGTCGCCGGGCACCGGGACTGTCACACAGGGTACGCCGAGGAGCGTCCAGAGCCGGTTGAAGCGCGAGTCGCCCGTCGAGCCGTAGCCGTGAGGCGCCACACCCGGCGCCGGCAGGGTGAGCACGACGTCGACGCCCTCATCCTTCAGCACAGTGCGAAAATCTCGCCGCGCTGCGCGGACCACCCGCCGCGCCGCATCGTAGGCCGCGACCGGGATCGTGCCCGCCGCGTCCAGCTGTGCGCGCAACAGCGGGGGAAGCGCCGCGCGGTGATGGGTGTGTTCCCAGGCGAGTGCACGGATTCCCTCGAAATCCTGGATCGTGCCGTGCAGCCCGAAGGCCTCCCGGTAGAGGCTCGGCAGCGAGAGGTCCCGTACCGGCGCGCCGAACGCCTCGGCGGCCTCTGCCGCCCGCCGGAGCGCGGCGAGGCCGTCGGGGTCCGGGCTCGGGCAGAAATCCGGCACGAGGAGACCGATGCGGGGCGGTGCGTCGTCGAGCCGCTCGATATCGGGCCGGTCGGTCAGGAGCGCCAGCGCGTGAGCGGCGTCCGCGACGCTCGCCGTAAACAGCCCGAGCGTGTCGAGGGTCCAGGAAAAGCACTTCATCCCGACAGTCGGCAGAAGGCGGAACGAGGGCTTGACGCCCACGGCCCCGCAGAAGGCTGCCGGCCGGATCACCGAGCCGCCGGTCTGGGTGCCGAGCGCCAGCGGCAGCATCCCGGCCGCGACCGCCGCGGCCGAGCCCGCCGAGGAGCCGCCCGGCGTGCGGCCCGGCGCGTTCGGGTTTCGCGTCTCGGTGGGGTCCATGAACGCGAAGGCGGTCGTCGTCGTCTTGGCGAGCGCCACGCCACCGAGCGCCCGCAGCCGCGCCACCGCCGGCGCGTCGGCCCGCGGACGCCAGCCCGCGTAGACCGCCGAGCCCATCTGGGTCGGCAGGTCGGCCGTGTCGATCACGTCCTTCACCCCGAAGGCGATGCCGGCAAGCGGGCCTTTGGTCGGCACGACGGGGTCCGGATCGAGGCTGACGAGGGCCCCGACATCCGGCTCGCGCGCCGCGATCGCCTCGCGCACCAGCGCGAGCGCGCCCGCTTGCGTGAGGGTGCCCGCCTCGATGCCGGCGCGCAGGGACAGCAGGGAGAGCATGGAACAACCTTCTGGCTGCGCAGCCGCGCGCCGGGGTATCGGACAGGAAATCAGAGAGCGGGGAAGCGCCGAGGGCGGTCGAGGACCGTCTCGCACCAGCGCGCGATCCGCAGCAGGCGCAGATCGTTGCGGTAGGGCGCGACGAGCTGGATGCCAAGCGGCAGGCCCCGCGCATCGCCCGCCGGGAGGGTGAGGCAGGGCACGCCGAGATAGGTGAAGGGCACGCAGAAGGAGGGGTCGCCCGTGTAGGCGAGACCCTCCGGCGCGGCACCGGGCGCCGGAAGCGTGAGCAGCGCGTCGAAGCCGGCGACCGCCGCACCGAACCCGGTGCGCAGCTCCGCCTGGAGCTGCCGCGCCGCGATGTAGCGGCCGGCCGGGATGCCGGCGCCCTCGTCCACGAGGTCCCGCAGCGGTGCGCTGACCTTGTCCGGGTGGCCGGAGACCAGCGGCGCGTAGATGGCGGAAGCCTCGCAGGCCAGAATCGTGCGCGCCGCCTCGGCCGCCCCGTCGAAGGAGGCGGGCAGGGCGAGGCTCTCGACGCGACCGCCGGCCGCCCGGAACCGTTCCGCGGCGGCCTCCAGGCAGGCGAGCGCCGCCGGCTCGGCCTGATCCCAGGGTCCGATCCGGACCAGGGCGAGGCGGGGGGCCGCAAGCGGCTCGACGCCCTGCTCCGGGTCGATGCGGAACGGCGGCAGGGGCTGCCCGTGCGGGTCCGCGTCGCTCGCGCCCGCGAGCAGCGCGAGGGCGAAGGCCGCGTCGGTGACCGAGCGGGTGAACAGGCCGACATGATCGAGGGATCCGGCGAGCGGATGCACGCCGGTCCGGGGGATCGCGCCGTAGCTCGGCTTCAGCCCGACGACGCCGCAGAAGGCGGCCGGCCGGATCACCGAGCCGAAGGTCTGGCTGCCGAGCGCCAGCGGCGCGAGCCCCGCCGCGACGGCGGCGGCCGAGCCGCTCGACGAGCCGCCCGGCGTGTGCCCCAGCCGCCAGGGGTTGTGGGTCGGGCCGGGATGGCGCCACGCGAACTCCGTGGTGACGGTCTTGCCCAGGACCGCGGCGCCGAGATCGCGCAGGCGCGCCACCACCCAGGCATCCGCCTCCGGGACGTGATCCGCGTCGATCGCCGAGCCGTTCGCGGTCGGCAGGTCGCGGGTCGCCACGATGTCCTTCACGGCGACCGGGATGCCCCCGAGCGGCCCCTCCGCCGGCGCGCCGGGCTCGGCCAGGACGGTGAAGGCGCGCAGGATGGGATCGAGTTGCCGTGCCCGCGTACGGAGGGCGGCGGCGTAGGCCTCCGGGTCGAGGCGGCCGGCGCGGATCGCCAGGACCGCCTCGACGAGGCCGATTTCGTGCATCGACACGGTCGCGTCAGCTCCTCAATTGCCGGCCGTCGCCTTCGTGATGAAGTCGCGCCGCACGAAGGTGGCGTAATCGGGCTGGGCCGCGAGGTTGCCCAGCGCAATCTGCGTGTCCAGGCCCAGGGTCATCGCCTCCTGGGTGATGTCCACGCTGTCGGGATAGACCTTCTCGTTCATCATGCGCTTCACCGCCGCCTCGACCACGGCCGGATCGAGGGTCGGGAACTGCTTCTTGGCGACCGCCACGGCTTTTGCAGGCTCGGCGTGCATCAGCCGGATCGCCGCCTGCATGCCGTTGACGAAGGCCTGGGCGACGGCCGGGTCGACGTCCCTGCGGGCGCTCACCGCCGAGAAGGCGTAGGGCCCGTACTTCTCGGGAAAGCCCAGCACCACCTTCATGCCCTTGGCGACGACCTGATCGAGGCCGGGCTCGTACATCACCGCGACCTTGGCCTGGCCGGCCAGGAACGGCCCCGGCTCGGTGCCGAGCGCGACCTGCGTGAGCGTCACGTCGTCCTTGCTCATCCCGTTCTCCTTCAGGAGCTTCAGGAAGAGCGAGGTGCTGGTGGTCGGCATCAGGCCGGTGACGATGGTCTGGCCCTTCAGGCTCTTCACGTCGGTCCAGGGGAAGTCCGGCGCCGTGGCGATCCAGACCGCGGCGCCGTTGACGACGTTGGCGACCACGTTGACGGGCGCGCCCTTGGAGGCCGCGACCGCGGTCCATTCGGGCCCGTGGATCGAGAACTGCGCGCTTTTCGAGATCACGGCGGAGAGCGCGACGCTCGGCGCGCCCGCGGTCTCCTTGGTGACGTCGATGCCGGCCTTCTCGAACAGCCCCTCGTCCATGGCGACGTAGAGCGGCAGGTAGAGCATCGACTGGAAGGCCTGGGAGACCGTGGCCTTCAGGTTGGCGGCGAGCGCGGGCAGCGGGCTCGCGCAGGCGAGGAATGCGGCGAGCAGGGCGGGACGCAGCGGCTTCATCGGGACAGATCCTGGGCTGAGGGGACGAAGGGGAGGAGAGGCGTCAGACCTGGATGCCGCCCGCGGTCGAGACCTGGCGCCAGGGCAGGATCCGGCGCTCGACGACGTCGATGACGTGGTAGAGGACGAAGCCGACGAACATCAGCACGAACAGCCCGACCCAGACCGTATTGAGGTCGTAGAGGGACGAGGCGTTGTAGATCAGGTGCCCGAGGCCGCGCTGGGACGAGATGAACTCGCCCACCACCGCGCCGACCAGCGCGAAGCCGATATTGATCCGGAACATCCCGATGATCGCCGGCAGCGTGGACGGCACGATGACCGAGCGGAAGATCCGATTCTTCGTAGCGCCCATCGAGGCCATCAGCGCCTGCAGATCCGGGTCGGCGTCGCGCGCGGCCTGATAGGCGGCGATGAGCGCGACCAGCGCGGTGAGCGAGACCGCGAGCGCCACCTTCGAGACGAAGCCGGTGCCGAACCACAGGATCACGATCGGCGCGAGCGCGATCTTGGGCACCGAGTTGATCGCCACGATGAAGGGCTCGACCACCCGGGCGACGAGGACCGAGTACCAGAGCCCGAGGCCCGCCAGAGAGCCGAGAGCCGTGCCAATGACGAAGCCCAGGATAGCCTCGACCAGGGTGTACCAGGTGTCGACCGCGAGGCTGCCGTCCATCAGGCTCGCACGGAAGACGCGCCAGATTCCGGACGGTGCGCCGACCAGGAACTCGGTGAGCCAGCCGGCATCGACCGCGATCTCCCAGGCGGCGAAGAACACGGCCACCGCGGCGGCCTGGATCAGGCCGCGGCCGAGGGTGGTGTCGACCGCCCGGGCGAGCGGGCCGGGGCCGCGGCGGAGCGCGGCGGGGCGCTCGGCCTCGGGCGCCGCGGCGGATTTCAGGGCGTGCGTCGTCATCAGGCGGCCTCGGCGCGGGCGGTGGAGGCGGATCCCGCGCGGGTCTGGATGTCCAGCTCGCCGCACAGGGTGTGGAAATACTCGGAGAAGCGCGGGTCGCTGCGCGCGCCGATCGGCGAGCGGTCGCCGAGTTCGATCGCGTGCACGTTCTTCACCCGCGAGGGCCGCCCGCCCAGCACCACGACGCGCTTCGACAGCGCCACCGCCTCGTCGATGTCGTGGGTGACGAGGACCACCGTCTTGCCGAAGCGCTCCACCGCGTCGAGCAGCACGCCCTCAAGATAGAGGCGGGTCTGGTAGTCGAGCGCCGAGAACGGCTCGTCGAGGAGCAGGATGTCCGGATCCATGATGAGCGTCCGGATCAGCGCCGCGCGCTGGCGCATGCCGCCCGAGAGGGTCTTCGGATAGGCGTTCTCGAAGCCGCCGAGGCCGAACTGGGCGAGGTAGCGGCGGGCGGTGTCGGTGGCCTCGCGCGGGTCCGTGCCCTTCATCTCCAGGCCCAGCATCACGTTCTGCAGCACCGTGCGCCAGGGGAACAGCAGATCCTTCTGCATCATGTAGCCGACCCGGCCGCGCAGGCCCGGCACAGGCCGCCCGCGGAACAGCATCGTGCCGGCATCCGGTTCGAGCAGCCCCGCGATGACGTTGAAGACCGTGGTCTTGCCGCAGCCCGACGGGCCGATAATGCTGACGAAGTCGCGCTCGTGGATGTCGAAGCTCAGACCGTCGAGAACCGGGACCGGGCCGGCCTTGGCCTGGAAGCTCTTGCGGATCCCGCGCAGCGCGAGCTGCACGGGGGCAGTCTTCGGATCGGCGGAGCTGTCGGGTGTCGGCGTGGGGTCCATCGGAACTCCTCAGGCGGCGTCGCTCGCCCGAGGATTGTCCGGCGTGGTGTTTGAAATCCCAAGGTGAAATGGGCTGCAGGCCGGCCGGCCCTTGCGCAAATCGGCGCCCGCCGGCCCGTCCGGCGGGCGCCGCCGCCGCTAAACGTCAAAATTGCCGGATCGGGCGGTCCGCTTCTTGCTCGCCCACAACCGAGGGGTGCACTCGCGACTGTCGAACCGGGAGGTCCTGTATGCGTCGATCCCTGCACACGGACGAGGAGATCGCCTTCCTGCTGGGCGAGGCCGAGCGCGGTATACCGATCGCCGAGATCTGCGCGAGCGCCCATGTCTCGCTCGGGACGTTCTACCGCTGGCGGCGGCGGCTCGGCGGGCTCAAGCCCGCGGGGGTCGCCCGGCTCGACCGGGCGGAGCGGGAGAACGCGGCCCTGCGGGCAGAGGTGCAGCGGCTGCGCGCGGCTCTGGCGGCGCGGTCCGTCCCGTCCGACCGGACGGCGCCGCCGCGGCCCGGCCCGCGCCATCGCGGGGCCGAGGCCTGCGTGGGCCGCTTCGCGTTCGTGCGGACGGCGAACTGAGGATGTGTGGCGGCCAACGACACCGGACGCGGCGCGGGACCTCCTCCAGGGGAGGCC
The DNA here is from genome assembly GCF_022179245.1 of Methylobacterium gregans. Taxonomy (GTDB): domain Bacteria; phylum Pseudomonadota; class Alphaproteobacteria; order Rhizobiales; family Beijerinckiaceae; genus Methylobacterium; species Methylobacterium gregans. Next base: position 44,896 of record NZ_BPQM01000008.1, read on the forward strand.
CCGACACCGCCCTCGGCTCAACCCTTCGGCGCGAGCGCCGCCTTCGGCATCAGCATGTGCACGCCCTTGTTGCCGTCCACCGTCTGCGTGATGCGCAGGTTCCCGGCGAGTGAGCAGAGCATGTAGGCTTGGTTGCGGGTGAGGTTCGTGCGCGCGCAGACGAGGCGCACCATCTCGCGCACGGCTTGGCGCATCGCCTCGTCAAGGCTCTCGTGCAGGCCGATCGACATCAGGTCGGTCGGGGTCTCGGCGAAGGGCCACGCGCCCGGGAGATCCTTGCGCACGGTGAGCCGGAAGGTGCCGGTCAGCCCGGTCTCCAGCGCGGTGATGCAGACCTCGCCGTCGCCCTGCACGCCGTGCCCGTCGCCCGCGTAGAAGCCGGCCCCGGGGTTGAACACCGGGAGGAAGAGGCTGGTGCCGACCCGCATCTCCTTGTTGTCCATGTTGCCGCCGAAGGCCCGCGGCACCGGCGTGCCGACCCGGCCCCAGGCGGCGGGCGGGGCGGTGCCGAGGATGCCGAAGAACGGGTCGAGCGGCAGTTCCGTGCCCCAGGGCAAGCGGCAGACCCCGCGCGCGACGTCGATGTCGGCGTGCACCGTCTCGTAGTCGGTGAACTCGTCCGGCAGGGTGCCGAGCAGCGGCAGGATCGCCACGAAGCCCCAGTCGAGGCGGAACTTGAGGTCGAGGATGTCGACCTGCAGCATGTCGCCCGGTTCCGCGCCGCGCACGCGGACCGGGCCGGTGACGAAGTGCGGGCCGGGCCCGGGCTTCAGCCTGTCGAGCGCCACCGTGAGGTCGGCCGGCACCCGGGCCGGGTCGGGGTGGAGCGACTCGCGCCCGCCCGCCGGGTGCGAGTGCAGGGTGACGGTGTCGCCGGACTCGACGGTGAGCACGGGCGCGAGCGCGGCGTCGAAATAGCCGAGCACCATCGTCTCGGGCGTGGCGGGGATCTCGTGATGCGTGGGCACGGGGGTCTCCTCGGGGGAAGCTAGACGGCGATGTGGCGCGAGAGGTCGGCGTGGCTCAGGGTCCCGCGCGCGCCGCGCTCGACGACGCTGCCGCGGGAGAGGACCACCACGGCGTCGGCGACCGAGAGCGCGAAATCGAGATACTGCTCGACCAGGAGCACGGTGATCCGGCCCTTCAGCCCGGCGATCACAGTCTCGATCGCCGCGACGATCGAGGGCTGGATCCCCTCCGTCGGCTCGTCGAGGAGGAGCGCGCGGGGGCGGGTCGCCAGCGCGCGGGCGATGGCGAGCTGCTGCTGCTGCCCGCCCGAGAGGTTGCCGCCGGGCCGCCCCCAGAGGCCGCGGAGAGCCGGGAACAGGGCGGCGGCCTCGTCCACCGCGTCGGTCCGCTCCAGCCCGTGCGCGCGGGCGGCGACCCGCAGGTTCTCGGCGACCGAGAGGTCGGGGAAGATCTCGCGCCCCTGCGGGACGTAGGCGAGCCCTGCGCGCGCGCGCCGGTCGGGGGCAAAGCGCGTCACGTCGGTCCCGTCGAGGCGGACCGCGCCGCGGCTCGCCGGGATCAGGCCGGCGAGGCAGCGCAGCAGGGTGGTCTTGCCGGCGCCGTTGCGGCCGAGCACGGCGAGGCAGGCCCCGGGCTCGATCGCGAGGCCGACGCCGCGCAGCACCTGGGCGCTGCCGTAATGCTGGTCGAGGCCCTCGACGGCGAGGGCGGCGGGTGCGGTCGCGTTCATCATCGGCCGAGGAAGACCTCGATCACGCGGGCATCCTCCCGGGCGCCCCGCATCCCACCCTCGTAGAGGGTGCGGCCCTCGTGCAGCACCGTCACCTTGTCGGCGATGGCCTCCACGAAGCCCATGTCGTGCTCGATCACCAGGATCGCGCGGTCGGGCCGGCGCAGGCGCCCGATCAGCTCGGCGGTGCGCCGGGTCTCGGCGTCGGAGAGCCCGGCCACCGGCTCGTCGAGGAGCAGGAGCCTGGGCTCGGCGGCCAGCACCATGCCGATCTCCAGCCACTGCTTCTCGCCGTGGGCGAGCGCGCCAGCCGGCACTGCGGCGCGAGGATTGAGGCCGACCTCGCCGAGCACCGCCGCGATCCGCTCCGCGCGCAGGCCCGGGGCGAGCTCCGGCCCGCAGCCGATCGCGAGGTTCTCGCGCACGGTGAGCGCGGGGAAGACGCTGGGCTTCTGGAACTTGCGCCGCACCCCGGCCCGCGCGATCGCGGCCTCCGAGATCCGCGTGAGGTCGAGCCGGTCGCCGAGCATCACCCGGCCCGAGACCGGCTTGGTGATGCCGGAGATCACGTCGAGCAGCGTGGTCTTTCCGGCCCCGTTCGGGCCGATCACGGCGCGGACCTCGCCGGGATCGACGGCGAGCGAGAGCGCGTCGAGCGCCCGGAAGCGGCCGAAGGCGACGGTCAGCCCATCGACGACGAGAGCGCTCATCGGGCGCCCCGCGCCCAGGTCGGCCGCAGGCGCAGGCCCGCGAGGTCGAGGAGCCCGTTCGGCAGGACCAGTACGACGAGGAGGACGAGGCCCGAGAGGAGGAAGGGCCACGCCTCCGGCATCGCGGCGCTCAGCCAGAACTTCAGCGCGTTGACGAGGACGGCGCCGATCACCGCGCCGCCGAGCCGGCCCATCCCGCCGATCGCCACCCAGACGGCGATCTCGATCGAGAGATCTGGCGCGAGCACCCGCGGGTTGATGATGCCGACCTGCGGCACGTAGAGGATGCCGGCGAGCGCGGCGATCATCGCCGAAAGGCACCAGACCTGGAGCTTCAGCCGGGTGGTGGCGTAGCCGAGCGTGCGCAGCCGGGTCTCGTCGTCGCGGCAGGCGAGCATCCGGCGCCCGAGCGCGCTGCCGACGAGTAGGCGCGTGCCCGCGAGCACCGCCGCCAGGGCGAGGAGCGCCGCCACCGCGAGGCCGGTGACCGCGCCGGCCGAGCCCATCGGCCAGCCGAAGAGCAGCGGGAAGCCCGTCATGCCGTTGTTGCCGCCGAGCCCGGTGTCGTTGCGGTACATCAGCAGCATCGCGACGTAGACGAGCGCCTGGCTGATGATCGAGAAGTAGACGCCGTTGACGCGCGAGCGGAACGCGACGAGCCCGAACAGGAAGGCGACGAGCCCTGCGAGCCCGAGCGCCAGGAGGAGGGCGTAGGGCGCGTGCTCCAGGCCCGCCCAGTAGGCCGGCAGGCCCTTCCAGCTCATGAACTGCACGAAATCCGGCAGCGTGCCGGTCACGACGGTCCCGTGCGCCAGGAGATGCATGGCGCAGACGTAGCCGCCGATCGCGAAGAAGAGCCCGTGCCCCAGGCTCAGGATGCCGAGATAGCCCCAGATTAGATCGAGGGAGACCGCCAGGATCGCGAAGGCGGCGAGCTGGCCCACCGCGTTGACGAGGTAGGGGGCGGGCCGGCCGAGCACGAGGCCGATCGCGGCGGCGAGGCAGAGGCCGACGAGGACCGCGATTAGGGGATCGCGCGGCGCGCGCCGCACGCGGGCGGAGGCGGCGAGACCCGTCTGCACCGCGCCGCTCATCGCCGCCGCCTCGCCGCGAACAGGCCTTCCGGCCGGCGCTGCAGGAACAGGATGATGCCGACGAGCACGATGACCTTCGCGGCGACCGCGCCCGAGAGCGGCTCGATCAGCACGTTGGCGCCGCCGATCCCGAGGGCGGCCACCAGCGTGCCAGCAAGGCTGCCGACACCGCCGAGCACCACCACCATGAAGGCGTCGATGACGAAGCCGGAGCCCATGCCGGGATTGACACTGTAGATCGGGCAGAGCGCCACGCCCGCGAGGCCGGCAAGCCCGGAGCCCAGGCCGAAGGCGAGGCGGTCGATCCGGCGGGTGGGCAGTCCCAGGCAGGCCGCCATGTCGCGGTTCTGCGTCACGGCGCGGATGTCGAGGCCGAGCGGCGTGCGCCGTAGGACGACCAGGGTCAGGGCGAGGGTCGCGGCCGCGAACAGGATGGCGAAGAGCCGGTTCCAGGTGACGACGAAGTCGGCGTAGAGCGGCACGCCACCGCTGACGTAGGGCGGCATCGCGAATTGCAGGTTCTGGGTGCCGACCGCGACGCGCACGAGGTTCACCAAGAACAGGCTGACCGCCCATGTGGCGAGCAGGCTCATCAGCGGGCGCCGGTAGAGGTGGCGCAGGACGAGGGCCTCGACCGCGATGCCGACGAGGGCCGTCGCCCCGAAGGCCACCGGGATCGCCGCGATGAGGTAGAGATCGAGGAGGCCGGGCGCGACGTGCCGGAAGGCCTCCTGCACGCCCCAGGTGGCGTAGGCGCCCAGCATGATGAACTCGCCCTGGGCGAGGTTGATCACCCCCATCAGGCCGAAGATGATCGCGAGGCCCACGGCGGCCATGAACAGGATGCTGGCGAAGCTCAAGGCGTTGTAGAGAATCGCGAGGCCGTCCCCGATCCGCACCGCCCGCTCCACCGAGGCGATGCCGGCGTCGAGCGCCCGGGCGAAGGCCGGGTCGGACGCGGCGGCGGGCTCGCCCCGCAGGGCCCGGAGCCGCGCGAGGGAGGCCCCAGAGGGGGCGGCTGCCACCGCCGCGACCGCGGTGCGGCGCTTCTCCGGATCGGCCGATGACAGGGCGGCGGCCTGGGCCGCGCCCGCAATCGAGGCCCGCAACCCGGGATCGCTCTCGGCGTCCCGCGCCCGCTCCAGGACCGCGTCGGGAACCGCGCCGGCGCGCCGCTCCAGGGTGGTAAGCCCGGCAGCGCGCGCGGCGACGCTTTCGGCCGTGAGGAGCGCGACGGCGGCGCGCGCGGTCTCCACGAGGGCGCGCTGGCGCAGGCCGAGCACCGGCGCGCGCGCCTCGGCGGCGGGCCGTGTCGCGCCGGTGAGCGCGTCCTGCCCGTCCGGGGCGCCCGCGCGGTCGAGCAGCAGGGCGCCCGCGCTCCCGCAGGCGAGGCGCCGCTCGGCGAGCGCCGCCAGCAGATGGCCGGCCGCTCTCAGATCCTCGGCCGAGGCGTCGGCGGCGGCGCGCACCACGCCCTCCGCCCCGCGCGCCTGGGCGGCCGCGTCGCCGCAGAGATCCGCCGCCAGCGCCGCCCGTTCGAGGGGGGCGGCGGCGGCCGGCAGCGCCGGCAGCGCCAGCATCGCGAGCGCCGCGAGGACGGCACGGACCCGATTCATCGCAGGGCCCCGCACTCAGCCGTAGGGGCTGAACGGGACCGGCTTCGGGGCGTCGGGCGATTGCCAGAGCACGTCGAAGCCGCGCCGCTCGTTGACCGAGCCGATGAAGACGCCGCGGGAGACGTAGTTGTTCTCCCCCGTCATGGTCAGGGTGTAGCCGGAAGGGTCGGCGAAGCTGAGCCCCGCGAAGGCTTTGCGCACCTCCGGCACCGCGAAGGAGCCGGCCTTGGCGGCAGCCAGCGCCCAGAGATGGACGCTGTCATAGGCCGAGACCATCGGGTCGATCACGGTGTCGGCGCTGAAGGGGACGCCCTTCGCCTTTACGTAGGCGGCCCAGTCGGCGAGGAATCTCTGGTTCCGCTCGCCCTTGGCGGCCTGAAGATAGGCCCAGCAATTGAGGTGGCCGACGAGCTGTCCCGTATCGAGCCCTTCGAGATCGGCCTCCACCATGTCGAGGCCGAGGATCGGCACGTCGGTGGCGGCGATCCCCTGGTTGGCGAACTCGCGCAGGAAGTCCGGGATGGACGAGCCGACGACGGTGAGCACGACGATCGGCTGGCCGCCCGGCTGGCTGGCGAAGCTGCGCACCTGGTTCACGAGGGTCTGGAAGTTCGAGAAGCCGAAGGGCACGTATTCCTCGCGCCACGCGCTCTCGGGGATGCCCTTGCTCTTCCAGTAGCCCTTGAGCTGCTTGTTGATCGTGCGCGGCCAGACGTAGTCCGAGCCGATCATGAAGAAGCGCTTGGCGCCGACGCCGTCCGGGCCCATCAGGTAATCGACTGCCGGCAGCACCGAACTGGCGGGCGGCGAGTTCACGTAGACGACGTTCTTCGAGTTCTCGTCGCCCTCGAAATGCAGGGGGTAGAACAGCAGCCCGTCGTTCTGCTCGACCACCGGCAGGACGGACTTGCGCGACACTGAGGTCCAGCAGCCGAACAGGGCCGCCACCCGCTCCTGCTGCAGCATCTGCCGGCCGATCTGCGCGTAGAGCGGCCAGTCGGAGGCGGGATCGGAGGTCAGCACCTCGATGCGGCGCCCGTTGACGCCGCCGCGGCCGTTGATCTCGTCGGCGGCCATGCGGACGACGTGGTTCAGCCGGCCCTCGATATTCGCCATCGTGCCCGACGACGAGAACAGGCAGCCGAGCTTCACGGTGTCGGCCGCAAAGGCGGACCGCACGATCGCGGGGGCTGCAAGCAGCGCCGCAGATCCGACGAAGCCGCGCCGCGTAAGATGGCCCATCGTTCACGAACTCCCACGGAGAGACGGGGCAATTGTCGAGCGGCGGCATGCGGAGGCAAAGACGAAAGGCGCTGCAGGGCGGCCATTGCGTTGCGCATATTATTGGCAAATGTCTGCACAGTGAGCAAAGATCGATCGAAGACGTCAATATTTCTGATGATCCATGGGATCTCGACCTACTGGCCTTGAGCTATGCGGCGTCACGATCAACGCGATCCAATCTGATCGTGAGATTGCAGTTCATCAGCGACGAAAGCCCGCACCGACGACTCCCCTGGACCTGCATGAGGCGAAGGTCGCCTTTCTGGCGGTTGCACCTCGCTCGGAGAATGCGAGGTGCAAATTCGAACGGTGCTGGGGGCGAAGCCTGTCGTGGCGCATCCTCTCACAGACGCCAGCGATCGACTGGACGCCCGGTGGTTGACAGCCGGCCATGCGTTCGGCGGGGCCATTGCGGCCTCGAAGCAATTCCGACAAGGGGAGGCCGGCATCCCGGTTCGGGCGGGCATGTCCGGCGCTTGGCTGCCCGGGATCCAGTCTCCACTCCACGGGCGTTACCGCCCGCGACCGCAAATGCGGCGCGTTCTCGGCGAGGCGGTCTCCCACCCCGAAGCGGCCTGCAACGAGGGATCGAGCCCCCGGTCACGCGCGTCCGGAACCTTGAAGTCGTCCTACCCGGTCCAGCCTGCCGAGAACCGTTTCTCAGGCGGCGTGCGCGATCGCGCTCATCAGGTCGATCTGACGGTAGGGCTTCTGAACGAACTGCCCGTTGTCGGGCATCTCGGAATTGCCGAACCCGCGCCTGCCAGAGGTGATCACCAGGCGGATATGCGGCCAACGCTCCGCGACCAGCGTGGCGAGAGCGAGCCCGTCCATCATCCCAGGCATGTTCACATCGGTGAACAGCACGCCGATATCGGCACGGCCTTCCAGGATGGCCCACGCCTCATCGGCGTTGGCCGCCTCCAAGATCGTGAAGCCCTCGTCCTCCAGGATATCGACGGCAACCATGCGGACGAGGGATTCATCCTCGACGACCAGCACGACGGGAGATGGGGCGGGCAGATGCGCGTTCATCGCCTGAAAACGGAGGGACGCGAGTTCGGTTTCAGCGTGGCGGTACGCTCGTTCGAGCGAGATGGGGCATCTGGCCTTCCATCCCGGGCGCGTCTCTGCCCAGAGGACCGCTTCGGCGCCGATATCGGCCGCAGAACCCGGCCGTTTTCGGGCAAGTGCCACAGGGTGTTCGTTGGGTCCCATGACACCACGTCCGGCAACGCGCCTGGCGACCCCCCGGGGGTGCAGAGGACCTACCCCGGAACGCCCGATCCAGCGGGCGGTTGGCTGAGACAAGCAGAGACAGGGAGGCCGCCATGAGGGCCATGATACGCGCCATCGTCGTCACGCTGGTGCTCGGGACCGCCGCCTATGCCGCCGAGGGCAGTCCCGCGACGGGCTCCGGGCAGACCCGTTCGGGTACCATGAACAGTACGGGCCCGAACGATGCGGGCTCCGGGTCGTCGCCGGGCGCGGCCGGAAGCGGCCCCTCGACCGGCGGCCTGAGCCGGTCCGGTACGGCCAACAGCACCGGCGCGAACGATGCGGGCTCGGGCGCGACGCCGGGCGCGAAGGGTGGTTCGAGCGGCGGCCGCTGATCCCGCCTCCGGTCGGGTCGGGCTCTGACGGGGCGCCGTCCCACGCTCGCCGTGCATGCTGCAGGGGCGGGGGCGAATTCCGCTCTACGTCCGGCGCTTCGGCTTGGTCGAGCGCTTCCGCGGGGGCTTCCTGCCTGTGGCAGCCTTGGTCATCTCCGCGAGCGCCAGCTGTTGCTGACGCCGCGCAATGGATGTGGCGGTGCCGATCCACCACCCGGCCGCGCGGTTGGCGGCCGAGAGCCAGACGCTCAGAGCTGGGTTCTTCATGCGGACCTCGACGGGTCGGAGCCGGCCTACCGTACGTCAACGCGTCGGAGGCCGGAAGGTGGCCTCCGGCTTGCCCCAGCGCCCGCTTGTGCTCAGCGCCACTGCTCGAAGGCGCGCTGCATCACCTGCGCGCCGGTATTGCCCTTCTCGAAGGTGACCACCGCACGCTGCCCATTGGCGTAGCGCAGACCCAGATCGAACCAGTTGCGGTGAAGCAGGAGGTCCGTGTTCCGGTCGACGTCGTTGCGCAGGGACGAGAGGCCGATCAGGAACAGATTCTCCCGCACCCGCACCGGCAGGCCGGATAGGGGCGAGCCCCGCGCGCCCTCCTCGTCCTTGGCCTGCAGCAGGCCGACATCCTGAACCGTGCGCTTGGCTGCCTCCGGCCCCGCGGGGCTGAAGGCGAGGCTCACGGTGTGCGAGGCCGGCAAGGTGGCGTCGAGGTTGCGCTGGATCGTCATTGTCAGCGTGAGCGCGTCCGGGATCGTGATCGTCGCGACGATCGCGGTCTGCAGGGGCTGACCCTGCTCGCCGCTCACCGACTCAAGCCGCCACAGGACGCGGCCCTGGTTCGTCACCGGCTGCGCGTCGGGTCCGCCGACGCCCTCCTCCAACAGCGTGGCGCGCTGCGCCACGGCCAGATCGGGCTGGGCTGGCACCGGAGCCGCCCCCTGGTTGGCCCCCTGGGCCGGAGCACGCGTCTCGGCGGGCGCCACGCGCTCGGCCGGCGCCGACTCGCCGCCGACCCGGTCCGCGAACTTCGCGTCCCCACCCTCGGGCTGCGTCTCCGCGCTACTCGGTCCGGTAGCCTGCAACTCGGTGGGCCGGTCGCGCAGCAGGTAGGCCGCGACTGCGATCGCGCCGATCACGCAGGTGAGCACCACGCCCACGAAGGCGTTGCGCAACAGGCGCGAGCGGTTGCGCGGCGCCACTACGTCGATGCGCGGGCGCTGGCGTCCGTTCGCGACCTCGGGCGAGACCGCCGGCTCCGGAGCGGTCGTCGGCTCGGGCTGCGGGATCGGCTCCGAGACGGGCTCCGGCGCGGGCGTCCCCTCGGCGGCCGGCCGTGGCGGCGCGATCGGGATCGCCGGCTCCCGCGGGGGCTCGGCCGGCGTCGGGACGAAATGGGGCGGCGGCGCGGGCGGCAGGAAGGGCTCGGCCGGGTGCTCGGGCGGGGCAGCTTCCGCGAAGGCGGGCGCGGCCGGCTGCGGCACAGCGGGCGGAGGCGCCGGAAGCGGCGCCGGATCCGCCGGTGCGGGCATGGGCTCCGGCGTCCGCGGAGACGGCTCCGGCGGCTTCGACGGGGCCGCCGGCGGGATGGGCCCGATGCCTGAAGGTCCGGCGGCGGCCGGCTTCGGAGCCGGATCGTTGGCCGCGGCCGGGACGTCGTAGGTCGCTTCCAGGCGGGTGATCGCCGTGTCGAGCGCCCGACGCTCGGTGTCGATGTCGTCCTCGCTCAGGGGCGGGTCGATCGAGCGGAGTTGGGCGACCAGGGCGTTGCGCGCCCGGTCGTAGACGGCCCGGCGCATCGCGGGCGTCCGGTCGGGCAGCGCGTCGAGGGCGCGCGCCAGCAGCGGGTAGTAATCGGCCATCGTCCCCGGTCCGGTCCCCTACGGGCTGGCTTCGGACGCGCCGCGCCCGAAGCTCGCGCTGCCTAGTCCTCGAAGGGGTTGTGCATCAGGATGGTGTCGTCGCGCTCCGGCGAGGTCGAGAGCAGGGCGACCGGCGCCCCGATCAGTTCCTCGATCCGGCGCACGTACTTGATTGCCTGAGCCGGCAGCTCCGCCCAGGAGCGGGCGCCCGCCGTCGTCTCGGCCCAGCCCGGGATCTCCTCGTAGATCGGCTCGACGCGCGCCTGAGCCGCCTGGCTCGCCGGCAGGTGGTCGATGGTCTGGCCGTCGAGGCGGTAGCCGGTGCAGATCCGGATGGTCTCGAAGCCGTCGAGGATGTCGAGCTTGGTCAGCGCGATGCCGTGGATGCCCGACGTCCGCACGGTCTGGCGCACCAGCACCGCGTCGAACCAGCCGCAGCGGCGCTTGCGGCCCGTGTTGACGCCGAACTCGCGGCCCTTCGCGCCGATCGTCTCGCCGATCTCGTCGAACAGCTCCGTCGGGAACGGCCCCTCGCCGACGCGGGTCGTGTAGGCCTTGGCGATGCCCAGCACGTAGCCGATCGCGCCGGGCCCGAGGCCCGAACCGGTCGCGGCCTGGGCGGCGACGATGTTGGACGAGGTGACGAACGGGTAGGTGCCGTGGTCCACGTCGAGGAGCGCGCCCTGCGCGCCCTCGAACAGGATGCGCTTGCCGTGGCGGCGCTCCTCGTCGAGCAGCGACCAGACCGGCGCAACGTAGGGCAGGATGGTCGGCGCGATCGCCTTGAGCTCGCCGAGCAGCGCCCCCGCATCGACCTCGTCGATGCCGAGACCGCGGCGCAGCGCGTTGTGGTGGGCGAGCAGGCGCTCGATCTTGGCGGGCAGCGTCTCGGGATCGGCGAGGTCGACGACGCGGATCGCGCGCCGGCCGACCTTGTCCTCGTAGGCCGGGCCGATGCCGCGCTTGGTCGTGCCAATCTTGAGCCCGGCATTCGCGGTCTCGCGGAAATGATCGAGCTCGCGGTGGAGCGGCAGGATCAGCGTGGCGTTGTCGGCGATGCGCAGGGAGCGCGGCGAGACCTCGACGCCCTGCTGCTGGATCCGGGCGATCTCGTCCACAAGGTGCCAGGGATCGACCACGACGCCGTTGCCGATGACCGAGAGCTTGCCGCCGCGCACCACGCCGGAGGGCAGCAGCGCCAGCTTGTAGGTGACGCCGTCGATGACGAGGGTGTGGCCCGCGTTGTGCCCGCCCTGGAAGCGCACCACGATGTCGGCCTGCTCCGAGAGCCAGTCGACGATCTTGCCCTTCCCCTCGTCGCCCCACTGGGCGCCTACGACGACGACGTTCGCCATGCGTGCCTTCGATCCGTGTGTTGTGCCAGCGGACGATAAGCCGGCTGTGCGCGGGTAACCCGTTGCCGTGAGACCCTTTCCGCGATCCCGCCCGGGAAATCAAGCAAGCCGCCGCGCGGCAGCGGTGCATGGCGGACGGGACGCTGCGCGACAGGGGCGCCGGAGCCGCCTAGAAGTTCCACCAGACCGGCCCGAGCGGAGACCCGAGACGATGCGCACCGAGACGCCCCCGCTGATCCACCTCGCGGATTACCGGCCGAGCGACCACCTGATCGACCGGGTCGATCTCGACGTTCAGCTCGACCCGCACCGCACCCGGATCACGGCGGTGCTGAGCCTGCGCCCGAACCCGGCGGGCGCGGCCGGGGCGCCTCTGCGGCTCGACGGGGACGACCTCCGCCTCGTCGCGCTCGACCTCGACGGCGCACCGCCGGCGCCCGGCAGCGTCACGGCGGGACCGCAGGGGCTGGAGATCGCCGAGCCGCCGCAGCGCCCCTTCACCCTGACGGTCGTCACCGAGATCGACCCCACCGCCAACACCAAGCTGATGGGGCTCTATCGCTCGAGCGGCGTCTACTGCACCCAGTGCGAGGCGGACGGGTTCCGCCGCATCACCTACTTCCTCGACCGGCCGGACGTGCTCTCGGTCTACACCACCCGGATCGAGGCCGAGCGGGACGCGGCGCCCGTGCTCCTCGGCAACGGCAACCCGGTCGAGAGCGGCTCGGTCCCCGGCACCGACCGGCACTACGCCGTCTGGCACGATCCGCACCCGAAGCCCGCCTACCTGTTCGCGCTGGTCGGCGGACGGCTCGGATCCGTCGAGACCACCTTCCGCACGATGGAGGGGCGGGACGTGCGGGTCGCCGTCCTCGTCGAGCCCGGCAAGGAGGAGCGCGCCGCCTACGCCCTCGACGCGGTGATCCGCTCGATGCGCTGGGACGAGGAGGCGTTCGGCCGCCCCTACGACCTCGACGTGTTCAACGTCGTCGCCGTCTCCGACTTCAACATGGGGGCGATGGAGAACAAGGGCCTCAACATCTTCAACGACAAGTACGTGCTTGCGTCGCCCGAGACCGCCACCGACGCCGACTACGCGGCGATCGAGGCCATCATCGCGCACGAGTATTTCCACAACTGGTCGGGCAACCGCGTCACCTGCCGCGACTGGTTCCAGCTCTGCCTGAAGGAGGGCCTCACGGTCTTCCGCGACCAGGAATTCTCCTCCGACATGCGCTCGCGCGCGGTGCATCGGATCGGCGAGGTGCGGGCCCTGCGCGCCCGGCAGTTTCCCGAGGATGCCGGGCCGCTGCGCCACCCCGTGCGCCCGACGGCCTACGCCGAGATCAACAACTTCTACACGGCGACCGTCTACGAGAAGGGCGCCGAGATCGTGCGCATGCTCAAGACCCTGCTGGGCTCCGAGGCCTTCCGGGCCGGCATGGACCGCTACTACGCGGAGAACGACGGGCGCGCGGCCACGGTCGAGGATTTCCTGGCGGCGTTCGAGGCGGTGAGCGGGCGCGACCTAGCGGCTTTCGCGCAATGGTACGCCCGGCCCGGCACGCCGCTCCTGACGGCCTCGGGCCGCTACGACGCGGCGGCGCGGCGCTACGACCTGACGCTGAAGCAGAGCTTCGACGACGGCGAACCTCTCGTGATCCCCGTGGCGCTCGGCCTCGTCGGCGCGGGCGGCGCCCTCGACGGTGCGGTCTGCCCGGAGGTGCGGGACGGGGTCTACGTGCTGGGCGCCCGGGAGGCGACGATCCGCTTCGCGGAGGTGCCGGAGCCGCCGGTGCCCTCGCTGCTGCGCGGCTTCTCGGCCCCGGTCCGGCTCCAGGCCGATCTCTCCGAGGCCGACCACCTGCGGCTGCTCGCCCACGACACCGACCCGTTCAACCGCTGGCAGGCTGCCCAGAGCGTGGCGCACGGGCTGATGCGCGGCGGCGGCCTGGCGACCGCCTTCGCGGAGGCGCTTGGCCTGCTCCTCGACCGCGAGGGCGCACGCGATCCGGCCTTCGCGGCCCTGGCGCTCGCAATCCCGAGCGAGGGCGAGGTCGCCAACGAGATGCGGGCGGAGGTCGATCCGGACGCGATCCACGCCGCGCGCACCGCGCTCCGCCGCGATCTCGGCCGTGCGCTCCGCCCGCGGCTCGACGCGCTCTGGGACGCGCTCGCGGATGCGCCGGGCACGCCCTACAGCCCCGACGCCGCGGCGGCCGGGCGGCGTGCGCTCCGCAACGCCGCCCTCGACCTCGTGGCGGCGGGCGACCCGGAGACCGGTGCGGTCCGCGCCGCGTCGCAGCTCGCGGCGGCCACCAACATGACCGACCGCCTGGCGGCGCTCGGCACGCTGGCGCTGATTCCCGGCGAGCCCCGGGAGGCCGCGCTCGCCGCCTTCGCCGAGCGCTACGCGAGCGAGCCGCTCGTCCTCGACAAGTGGTTCGCCGTCCAGGCGATGATTCCGGAGGACGGCACCCTCGCGCGCATTGAGCGCCTGAAGGCGCACCCGGCCTTCGCGATGACGAATCCCAACCGCGTCCGGGCGCTGATCGGCTCGTTCGCCTTCGGCAACCCGACCCAGTTCGCCCGGGCGGACGGGGCCGGCTTCACCCTCGTCGCCGACACCGTGGCGGCGCTCGATACGACCAATCCGCAGGTCGCCGCCAAGCTGCTCACGGCCTTCGGATCCTGGCGTCGGCTAAAAAAATCGCGTGGTTGTCAGGCAGAGGAAATCCTCAAGCGGATCAAGGCGATCCCTAGCCTGTCGCGGGACGTCGCCGACATCGCGGCCCGGAGTCTGGCACCAGTTAACCATCTGTAAACCATATCGAAAAGGGCGGTGGGGCGATTCGGCCACAGCCTCTCCGTGTCAAGCTGAGACCGCAAAAATCCGTGGACAATCGCGACCGCGGCGGGGCATATTGAATCCAGATTCGGGACGGCGCGGAGCGCCTCCCGACATCCCGATTTCCCCCCTGGGACGAGGTCCGGACATGCCGGAGGCGGCTTCCGCTTCCCTCTCCGCGCGTGCGGACACGATCCTGGGCGTCCGCTGGCCGGCCCGCGCCAGGAGCGGTCGCCTCGCCCGGGTCGAAGCGGGCCTGCGCTACGCCATCCCTGCTCTGCTCTCTTGCTTCCTGGCCTGCCTCGTCGGCCTCACCGTCGTCCATGTCCGCGGCGAGCGCGAGGAGATCGTGGCAGCCGCCGCGAGCGAGATCGCCACGACGCTCCGGCTTGCCGCCGCGCTGCCGGGCGGCTCTCTCGACCTTGAGGCTCTCGCGGCGGGTCAGGCCCGGATCGAGCGGCGCCTGCTGCTGGTCTCCCATGACGAGCGCGTCGTCGTGGCACAGCCGCCGCTGCCGGCCGGCACGGACCGGCTCGCGCAGGTGCTTGGAGACGCGGAGGCGCTGACCGCCCTCGGACAGCGCGCCGGAACCCTCACCCTGACGATCCCAGGGGGCGAGACGGCGCTCGCCGCGATGCGGCGCCTGCCGGACGGGCAGCGCCTCGCCGTGGTCCAACCCCTCGCGCCGCTGCTGGCCGGCTGGCGCGAGCGCGCCCGCGACCAAGCGGTGCTGGTCGGAGCCGCGATCCTCGTCATCCTCGGCGTTGCCGTGGCCTACGGGCTCCAGAGCCGCCGGGCGCAATCGGCCGACCGGGTCTGCGAGCAGATCCGCCAGCGCCTCGACATCGCCCTCGGGCGCGGCGGCTGCGGCCTCTGGGACTGGGACATCCCGCGCGGGCGGATCTACTGGTCGAACTCGATGTACGCGCTCCTCGGCTACCGGCGCGAGCACGAGTACCTTTCCTTCGGCACGGTGAACGCCCTCGTCCACCCGGACGACGGCGACCTCTACAGCCTCGCCCGGGGGCTGGCCGCCAACCAGACCACCGTGGACCATGCCTTCCGGATGCGGGGCGCCGACGGTGCCTATGTCTGGCTGCGCACCCGCGCCGAGGTGGTGCCGGACGCCGCCGACGGCGGCAGCCACCTCGTGGGCATTGCCATTGACGTGAGCGAGCAGCACCAGCTCGCCGAAACCAGCGCCACCGCCGACATGCGCCTGCGCGACGCGATCGAGGCGATCTCCGAGGCCTTCGTGCTCTGGGACACCGGGAACAAGCTGGTCCTGTGCAATTCGAAATTCCGCCACCTGCACGCCCTCAACCCGGAAGACGCACAGCCCGGGCGCCGCTACGCCGAGGTGATGAGCCGGGGCATGCTGCCCCAGATCCGGCGCGAGTTACCGGAATCGGGCGCGGCCACGGCCCGCACCTTCGAGGCCGAGCTGACGGACGGGCGCTGGCTCCAGATCAGCGAGCGCCGCACCAAGGACGGCGGCTACGTCTCGGTCGGCACCGACATCACCAGTCTCAAGCGCCACCAGGAGCAGCTCGTCGCCTCCGAGCGCGAGCTGATCGAGACGGTCAAGGACCTCAAGCGCTCCCGCCGCACCCTCGAGGTCCAGACCCAGCAGCTCGCCGACCTCGCCGAGCGCTACCTCGACCAGAAGGCCACCGCCGAGACCGCCAGTCAGGCGAAATCCGATTTCCTCGCCAACATGAGCCACGAGTTGCGCACGCCGCTCAACGCGATCATCGGCTTCGCGGACGTGATGGCCAGCGAGGTGTTCGGCCCCCTGGGCTCGCCGCGCTACACCGAGTACTGCCGCGACATCGGCGAAAGCGGGCACTACCTGCTCTCGGTCATCGACGACATCCTCAACATGTCCCGCATCGAGGGGCACCGCGTCCGCCTCGCCCCCCGCGAGATCCCGGCGGAGCAGGCGGTGGGCGCCGCGCTGAAGCTGGTCGCCGAGGCGGCGCGGGCGAAATCGCTCCATGTCGGCCTCGACATCGCGCCGGACCTGACCGTGCTCGCCGACGAGCGCGCCCTGCACCAGATCCTGACCAACCTCCTGCAGAACGCCGTGAAGTTCACGCCCGCGGAGGGCAGCGTCGTGGTGCGGGCGCGCCGGGCCGGCGACTGCACGCACATCTTCGTGGAGGATACGGGCATCGGCATCCCGCGCACCATTCTGCCGCGACTCGGCCAGCCCTTTGTGCAGGTCGAGACCAACATGACCCGCAGCCACAAGGGCTCGGGGCTCGGCCTCGCCATCGCGCGCTCGATGGCAGAGCTGCACGGCGGCTCCCTGCGGATCCGCTCCGAGGTCGATCAGGGCACGATCGTACTGGTGCGCCTGCCCGCCCCCACCTTGGATCGCCTGGCTCAGGCCGCCGCGGCGGAGGCGTCCGATGCGGGCGCGCAGGAGACGGTCGCCGCCCTGCGCGAGGCCTCGGGCGCCACGCGCCGCCGCGAGATGGCCCGCGCGGCGATCTGAAGGAGGCCGCTTCCGGGCGGGGTCGGATCTCGGGAGGACCCTTTCCCGGACGCCCGGAGCGTCAGCGGAGGGTGATCCGAGATCCAGCGCGGGAAGGCGCGAAGCGTCCGTCTGCTGCAGCGCTCCTGAAGGATGCCGCTGTGCGGGACCTGATTGTCTGGATCCTGGGTCACCTTCCACTGCGTTCCAGGCGTCCCGGAAAGGGCCGTAGCTTCAGCCGCTTGCGGTCGCCGAGGCAACCGGCCCGATCGTGCGGCAGCTCCGCTCCTCAGCGCAGGTAGATCACGCTGTAGAGCGTGTGCCGCAGTTCCTCCTCCCACAGCCAGATCCGGCCGTCCTCGCAGCGCTCGCGGATGCCGGGGCGCATGTGGGCGCAGTAAGCACCGGTATTGTCCTGAACCCGGTACTGGCAGCGCCCGCCGACCCGGCGGCGGCCCACCACGGTACTCGAATGGTCGGCGGCGAGGTCCGGGTCCTTCGGGTCGCGCGCCTCCAGGATGTACCAGCTGTAGCCGATGGTGGGCGCCCGGCGGTGGTCGAGGGCGTAGTCGACCATCGCGAGCATCCGGTCGATCCGGGCGCGCGACGGGACCTTGCCGGTCTCCAGCATCTCCATGAACTCAAGCTGGTTCGAGGCGACCCGGTAGGAGACCGGCAGCAGCGGCACCGGCGACGGCCGGCGCCGACAGAGGGACGCGACCCGCCGCATCCAGGCGGCGTTGAAGGCGTCGGCCCGGCGGCTCCGCAGCCGGTCCACGGTCGCGCCGGTCGCCCGGAAGCACTGGTTCGGCGCCCGCACATGGGAGCCGTAGCGCTGCGCCAGGAAGAAGCGGGTATGGTGCGCGTAGCCCTCGTGCGAGGGCAGGTCGCGCTCGTCGCAGAGACCGTCGAGGTTGTAGAGCAGCGCTGCCGCGTCCTCCTCGCCGCCCTCCAGCTTGTCGAAATAGGGCTCGTGGCGCGGGTTGCGGGTCGGGTCGATATCGACCGCGTTGCGGCTCCAGGCGATGTCCTCGCGGAAGCGCGGATGCGCCCGCAGGTGCTGGGCGATGCGCGGATCGGGGAGTGCGGCGAGGCGCTCGGGATCGGCGAAGTAGAACTTGGTGGCGACGTCCAGCGGCGAGACAGCGCGCCCGACCCGCTGGGAGATCATGTCGGCGGTGGCGTAGGCGAAGCAGATCGCGCTCTCCCCCTGCCCCACCGGAATGTCGGCGGGCCGCGGCGAGAGCTGCACCCCACCGGGCAGGGCGTGGGTGGCCGGCGGCATCGCGATGCGCACGTCCGGGCAGCCGGGGCTGCGGGCGTAGGGGACAGAGGCCGGCAGCAGGTCCTGAGCGCCGGCTGGTCCGGAAAGCCCGAGGGAGAGCCCGAGGGGCAGCGCGATCATCAGTGCGGCGAGAAGCCCCCGCCCCCCGCATCCCCCGACCATCAGCAAGGCTCCCACCCGCCGCTCCCGCCCGGGAGCCCTCGGCGCCCTATAGCAAAGCCGCGCTCAGCGCGCCTCAATCCCACGCCAAGCCGGGGCTCGATCGGTGGGCGAGAGGGTGTCGCGCGAGGTGGGCTCCGGGATCTCCGGGACCGGCTGCCCGGCCCGCCGGATCAGCCCGGCCAGCGCCTCGCGGGCCACGCGCTCGCGGGTCTCGGGCGGCAGCGCGGCGGTGCCGGCCTGGATCGCGGCCGGGGCCGCACCGGCCAGCACCGCCGCGACCGCCTCCGTGGAGGGTATCGCGTGGGAGAGCGAGCCCGGCTCGCCGCGCTTCAGCGCGAAATAGGAGAGCGCGCCGATCACCAGCACGGCGCGCAGCAGGAAGGACATGGGCACGTCCTCGCGAAAATCCTGAGCCAAGTCGCGCGATCCTGCCGCGCCGGATCTGAAACACCTCTCAACGCGGCGCCCGAATCCTTCGACATGGTGAATACGCGGCCGTCCAATCGGCACGGGCCTGGTTACCTGCCGGAAAGCATCCCGGGCGATCGGCGGACCCGGGCAACACTCGTTTAAGCGCCCCCTGCGACGGTCGGCCCGTCGTTCGAAGTCGAGCCGGGGACGCCGGGGCCGAGAGGCCCAGCGTTTTGCGTGTCAGTCTTGCGTATCAAAGATGTTCTGCCCTCGCTGATCGACGCGCGCCTCGCGGGCCTCGTGCACGATTCCGTGCAGGACGAGGCCGTGCGCTTCCGCCACGAGCGCTTCCTGATCTCACGGCTGGCGACCGGCGCCGTGATGATGGCGGCCCTGCCGCCCTATCTCGTCTGGCGCGGTGTGCCCTCGGTGATCGAGGGTCTCGCCGTGGCGAGCCTGCTCCTGCCGGTGCTGGCCGCCGTGATCCTCGCGCGCACCGGTCATCTCTGGATGGCGCACGCGATCTCCTCGGCGGGGCTGACCGGCCTCGTCGTCTGCCTCGCGGGTCTCACGGGCGGCGCCGGCTCGGCCGCCGCGGTCTGGCTGGTGGCCATCCCGCTGGAGGCCGCGATCTCGGGCTCGAAGCGCTCGGCGATCTCGGCGGCGGCGATCGCGGCGCTCGGCGCGCTGGTCGTGGCCTGCGCGGGCAGCTGGATGCCCGCCGCCCCCGTGCTCGACCTCTCGGCCTCCATCGCCATGCCGGTCTTCGTGATCACGGCGATCGGCCATGTCGCGGCGCAGCTCGTCGGCCACCTGCGCCACGAGAACCGCGTGCGCCAGCGCCTGCAGGACAACGAGGCGCGCGACCGCCTGCTGCTCTCGGCGATCGACGACCTCGTCACCTGGCACGACGCCAACGGCCGCGTCATCGAGGCGGGCGCCTCGGCCTCGCGCTTTCTCGGCGTCGAGGCCGGCGCGCTGCGCGCCCACGGGCTCCTGGAGCGCGTGCACGTGGCCGACCGCCCGGCCTTCCTGCAGGCGCTCAGCGACGTCGCAGCGACTGGCCGGCCCGCGACCGTACCGTTCCGCCTCCACGTCGAGCCCGCCGCGGACCGGTCCGACGGCGCCCGCCTGATCCACGCCGAGATGCGCGCCCACCGGATCGCGCGGATCGGCGAGGGGCCGGTCGGCGTCGTGGCCGTCACCCGCGACGTCACCGAGCATCGTCGCCACGCGGAGGAGCTGGAGCGCGCCCGCGCCGAGGCGGAGCGGGCCGACGAGATCAAGAGCCGGTTCCTCGCCAACGTCACGCACGAGCTGCGCACGCCGCTCAACGCCATCATCGGCTTCTCGGAGGTTCTGGGTGGCGCGGGTGCGGGCACGCTCGGGCCCGATCAGGCGCGGGAATACGCGGGCATCATCGCGACCTCCGGCCGCCACCTCCTCGACGTGGTGAACTCGCTCCTCGACATGAGCCGGATCCAGAGCGGCAATTTCGACTACGCCCCGGAGCCGGTCGACGCCGCCGACCTGGTGCGCAGCTGCTGCGACCTGATGCGGCTGCGCGCGGACGCCGCCGGAATCACCCTGGTGCCCCCGGCCGCGGGCGGCCCCGTCGAGATCACCGCCGACCCGCGCGCCTGCCGCCAGATACTGATCAACCTCCTGTCGAACGCCGTGAAGTTCACCGCCCGCGGCGGCCGCGTCGAGTTGGCGCTGCGGCGCACGGGCGCGGGCCTCGAGATCGCCGTGTCGGATACCGGCACCGGCATCCGCGAGGCCGACCTGCCCCGTCTCGGCACACCGTTCTTCCAGGGCGGCGGCAGCGACTACAAGCGGGCGCACGAGGGCACGGGCCTCGGCCTCTCGGTGGTGCAGGGCCTCGTCGGCCTGCACGGCGGCTCGATCGCCATCGAGAGCGCGCCGGAGATCGGCACGAGCGTCACCGTGACGCTGCCCAGCCTCTGCCGCCCGGTCGGCGCTCCGGCGTCCCCCGCGCCGGTCTCCACCTCGGTGCGCCGGCTCGTGCCCCGGCCGGTCGGCCCGGTGGTGCGCCTGCCGCTCGGCCTCTTCGAGACCACGCCTGCCGGAACCGAGGCCCCCCTCCCCCTGAGACGCGCCGGCTGAGGGTGGATCCACGCGAGAGGCCCCGGTCCCGTTCAGGGACCGGGGCCGTGCCATTGAGGAGTGAGGATGCGCGAGTATCGCGAGATCAGCGTGGCGGGCGACGAGCGCCCGTTCCGGCAGGACGGGCGGGATGCGGGTGCGGCCCCGAGGCGCCCCGCGCCGCGGCGGCGCCCGGCCTCGACCGACTGGCGGGGGCTCGCTCTTTCCGGGATCGGCGGAACGGTGCGCCTCTGCCGGACTCAGCCCGGCAGCGTGCTGGGCTCCCTCGCAGTGCTGGGCGCCGTCACAGCGGTCTGCGTGAACGCGCTGGGCTCCCAGGCGGGCCGCCACCCGGCTCCTATCCTGCCGAAGCCGGCGCTTCGGCAGGAAGCACGCCAGGAGGGGGCGGCGCGGCCGCCGCTCGCGCGGGAGGCCGCGAAACCGGCGCCCGAGCGCCCCGCGGAAGCCACGCGCAGCCCCGAGCCCATCCGCACCGCCGAGGCGAGGCCGGAACCGCGCAAGGATGCCGCGAAGCCCGACCCGATCGCCGCGCTGATCCGCTCCGACGAGACCACGGCCTCGGTGAGCCCGAAGGACAGCGCCGTGATCCAGGCTCAGCGGGCTCTGAACAAGCTCGGCTACGGCCCCCTCAAGGCCGACGGCCTGATGGGTCCGGGGACCCGGGCGGCGATCGAGAAGTTCGAGCGGGCCGCCAAGCTGCCCGTGAAGGGGGAACCGGCTGGTCGGACGCTCCGCGAGCTGTCCCAGAAGGCCGGACAGGGCTGAGGCTCCAGCGGACGGCGCTGACTTGCATCGCCGCCCGGCGGCGCGCATCCCGGCGCGTCCCGAGGGTTTCCCGATGCCGCGCCTGCGCTCCGACTTCTTCGTCTCCGCCCATCTGCGCCGCCTCGACGTGGCGGCCATCCCGGCCGCTCTGCGCCGCCGCGGCGCCGCGGAGGCCGGCGCGATCTTCGTGAAGGTCGACCGCCTCGACGGCAGCGCCGACCTCTACGGCCCCGCCCCCCAGGCCCTGTTCGACGAGGACGGGCCGGGCGAGCGCCGCTTCAGTCCGCTCCTGCAGGGTGCGACGCCGCTCGATGTCGAGGAGCGCTTGACGAAGGAGGTGCGGTTCGACGCCGACCTCTGGATCATCGAGATCGACGACCGGGCTGGCCGGCATTTTTTGGACTTGGCGGAGTGATGGCCTTGGCGGAGTGACGACCTTGGCGGAGTGATGGATCTCAGATCGATCCCACGGTGCGCAGCCGCGCCCGCGGGTGGATCTCGGCCTGGCTCATCACCGGGGTCTCGCGACGGAAGCGCTCGATGATCGAGCGCACGAAGGGCCGCGACTGGGCCGAGGTGACGAGCACCGGCATCTCGCCGAGCCGCGCCGCCTGCTCGAAGCGGTCGCGCACCGTGTTGACGAATTCGGAGAGCTTCGACGGCTGCATCGCGAGGTAGCGCTCCTCCCGCTCGCCCACGATGGAATCGAGGAAGGCCTGCTCCCAGGCCGGCGACAGGGTGATGATCGGCAGCATGCCGTCCGGCCCCTGGTACTGCGCGCAGATCTGCCGGCCGAGGCGGGCGCGCACGTGCTCCACGATGTCGCGCGGGTTCTTCACCGCGCCCGCCACCTCGGCGACGCCCTCGACGATTGCCCCGAGATCGCGGATCGAGACCCGCTCGGCGAGCAGGAACTGCAGTACCCGCTGGATGCCGGTGGTCGAGATCTGCGCCGGGACCACCTCTTTCAGCAGCTCGCCGTGCTCCTTGGGCAGCTCGCGCAGCAGCTTCTGCACCTCGACATGGTTCAGGAGTTCGGAGACGTGCGCCTTGATGATCTCGGTGAGGTGCGTCGAGACCACGGTCGCCGCATCCACCACCGTGTAGCCCTTGAGCTGGGCCTGGTCGCGCAGCCCCGCGTCGATCCAGGTAGCGGGCAGGCCGAAGGTCGGCTCCAGCATGTGCTGGCCGGGCAGCTGCACCTGGCCGCCCATCGGGTCCATCGCCATGAACTGGCCGGGGAAGATCTTGCCGGTCCCGGCCTCGATCTCCTTGACCCGAACCACGTAGGCGTTGGCCTCGAGCTGGACATTGTCGAGGATGCGCACCGAGGGCATCACGAAGCCGAGCTCGGCCGCGAGCTGGCGGCGCAGCGCCTTGATCTGATCGGTGAGCCGGTCGCCGGCCTCGCCGTTGACGAGCGCCAGCAGCGCGTAGCCCATCTCCAGCTTGAGATCGTCGAGCTTGAGGAGGTCGGTGACCGTCTCCTCCTTGGCGGTGGCCGCGGCGGCCGGGTCGGCGGGCTTTCCGTCCGCGTCGAGGGGCGGCGCCTCCTTGGCGGTCTTGGCGATGCGCCACGCGGCGTAGCCGGCGCCGCCCGCGAGCAGAAGGAAGGGCAGGATCGGCATGCCGGGCAGGAAGCCGATCAGCACCATCACGCCCGCCGACATGCCGAGCGCCTTCGGATAATGGGCGAGCTGCTTGCCGAGCGCCTTGTCGGCCGAGCCCTTCACGCCGGCCTTCGAGACCAGGATGCCGGCGGCCGTCGAGACGATGAGCGCCGGGACCTGGGAGGCGAGGCCGTCGCCGATGGTGAGCAGCGTGTAGCTCTTGGCCGCCGCGCCGAAGGGCATGCCCTGCTGGGCCACGCCGATGATGATGCCGCCGATCACGTTGATGAAGGTGATCAGCAGCGCCGCCACCGCGTCGCCGCGCACGAATTTCGAGGCGCCGTCCATCGCGCCGAAGAACGAGGATTCCTCCTCCAGCGCCGCGCGGCGGGCCTTGGCGGCCTTCTCGTCGATCAGCCCGGCCGAGAGGTCGGCGTCGATGGCCATCTGCTTGCCGGGCATCGCGTCGAGGGTGAAGCGCGCCGCGACCTCGGCGATGCGGCCCGAGCCCTTCGTGATGACGACGAAGTTCACGATGATCAGGATCGCGAACACGATGATCCCGATGACGAAGTTGCCTCCCATCACGAAGTTGCCGAAGGCCTCGATGACGTGGCCGGCCGCCGCCGTGCCCTCGTGGCCGTGGCTGAGGATGAGGCGCGTCGAGGCGAGGTTCAGCGCCAGCCGCAGCATGGTGGCGATGAGCAGCAGCGTCGGGAAGACGGTGAATTCGAGCGGGTTGTCGATGAACAGGCCCGTCATCATGATCAGCACCGACATGATGATCGAGACGGCGAGCAGGAGGTCGAGCAGCACCGCAGGCAGCGGGAAGATCAGCACCGCCAGGATGCCCATCACGGCGGTGGCGAAGAACAGGTCCGAGCGCTTCGACAGCGCCTGGAGGTCTCCGCGATTGGGCAGCGTGAAGCCGGAGAGCGCACCCCCGAGGCCGCCCATCCCCCCCTTCGCCGGCACCGCCGCCGTCTCGCTCATGCCCGTCGTCCCGCACGCCCGCGCCCGCATCGGACGGACCCGGCAAGATTTGCCGGGCGCATGGTTAGCGGTCCGTTAACCGGAACCCCGGCACGCGCCCGGGGCTTGAGACAGGACAGGCCGTTGCGGGATCGAGGCCCGGCGGCCGCAAAAGGATCGCCACCCCGAGGAACGCCTCCGATGCGCAGCCTGCTCCTGCCCGCCGCCCTTCTGGCCCTCGCTGTCACCGGCGCGGCGGCACAGGAGCCCCAGACCAGACCGCAGGCGGCACCGGAGGCGCCGCACGGACAGGGCGCGGTCGGCGAGCCGCTCCAGCCCGGGGCCAACAGCTTCACCGAGGCCCAGGTGCGCGAGCGCTTCGGCAAGATGGGGTTTGCTGAGATCACCGACCTCAAGAAGACCGATCAGGGCATCTGGCAGGGCACCGCGACCCACGCGGGCAAGCAGGTCCGGATCGGGATGGATTACCGCGGCCACGTCGCCGCCCAGTAGCGGCCGGCCCCCACATAGAACCGGAGACATCCCATGGCCACACGCGCCGTCACGGCCCTGTTCGACGACTACGAGGCGGCGGCCCGCGCCGTCGACAAGCTGGAGGCCGAGGGCATCCCGCACGGCGCTATCAGCATCGTCGCGAGCGATCCCGACAACCGGATCGGCGGGCGCGCGCCCGCGGCCCGCTCCCCCGCCGAGGAATCGGACGCGGCCGACGGCGCCGGCACGGGTGCGACGCTCGGCACGGTGCTGGGCGGCGGAGCGGGCCTGCTCGCAGGACTCGGCCTGCTCGCCATCCCGGGCGTCGGCCCGGTCGTTGCGGCGGGCTGGCTCGTCGCCACGGTGACGGGCGCGGGTGTCGGCGCGGCGGCGGGCGGCCTGATCGGCGGCCTCACCGGCGCCGGCCTCAGCCAGCACGAGGCCGAGACCTACGCGGAGGGCGTGCGGCGCGGCGGCACGCTGGTCACCGCGCGCGTGGACGACGGGCTCGCCGACCGGGCACTGGCGATTCTCGACAAGCACGGCTCGATCGACCTCGACGAGCGCGCGCAGGGCTGGCGCGCCGAGGGCTGGACCGGTGGCGGTGCGACCGACGGGACGGCGTCCAGCAGCGCGAGCGGGCTGGGCACGGCCAGCGCCGCGGGCGCGGCGGGCGGCGGCCTGGGCGATCCGAGCGCGCCCGCGACGGGCGGGCTGCCGAAGACGACCGACCTGGTCGGCGGAGCGCCGGAGCACCCTGTGGGTCGGGCGCCCGGATCGGCGCCGCGCTGACGCGGCGTTCTGAAACGAGAAAGGGCCGCCCGGCGGGGCGGCCCTTTTTTCGATGTGTTGTCCAGGCCTTCAGGCCCGCAGACGGGTCCGGACCTCGCCGAGGCTCGCGCGGATCAGGTTCTGCGCGGCATCGCCCTGCATGCGCTCGCGCAGGATGGTCTCGGAGACCTTCACGGCGGCGTCCGCCGCGGCGGCGCGGACCTGGGCCTCGGCCTGGGCCTCGGCCTGGGCGATCTTCGACTCGGCGGCCTTGGTGCGGCGGGCCACGAACTCGTTCAGGCGCTGGTGACCCTCGGCGGCGGCGCGCTCGGCCTCCTGGCGGGCGCTGGCCACGATCGCCTCGGCCTCCTTCTCGGCCTCGGTGCGGCGGCGCTTGTAGTCGGCCAGCACGGCGGCAGCCTCCTCGCGCAGGCGCTTGGCCTCGTCGAGCTCGTGGCGCACGCGCTTGGCGCGGCTGTCGAGCCCCTTGGTCATCGCACTGAACGCCCCGGCCTTGGCGGCGAGCGCCAGGAAGACCACGAAGGCGACGAGGACCCAGAATTCCGCGGTGAGCAGCATGGTTGTGGGTCTCCGACTCAGTGCGCGGTGGCGTTGAGGGCGCGCTCGACGCTGGCCTGGTCAGGGGCCTGGCCGGTGAGGCGCTCGACGATCGCGGTTGCGGTCTCGCCCGCGATGGTGCGGACGTTGCCCATCGCCTGCTCGGTGCGGCCGCGGATGGTGGTCTCGGAGGCGGCCAGCCGCTGGTTCAGCTCGGCCTCGAGGGATTTCCGCTTGGTCTCGGCCTCGGCCGAGAGCGCGTTGCGGGTCTCCTGGGCGATCTCGCGGGCCTTGCCCTGCGCTTCGTTGAGCGACTTCTCGTAGGCCGCGCCCGCGGCATCGGCCTCGGCCTTCATGCGCTGGGCCTCGTCGAGGTCCGCCGAGAGCCGGGTGGCGCGGTCGTGCAGGATGCCCTGGATGCGCGGCAGCGCGATCTTCGACATCAGGTAGTAGAGCAGGCCGAAGGCCAGCGCGAGCCAGACGATCTGCGCCAGGAAGGTGTGGGTCTCGAAGGGCGGGAAGGCGTGCTGCTCGGCCGGGTGCAGGATCTCGCCTTTACCCGCGTAGGTGTCAGTCCCGGGCGGCGGGGTCGTGAGAGGGTTCGGCTGCGCCATGGTCCCGTCCTGAAAGGAATGTCAAAACAAACGAGCGCCCGCGGGATACCGCCGGAGCGCTCGGTGTCTCTCGCGAAGCTCCCGCCGCGTCACCGTGGCCGGAGGAGGATCCGCTTGCGGGATCGGGAGCTTTGCGGGGAACACCTGAACCGTGCCCGTCGCCGCGGCGGACCCGCGGCGACGGAGCGATCCTGCCTCAGACGGCGAAGAGGAGGAGCAGCGCGACGAGCAGCGAGAAGATGCCGAGCGCCTCGGTCAGCGCGAAGCCGAGGAGCAGGTTGGTGCGCTGGCTGTCGGCGGCCGAGGGGTTGCGAAGCGCGCCGGCGTAGAACTGGCCGAACAGGTTGCCGAGGCCGATGCCCGCGCCCGCCATGCCGAGGCAGGCGAGACCGGCGCCGATGTACTTCGCAGCGACGGGATCCATGAGTAACTCCTGAGGTTTCGAACGATTTTCGTTGCGCGGAGGGAGGCCGGCCGAGGAAATCAGTGGCCGGGGTGAAGTGCGTCGGCGAGGTAGACCGCCGTCAGCGTCGCGAAGACGTAGGCCTGCAGGGCCGCCACCAGGAATTCCAGTGCGGTCAGCGCGATCGTGAGGAAGAGCGGGAGCGGCGAGAGGATGCTCCAGGCGCCCGCGAGCAGGAGCTGCGCGACGAAGAAGGCGAAGATCTTCAGCGCGATGTGGCCCGCCAGGATGTTGGCGAAGAGACGGACCGAGAGGCTGATCGGGCGCGAGATGAAGGAGACAATCTCGATCGGCACCATGATCAGCAGAAGCGGCTTGGGCACGCCCGCCGGGATGAACAGGCCGAGGAAGTGGCTGCCGTGCTTCATCACGCCGTAGATCACGACCGTCGAGATCACCAGGAAGGCGAGGCCGAAGGTGATGATCAGGTGGCTGGTCACCGCGAAGGCGTAGGGGATCATCCCGAACAGGTTCAGGACGAGAACGAACATGAACAGCGAGAAGACAAGCGGCAGGAAGCGCTGCTCCTTGTCGCCGGTCGCCTGGTGCACCGTGTCGGCGATGAACTCGTAGAAGACTTCGGCCAGAGCCTGCATCCGGCCCGGCACCACCGAGCGGCCGGCAGTGGCCACGATGGTGATGAAGGCGATGACGCCGACGGCGGCGAACATGTAGAGCGCCGACTGCGTGAAGGCGATTTCCTGGTTGCCGATATGGCCCAGGGAGACGAGCGGCTTCAGCTCGAACTGGTGGATCGGGTCGATGCTGGCCGCCATGCTCTTGCTTCTGCTCCCTCGCGCGCTCGGGCGGCCTCAGCGGCCGGCCCCGGGCGGCTAACCCGAATCCGTGTCGACCCTCAAGGGCCTTTGCGATCTTTTGGGCCTCCAGGGTCGTTCGTCCCCGAGAAGCCGGACAGGCGCATGATGTTGTAGACGCCCGTCACGAAGCCCAGCAGCACAAGGACGATCATCCCCCAGGGTTTCGTCCCGAGGAAATGGTCGCACAGCCAGCCGAGGATTCCGCCCGCGATGATGGCGGCGATGAACTCTGTGGAGAGCGTCATCGCCTGCCCGAGGGAGGAGTGCGCGGACGGCCCTGGACGCGGCGAAGGATCGGGAGCAGCGGAAGGCCGCTTCCGGTCGATCTGCGTCTCGAGACGTCTGAGCCTCGCGGAGAGTTCGCTGTCGTTGGGCGCCCGGTCTCCCTGCCCCTCGTCCTTGCTGTCGTTGCCGCTCACGGCGCGACCTCACAGTGTCGAGAGGACCCGAAAACTAGGCTTGCCCCCTTCAAGCGCGGCGCACCATAGTTTCGCCCCTATGGCGTGTCAAGGCGCGGAAGACATCAATCAAGTTCTTGCGAAATTTGATGTTTTGGCGTTTTCCGAGGTCCGCATCGACGGCTCGCCCGCGGATAAGCTCAGCCGCGTGGATCAGGCGCCGAGGATCGGCTTGATCACCTTCTCCATGCCGTCGATCGTCATCTCGCCCTTGTAGCGCTCGCCGTTGATGAAGAAGGTCGGGGTGGAATCGACCTTGAAGGTGTCGAGGCCGCGCTGCTTGGTGGCGTTGACGCCGTCGTAAAGCTTCTGGTCCTTGAGACAGGCCTCGAACTTCTCCTTGCTGATGCCGGCTTGGCGCAGCATCTGCTCCAGGGCGTCCACGGGCTTCTGCTGGAAGGCCCAGGCGGCCTGCTGGTCGAAGAGCAGGTCGGTGATGGGGTAGTACTTCGCGTCGCCGTCGCAGCGGGCCAGCATGAAGGCGGCGGTGGCCAGCGGGTCGAGCGGGAACTCGCGCAGGGTGAAGCGTACCTTGCCGGTGTCGATGTAGCGCTCCTTGAGCGCCGGCCAGGTCGTGCGGTGGAAGGCGGCGCAGTGCGAGCAGGTCATCGATGCGTACTCGATGATCGTGACCTTCGCGTCCTTCGGTCCGAGCCAGACGTCGCCGAGGGGGCCCGGCTGCATCAGCGCGGCGGCGTCCAGGCCCTGCGCCAGCGCGGGCAAGCCGAGCTTCGGCAGGATGACGGCCGCGCCCACGGCGAGCCCGGTGAGTTTCAAAGCGTCGCGCCGCGTGATCATGTCGTGACTGGCTCCGCTGCTGATCGGCTGCTGATCGAATGATCTTCCGGCCTGCGGTAGCGGCGCCGACCCGCGCTTGCAAGGCGACGAATCGACGACAGGCCGCCCCCCCCTCAGACCGCCTTCTCCTTGAGCTTGTGCTCGATCTCGTGGGCATCGAGGCCCGGCGCGGTCACCGGCGGCTCGGGCACGGCGGGCGTCTCGCTCTTGCCGACCGCGGCGGCGAGGCGCGAGCGCTCGAACATCAGCACGATGACGATCGAGGCGAGCAACGGCAGCCAGAGGTAGAACACGCGGAAGATGATCACCGCGGCGATCACGGCGTCCTTCTGCGCGTTGTCGGTGATCTGCATCGCCGTGATGAAGACCAGCTCGAACACCCCCAGACCGCCGGGCGCGTGCGAGGCCAGTGCCAGCGAGAACGAGGCCAGGAAGATCGCCAGCACGGTGAGGAAGTCGACGCCCATCGACTGGGGCAGCGCGAAGTAGATGATGCCGGCAGCGCCCAACAACTCCAGCGGCGCGGCGATCAGCTGGCGGCCCATGATGCCGGGGCGCGGATATTCCAGCTTGAACGAGCGGATGTGCAGCGGCGGCAGACGCAGGATCGAGCCGGCGACGTAGAGCGCCACGAAGGCCAGCATGCCGATGCCGACGATGAGGGCGGTCTTCGGGTCGGTGAAGACGGCCGGGAGCTTGCCCTCAAGCCGCGAGAGCAGGTGCGGGTCGAGGACGAGGGTCAGGCCGCCGAGCGAGACCGTGCCGAGGAAGAAGGTGAACGAGCAGAGCGCCACCAGCACCGCGACCTGCGCGGCCGAGAGCCCCTTGGCGGTGTAGGCCCGGTAGCGCACCAGCGCGCCCGAGAAGACCGAGGCACCGATATTGTGCGAGAGCGCGTAGGTGGTGAAGGAGCAGAGCGAGACGAACAGCCACGAGATGTGGCGCACGCCCAGATGCAGCAGCGCGATCCGGTCGTACCAGGCAAGTGCCGCGTAGGCGACGAGGGTCGAGACCAGGGCCAGCAGGATCCGGTGCGGCGGGATCGCCAGGATCGCACCCCAGATCGCCGAGAGCGAGGTCGTCTTCAGTTCCTGGTAGAGAAAGTAGCCGGAGACGACGACGGCCGCGAGGCCGACGAGCGGCCAGATGAACTCGCTGATCTTCTTCATGGCACTCACGTCCCCGGAATGGCGACCCTGATGCGCCAGGAACCGGCGCACCGCAAGCGGGGCAGGACGGTCCTGCCGGGGCGGGTCATGTCAGGCGATCGTGACCGTTTCGTGTGGGCGCCGGGACAGCCTTCGGTCGTCGCCTCACTCGTCCATCAGCGGGTGCAGGTCGCGCACCATGCCCTTCAGGCGCTCGTCGAGGACGTGGGTGTAGATCTGCGTGGTCGAGATGTCGGCGTGGCCGAGCAGTTCCTGCACGATGCGCAGATCCGCGCCGTTCTGGAGCAGGTGGCTGGCGAAGGCGTGGCGCAGGACGTGCGGGCTGATCCGGTCGGCGCGGATCCCGGCGGCTCCGCCCGCCACCTTCAGGTCGCGGGCGAAAGCCTGCCGGGTGAGATGGCCGCTCTCGCTGTCGGAGGGGAACAGCCAGGGCCCCTCGCCCGTCAGGCCGGCGAGATGCTCGCGCATCGCCGCGCGGGCGAGGTCGGTCAGTGGTACGAGGCGCTCGCGCCCGCCCTTGCCCCGCACCACGAGGTAGCGCTCCCGGGTGGTCGCGGCCGAGCGCGGCAGGCTGATCAGCTCCGAGACGCGCAGGCCGGTGGCGTAGAGGAGTTCGAGCAGGCAGAGCATCCGGCGCGCGCGGGCTGCCTCGCCCGGGTGCTCCGACGCACCGACCCGCGCACGCGCCGCGTCCAGCAGGCGGTCGACCTCGGCGACGCCCAGCACCTTCGGCAGGCCCTGCGGCCGCCGCGGGCCGGAAACGGGCGCGGACGGATCGGTCTCCGCCAGACCTTCTGCGTAGAGGAATTTGTGGAAGCCGCGGATGCAGGACAGTTTGCGCGCTGCCGACGAGGCCTTGAGGCCGCGCGTTTCCAGTTCGGCCAGATAGGCCCGCAGCGTCGCGGCCTCGACCGCGTCGAGATCGGTCCCGCCCCCCGCGAGCCAAGCCCGATAATCGTCGAGGTCGCGCCGGTAGGCGGACAGCGTGTTGATGGCGGCTCCCCGCTCGGCTGCCAGCATGTCGAGATAGGCGCCGATCTCCGGATCGGGCGGGCTCACCGGTTGGCCGGCGGCTGCAGCTTCGCCGGCGGGATCGTCACGCTCATCTCGCGCGGGGTCGGCTTCACGAAGGTCGCCAGGGCGAACATCCCGGCGAAGACCAGACCGGCGAGGATCGCCAGCGTCGCGAAGAAACGGAACAGGGTCGGCACGTCGGGACAATCTCGGTCGAGCGGGAGCGGCGCCGGCAGGCCGGGGGGTCGAGCAACCCGGGGCTCCCGCGTTGCACCACGCGCCCGCCCCGATGGCAAGGGCCCGTGTACCACACCCGAGGCCACAGCTTCCGAGCGAAGCGCGGCCGTGATGGGTCTCCGGCCGTTCCCTGTCCCCGGCAAACGCGCTAAGACCCGCCGTTCCATGCGAAGTCTGCTGCGATGAACGAGCCTGCTCAGCCGGGCGGAGAACCGATCGAGGCGCGCCTGCGCCGGGCCCTGGGGACCCGGTCGATCGTGCTCGTCGGTCTGATGGGGGCGGGCAAGAGCACCGTCGGCCGGCGGCTGGCCCAGCGCCTCGGCCTGATCTTCAAGGACGCGGACCACGAGATCGAGGCTGCGGCCGGCCTTACCATCCCGGACATCTTCGCGATCTACGGCGAGCCGAGTTTTCGCGATGGCGAGGAGCGGGTGATCGCACGCCTGCTGCGCGCCGGCCCGCTCGTGCTCGCCACCGGCGGCGGCGCCTTCATGCGCGACGCGACGCGGGCGCGGGTCGGCGAGTCCGGGGTCTCGGTCTGGCTGAAGGCCGAGCTCGACGTGCTGATGCGCCGGGTGCGCAAGCGCGGCAACCGCCCGCTCCTCGAGACCGAGGATCCCGAGGCGACGATGCGGGCCCTGATGGAGGCGCGCCACCCGGTCTATGCCGAGGCCGACGTGGAGGTGCTCTCCCGCGACGTCTCCCACGACCGGGTGGTCGACGACGTGCTCGAAGCCCTCGTGGCCCATCTCGACCCATCGGCGCGCCCCGCGGTCGCCGCGCAGTAGACAGTCATTCAAGCCATGTCCGCCCCCATGTCCGACGCTCCTCTCGCCGTGCACGTGCCCCTCGACGGGGGCCGCGCCTACGACATCCTGATCGGGCGCGGCCTCGTCGCGGAAGCCGGTGCGCGCGCCGCCGCGCTGGGGGCGCGGGCGGCCGGCATCGTCACCGACGAGACCGTGGCCGAACTCTACGGAGCGCGGATCCGCGAGAGCCTGGAGGCGGCGGGCCTGCGCGCCGGGCTGATCGTGGTGGCGCCGGGCGAGGCCTCGAAATCCTACGCGGGCTACGCGGCTGTCTGCGACGGGCTGCTCGCCCTGAAGATCGAGCGCGGCGACCTCGTGGTGGCGCTCGGCGGCGGCGTGGTGGGGGATCTGGCGGGCTTCGCGGCCGCCACGCTCCGGCGCGGCGTGCGCTTCGTGCAGGTGCCGACGACGCTGCTGGCCCAGGTCGATTCCTCGGTCGGCGGCAAGACCGGGATCAATTCGCCGCTCGGCAAGAACCTCGTCGGCGCCTTCCACCAGCCGCGCCTCGTGCTCGCCGACACCGCCACCCTCGACACGCTCTCCGAGCGCGAGATGCGGGCGGGCTACGCGGAAGTCGCGAAGTACGGCCTCATCGGCGACGCCGACTTCTTCGGCTGGTGCGAGACGAACTGGCGCGGCATCTTCTCCGGCGGGCCCGAGCGCGACGAGGCGGTGGCGATCTGCTGCCGCGCCAAAGCCGGCGTCGTCGTGCGCGACGAGCGCGAGGACGGCGAGCGCGCCCTGCTCAACCTCGGCCACACCTTCGGCCACGCCCTGGAGCGCCTGACCGGCTACGATTCCGCCCGCCTCGTCCACGGCGAGGGCGTGGCGATCGGGCTGGCCCTGGCCTTCCGGTTCTCGGCCCGGCTCGGGCTCTGCTCGGGCCAGGAGGCGGGCCGGGTCGCCAACCACCTCGCGCTCGCCGGCCTGCCGACCCGCCTCGCCCAGGTGCCGGGCGGATGCGGCGACGCCGACGCCCTCCTCGACGCCATGGCCCAGGACAAGAAGGTGCGCGACGGTGCCCTCACCTTCATCCTCGCCCGCGGCATCGGCCGGAGCTTCATCGCGCCGGGCATCGACCGTGCCGAGGTCCGCGCCTTCCTAGAGGACGAGCTGCGGGCGGGCTGAAGCCCCGTCCGCGTTAACCGCGCCGGAACCGGCCGGGCGCATTCTACGCGCAATCGGGACCGTCCGCGGGAGTGGGGATTGCGCGCGCCCTCGAATCTTCAGGCGAGTCTTCACGCCGCGATCGCGGATCTGCGCGACCTCGCGCGCAGCGACACGCGGCTCTACCGGCTCGCGCTGCGGGCGAGCCTCTGGCTCCTGCCCGTCATGCTGGGCATCGTCCTCCTCGGCTTCGAGATGGGGCCGGTGCCGGGGCGCGACTGCACCGGCAACGTGATGGGCGTCGACTTCACGCAGGTCTGGGCGGCCGGTCAGGCGGCTTTGCGCGGCGCGGCGGCCGAGCCCTACGACCTGCCGCGCCATCTCCAGAACCTGCGCGAGGCCTTCGGACCGGAGTGCCGCTTCGCTTGGCATTACCCGCCGGTCTTCCTGCTGCCCGCCGCCGCGGTGGCGGCCCTGCCACCGCCAAGCGCCTTCCTGGCCTGGACGCTCGCGGGGACGGCTCTCTTCGCCCTCGCCCTCCGGTTCGCCGGTGGCCGGGCGGCGATCATCATCGGGCTCGCCCACCCACTGGTCTTCTGCAATCTCGCCTACGGGCAGAACGGGCTCTTCACGGCGGGGCTCCTGACCCTCGGGGCGCTTCTCGTCGACCGGCGCCCGCTGGTGGCGGGGCTGTGCTTCGGCCTCGTCGCCTACAAGCCGCAGCTCGCGGCGCTGCCCCCCCTGCTGCTCCTCGCTACCGGGCGCTGGCGCTGCCTCGGCGCCTGCATCGGTACGGTCCTGGCGCTCTGCCTCGCCGCGCTCCTGGCCTTCGGCACCGCGCCGTGGCTCGGCTTTCTCGGAACGCTCGGTGAGACCGACCGCATCATCCTGCGCCAGGCGGCGGCGGGCCTCGACCTCAACGCCAGCGCCTACGGGGCGGTGCGGCTGGCCGGCGGTCCCTTCGCCCTGGCCTGGACGGTCCAGATCGCGGCGAGCCTCGGCGCCCTGGCTCTGGCCTGGCGGGTCTGGACGACCTGCCCCGACCCGCTCCTACGCGCCGCGACCCTGCTCGCCGCCGCGCCGATGCTCTCGCCCTACGTGCCGGTCTACGACCTCGCGCCGCTCGTGCCCGCCACGGTGCTGCTCGTGGTCGCGGCCCGGCAGGCCGGCGGTCTGCGCGCCTGTGAGCGCTGGCTTCTGGTCGCCGCGCCGCTCACCGCGGCGCTCCGGACGGGCGCGGAGGCGACCGGGATCTGTTTCGGCCTGATCTTCGCGCTGGCGACACTCGCCTGTCTCGCCGCCCGCACCCTGCCGCAGCCTGAGCCGCGGGGCCTCGGGGCGCTGCCCTGAGAACCCGCCCGCGGGCCTTGACGGCCCTCCGGGATCCCGCGACTTCAGTCGCCGTGTCCGAACCCCACCGTCTCGCGGGCATTGAGCGCCCGCACCCGGCCGCGCGGCAGGTGCATCACCCCTGGGAAGGCGATCAGCCGCTCCGTGCCGGGGGCGAGATGGAACCCCGTGTCGTCGGGTCGCGCGCTCTCCGCTTCCACCTGTACGCCGAGCGCGTGGCGCTCCGCTCGGATGCGGATCGCAGCCCCCTCCGCGGTCACCGCGAGGCCGGTCTCGGCCGGCTCGATCCGGCGCCCCCCCGGGAAATGGAAGGCCTCGGCCATGACCGCGCCGGCCGGCTCGCAGAGGCTCGCATGTCCGAGCGTGTGGGCCGGCGGCCCGAACCGGTAGCTGTCGGTGGCGTCGAAGAAGCGGCCGAGGAGTTCCGCGGACGAGAGGGTCTGGGATGAACGACCCGGAAGGGTGACGGCGCGCTCGGCCTTGGCGACCGCGCGGCCCGCCGCATCCGTGAAGGCGAGGCGCAGGGTGAGGTCGCGCGCGGCTGCGGTCTCGTTGTGCAGGTGCACGTGGAGCCCGTTCAGCCCCTCGTCGGAGAGCGTGACCTGCACCGGACGGAGGGCCCGCTTCAGGGCGTACCAACCCGATTTCGGCTGGCCCCGCGCGTCCACGATCCCCCAGCCCGTCCCGGGGGCGAGGTCGCGCAGGAACCAGACGAGGCCGCCCCGGGTCGCGGAGCGCGCCCGGCGCCACTCGGCGAAGGTCGCCTCCACCACCTCGGCGACCGCGGCCCGCCCGAGGTCACGGTAGCGCTCCGGATCGGCGCGGCGCAGGGCCGCCGGATCCACCCCGAACAGCAGGCCGACATAATGGTCGCGCACCTGCTCGAAATCCCAGTCCGCTCCCCGGTCGCGCGGGATGCCGTTGCTCCAGCGCTGCGCTTCCATGTCGCCGAGGCTCATCGCGGCGAGACTCGGCTCTTCGGGCAGGTTCGCGAAGGCGAGGCACTCCGTGGCGAAGCCGACTTCGGCCCGGCGCGCATCCTCCAGGGGCCGGCGGTAGGCGCCGACGCCGTAATAATGCGTCACGCCGGCCATCGTGGAGAAGGGCAGATCCCCTCCCGAGGGCGAGTTCGGCACCACCGCAAGGTCCGGCCGGACCGCCCCGGCCAGCATCGGAAGTCGCTCGCCCGCGAAGGAATCCGCCCAGACCGCCTGCGGCGCGCCCAGCATCGCGGCCTGCTGCCAGACCTCGCTGCCCCCGGAGAGCACGCAGAGCGCAGGCGAGAGCTGGGTCCGGTCGAGGAGGGCCGCGATCTCGGCCTCCAACTCCTCGCGGAAAGCGGGATCGTCGTGCGGATAGTCGAAGTTGGCGAGCATCAGGTCCTGGAAGACCAGGATGCCCATCTGGTCGCAGAGATCGTGGAAGGCGAGAGATTCGTAGAGCGTGATGCCGGAAATCCGCAGCATGTTCATCCCGGCCTCGCGGGCGAGATCAAGGAGCGGGCGGGCGTCCTCCGCGCCGCAGCCGAGGCCGACGAGGTCCGGCGGCATCCAGTTGGCGCCGCGGCAGAAGACCGGCACGCCGTTCACCGCGAGGCCCAACCCCTCCGCGAACGGGCGGGTCAGGGTGAGGCTGCGGAAGCCCGTGCGGCCGAGATCGTGGGTGCGGCCGTCGAGATCGACCGCGACCGCGTGCAGACGCGGCTCGCCGTGGGTGTGGGGCCACCAGGGGGCGATGCCGGGGAGGAGGAGTTCGCCCTCGAAGAGATCCGGCGCGGTCCGCGCGAGCGCCACGGCGCGGCCGTCGCAGCGGAGCGTGGCCCGCTCCACCGGGCCTTCGACGCGGAGCCGCGCGACGAGCCGCCCGGTCTCGCCGTCGAGGCTGGCACGGAGGTCGGCTGCCGCGAGCTCCGGCGCGTCCGCGGGCAGCGGCGTCAGGGTGATCGGACGGTACGGACCGGCGAGATCGATCCCCGGGCACCAGCCCGGCATGAAGCCGAGGAGGCTCGTGCGCGCGTGGCGGAGCGAGCCGGGCGTCGCGAGACGGGGACGCCAGCGCCCGCGCTTGGCCGGCCGGTCGAGCTCGGCCTTCAGCGCGCGGAAGCAGAGGACGAGGTCGTTCGCTCCAGCGAGATCCACCGCGATCGCGTGGGCGCGGAACATCGAGCGGCTGGCAAGAATCGGTGCGCCGTTGAGCCAGACCTCGCAGAGCGTCGCCAATCCCTCGAAGGCGAGGCGCGCACGGCCGGTACCCGGAAAGGTGGTGCGGTACCAGACGTCGCGGTCATGGATCGGGGCCGGCTCGGTCTCGGACCACAGGCCCGCCTCGCGCAAAGCCGCCGCGACGGTGCCGGGGACCCGGGCGGGGATCCAGCCGTCGAGCCCGGCGAGGTCGTCCGGCCCCGCGCAGGTGCCGGACGGGGTGGTCGCGAGCTGCCAGGGGCCGCCGACGGGCAGCGGCGGGACGCCGTCGACGGCGCGGATGCGGGCCATGCTGGATCTCGGAGCGGGTTCGATCGGATGACCCGGTCAGCGAACGCGGGATGCGGTAGCGGTCGACCACCGGGTGCCCCAAGCGATCTGTTCGGCTCGGGTGGAGCCCCCCTTCCCCGCGTGCGGGGAAAGGGGGTCCGCACCGCACAGGAGGACCTTCAAGCCAGCGCACGATCCAGCGTCGTGAACACCGCATCGTACTGTGCCGCCGCGTTGTCGAGGCGCGCGCCGAGGTTCTGCGCGCTGCGGCGGTGGAAGGCGCGGGCGAGCTGGAACTGGAAGGTCTTGGCCTCCTGTGCCAGCGTCCCCGCCGCCTCGGCCGCCGCTGC
>NZ_BPQM01000009.1 GCF_022179245.1 Methylobacterium gregans
CGGTCGGCGCCATGAACAACACCGGCGCCAATCAGCAGGTCGGCAAGAAGGGCGACGATTGCTGAGACTGCGCGAAGCGGCCTGACGCATGATCCCGGGGGCCGGCAAGACCATGCCGGCCCCCTTTCACATCCTACCGGCCGTCCGGCTCTGATCGACCGTGCCGGGCACCTGCCGCCGCCGCGCGAGACCGGTGAGCACGGCGCCGATCCCCTCGCGCCACGCCTTGGCGCGCGGGCGAAGGTGGCGGACATAGGCCAACAGGATCCAGCCACGCAGGCGTAGCGGCAGAGCGTAATCGCGCACCGGCATCGCGCCCGTCGCCCATTCCGACTTATGCCGGGACGCGGGCGCCAGGAAATCGAGTCGGTCTATCCCGAGGCCCGCCGCATTCTCGACCATGTGCCGGAACAGCAGCCGGCCGGGCCCGTGCGCTGCATGGCGCACCTCGTAGGCCTGGACGAGGGAGGCGTAGGCGCCCGCATGGACCAGGCCGGCCTCCACCGCCGCGGTCTCGCCGCCGACCGTGAGGCGCAGCACGAGGGCATTCGGACAGGCCGCCAGCCCCTGCAAAAACGCTGCATTGGCCGGGTGGCCGTAGCCGGCGCTGACGCGGCCGGTGCGCCGCAGCCAAGCCTGCTTCAGCCGCAACGCCTCCGCCATCACCCGGACCCGCGCCTCGGGCTCTGCGACGACCTCGAACGCCACCGGGCCGGCCTCGGCGAGATGGCGCAGGTTCCGCTGAAGCGTGTTGCGCGTGCGGCCCGAGCGTCTGCGGGCCTCGGCGTTGCGGAAGTCGCAGAACGGCGCCTCCGCTCCACGCGTTGCGAACCGCCCGCGCGGTTCGACGAGCGGCGCGATGGCCGCATCCGCGCGCACACCTTTCAGGAGCACGGCGTCCACGTCGCGCATCGACCGCACCGCCTGCCACGCCCTGTCCAGCCACACCTCGCGCTCCGCCCCCGGGGCGAGGAGTGCGTCCGCGTACTGCGTCGCGGGCTCGCCGAAACTGCGCAGGACGCGCAGCGGGCCGAGCCGTTGCACCACCAACGGCCAGAGCAGGACGAGCCGGCCGTCCTGGTGAACGGTGAGGATGCGGGGCGCCAGCCGGCAGCCGGCTCGCCGCGCGGCCGCCTCCCAGGTACGGCACCAGCCGTAGCTCTGGAAGACACCGCTCGAACGCACCTCGAGGGCGCTCCAGGCCTCCCGCAGGGACTCAAGATCCTCGCTGACGGCGACGTGGCACCTCTCAAGCGCGCCGTCCCGAATCGGCGTACCGAGGGCGTCTGCCGGAAGAGCTTCCAACATGCCGAAACGGTCCTCTCCGGATGTCGCGCAGACAGGATCCCGCGTGACGACGAGGATCTACGCACGAACTTCTGTCGAAAACATGGACCGCCTCGTAAAAGGTCCGATATCTAAAGGATCTAATCCGGAAGTTTTCATCCTCCAATGCTCATGCGCAGACGATTTTAGCCGCGCGTCCGGCGGTGCCGCCGGTGTGCTACCGGGTGCCGGGCGCCCCCGGGTCTTCGCCTGAGGCATCCGGCGGAGTGGTCTTCGCGGGTTCGGCCTGTCCGAGAGCCTCGCGGTGGCCATTCGCCGCGCGCGCCTGCGCTTCGGAGACCTCCCGGCGGGTCCGCTCCAGAAGACCGTCGAGCTTGGCCAATTCCTCCATGCCCCCGGCCCGCTTGGCGTCGAGTGCGGAGACCTCGGCCTCGAGTTCGGCGCGTTTCTGCTCGAGCAACGCGATCGCTGCCGACAGCCGGTCGCGGTCGGCGCGCGAGGCTGTCAGTTGCTGCTGGAGGTCGTCGCTCTCGCGCAGGGCGCCATCCACCTTGGCGCGCGCCGCCGAAAGATCGGTCTGGAGCGAGGCCGCTGCCGCGATGGCCTCCTCGGCCGCCTTGCGGCGCGCCTCGAGCCCCGCGACCTGCGCCTCGGTCTCGCGGGCCGCCTGCCCCACCGTCCGCTCACGCGCCTCGGCCCGTCCGATCTCGGCCTTCAGGTCTGCCAGCGAGCCGGAGGCCGCCTGCCGTTCCGCGATCTCCTGCCGGAGCGCGGCCCGGTCGGTCTTGAGGGTGCGGATCTCCTCCGCGTGCCTCTGGCGCTCGTTGCCGAGCCTCAGCAACAAGACGGCGACGAGCGCCAGCAGGGCGCAGGTGATCAGCACCCAGAGCAGCGAGGCCCGGCTCCGCGGGGATGAACGTCTGAGACGGAGCATGGGGACGATTCCGGGCTCGCGGCGGCGATACCGGGTCAACGCAAGCTCGGCCGCAAGGCTCCCGGCGGACCGAGCTGCCCTTCGCCGGAGGGGGGCGGCTGTACGCCCTCGATCCGAATGCTTCGAACGCGCGGACGGTGAGCCGCACCTCTCCTCCCGACACAGCGCATTGCCAGGGAAGCCAGTCGACGCGCTTCAGCCCGTGGCGGCTGCAACGAACGCGACGAAGCTCACGCTTCTGCCGACGAAATGGATATCAGGGATAGTGATCGATTGCAGGCCAGATCTTGAAGCGAGATCTTGGTAGGCGGCACCGATCAGAGAAGAGATGGTGCCCAGGGGCGGAATCGAACCACCGACACTGCGATTTTCAGTCGCATGCTCTACCAACTGAGCTACCTGGGCGACATCCGCGCCGCTCGGCGGCGTCGGATGGCGGTCGTATAAGGGGCGTTTTCGGTCCTGTCTAGCCTCCGTAACGCGTCCGTCACGTTTTCTCGTTCTGGTCGTCGTGCGGGGACGGGCCGGTGTCGTCCTGGTCCTCGCCCGGGATCACGTAGCGGTCGCTGAGCCAGCGGCCGAGATCGACGTCGGCGCAGCGCTGCGAGCAGAACGGCTTGTAGGCCGGTGCGGCCGACTTCCCGCAGATCGGGCAGGGAGCGGGCGCCTCGCGGGTGCTCATGCCATCGCCCCCCAGCGCGCCCGGACGGGGAAGCCCTCGCCCTCCAGCAGGCTCGCGGTCTCGTAGAGAGGCAGGCCGACCACCGCGCTGTAGGAGCCGACGAGCTTGACCACGAAGGCACCGGCGAGCCCCTGGATCGCGTATCCGCCGGCCTTGCCCCGCCACTCGCCGGAGCCGAGATAGCCCTCGATCTCCCGGCCCGAGAGGCGCTTGAAGCGCACCCGGCTCTCGACGAGGCGCTCGCGGCGATTGCCGCGGGGGGTGAGCAGGCAGAGAGCCGTGTAGACCCGGTGCTGCCGGCCCGAGAGCAGCCGCAGGCAGTCGGCGGCCTCGTCGGGCAGCTCGGCCTTCGGCAGGACGCGGCGGCCGACCGCCACCACGGTGTCGGCGGAGACGAGCCAGGTGCGCTCATCGCCGCCCGCCCGGCGCATCGCGGCCTCCGCCTCGGCGAGCTTCTCGCGCGCCAAGCGCTTGGCGAGGTCGCGCGGTGCCTCGGCCTTGCGCGGCGTCTCGTCCACGTCCGCGGGCAGGAGCGCGTCCGGCTCGATGCCGATCTGCTGCAGGAGAGCGAGGCGGCGCGGCGAGGCGGAGGCCAGGATCAGCCGCGCGCCAGGCAGCGCCGCGACCTCCGTCGGGCTCTCGGCCGATCTCAGGCCCTGGTCCGCGGGGACCTGCTCCGCACTCGTCTGCTGGGTCATGATTCTTCGGTACGCACCGCGCGACGCCCCCGCGGGAGGCGGCGGCTCTGGCTCTCGCGGGTGGTAAATGAAGGTCGGCCGGAAAGAAACAATGGCCCCGGGCGCGCCGGCCCCTGGCGCGCCGGCCCGCGCCTCGCTACATGGTGTGGGCGGGGCTGCAGAGTTCGTCAGGAGAACTTTTCCCCGGGGCCTTATCGACTCCCTCGGGAGCTGTTCCTGGCCTCGTCCGTGGACTTGGCCAACACGGCGCCCACCTACGCTGTAGGTTTCCCGGGATCGATCCTCCAACGGCTCACGTGGCTCCGCACCCCGCTTCCCAAAATCTGAAGGCCGCGCTGCGAAGCGCCGCGCTCGCCCGCCGCGATGCCCTCTCGGCCGACGATCGCGCGGCAGCCTCCCGCTCGGTCGCCGAGACCGTTCTGGCGATGCCGGCCCTCGCCCGGGCCCGCCTCGTCGGCGCCTTCTGGCCGATCCGCAGCGAGATCGACCCGCGCCCGATCGCCGAGGGTCTCTTCGCCCGCGGTCAGCGCGTTGTGCTGCCGCAGGTCACGCCCGCGGGCCTCGTCTTCCGCGAGTGGCGCGCCGGCGAGGCTCTGGTGAAGGGCGGCTTCGGCCTGTCCGAGCCCCGCGCCGACCTGCCCCCCCTCGATCCCGACGCCCTCGTGGTCCCGCTCGCCGCCTTCGACCGGCAGGGCCAGCGCATCGGCTACGGCCGCGGCTACTACGACGGCGCGATCACCCGGCTCTCCGCGCTGCACCCGGTACTGACCGTCGGCATCGCCTTCGCGTGCCAGCAGGTGGACCACGTGCCCGCCGAGCCGCACGACCGCCCCCTCGACCATGTCGTGACCGAGGACGGCCCGGTTCCGCTGGCGCGCGAACCGGCCTAACCTCGCGGGCCCCCGACCTCTCGAAACACGGACCATCATGCGCCTGCTCTTCCTCGGCGACGTCGTCGGGCGTCCCGGCCGCTCCGTCGTCGCCGAGCACCTGCCGCGGTTGCGCGAGCGCTGGCGGCTCGATTGCGTGGTGATCAACGGCGAGAACGCCGCGCACGGCTTCGGCATCACCGAGACGGTCTGCGACGAGCTCATCCAGGCCGGCGCCGACGCGGTGACGCTCGGCAACCACAGCTTCGACCAGCGGGAGGCGCTCGTCTTCATCAACCGCCAGGAGCGGCTGGTGCGGCCCGCCAACTACCCGCCGGGCACGCCGGGGCGCGGCGCCTGCATCGTCGAGACCCGCACGGGCGCGCGCGTCCTCGTGGTCAACGTGATGGGCCGCGTCTTCATGGACGCGATGGACGATCCCTTCGCGGCGGTGGAGCGCGAGCTCTCGGCCTGCCCGCTCGGCGAGGCGGCCGACGCGGTGATCGTGGACGTCCACGCCGAGGCGACGAGCGAGAAGCAGGCCTTCGGCCACTTCCTCGACGGGCGCGCGAGCCTCGTCGTCGGCACGCACACCCACGCGCCCACCGCCGACCACCGCGTGCTGCCCGGCGGCACCGCCTACATGTCGGATGCCGGCATGTGCGGCGACTACGATTCCGTGCTCGGCATGAACAAGGACGAGCCGATCCGCCGCTTCCTGCAGAAGACGCCGGGCTCCCGCTGGGAGGTCGCGGGCGGGGAGGGAACGCTCTGCGGCATCGCGGTCGAGACGGATGCGAAGGGGCTTGCCCGCGGCGCCTGGGCGGTGCGGATCGGGCCGCATCTGGAGGAGACTTGGCCGAAAGCCTGGGATTAGGCTCGCGCGCCGCACGATCCGCGGCTTGATCGCCCGGGACGCTGCCGCCACAGTGCCGGCCCGACCGGCGCGCGCGCGCCCAACCCGAGCCGCGAGACGCGACCGATGGCCGCCCTCCCCACCGCCACGAGGCCCTCGGCCGAGCCGAGGACTGGAAAAGCCGTGATCGCGAAACCCGGCATCTACCTCGTGCGGATGCTGGTCTTCCTGATCTTGATCGGCTTCCTCGCCTTCGTGCTGTTCCGGCAGATCACGCCGGCCTTCCTGGCCAATCCCGGCCTCAACGGCCTGATCCTCGGCATTCTGCTAATCGCGGTGCTGCTCGCCTTCGGGCAGGTGCTGCGGCTGTTCCGGGAGGCATCCTACGTCAATGCGGTGGCGGCCGGCGGGCAGGCGCGGTCCCCGAACCTGCTCAAGCCCCTGGAGCCCGCCGTCGCGGCGCGGGCGGAGGGGGCGACGCTCCCCGGAACCCGCGCGTTCCTCGACACGGTCGCGGCCCGGCTCGACGAGGGGCGGGACATCCTGCGCTACATCGCGGGACTGCTCATCCTGCTGGGCCTCCTCGGCACCTTCTGGGGCCTCATCGACACGCTCTCCGCGGTGGGCTCGGTGATCCGCTCGATGCGCGGCGGGGGCGACGCCGCGGTGATGTTCGACGAGCTGAAGAACGGGCTCGCGGTGCCGCTCTCCGGCATCGGCCTCGCCTTCTCGGCCTCGCTCTTCGGCCTCGCGGGCTCCCTGGTCATCGGCTTCCTCGATCTCCAGGCGGGGCAGGCCCATGCCCGCTTCCACAACGAGCTGGAGGACTGGCTGACCTCCGGATCCGAGGCGGCCGCGCCGCTCGCCGCCTCCCCGGGCACGGGCGCGCGGGAGCTTCAAGAAGCGGTCGACCGTCTGACGAGCGTGATCCAGGACGGCGCGAACGGCCGCGCCGCCGCCCAGGCCATGGCGAACCTCGCCGAGGGCATTCAGGGCCTCGTTCAGCACATGCGCTCAGAGCAGCAGATGATCCGCGACTGGGTCGAGGCGCAGGCGAGCCGCGAGCGCGAGCTTAAGCAGGTGCTCGACCGGCTCGGGCGCGAGCGGGTCTAGGCGATGGCCTCCCGCGCTGCCCGCCGCGAGCGCGGCCTCAACGTCTGGCCGGGCTACGTCGACGCGCTCGCCACGCTTCTGCTCTCGGTGGTCTTCCTGCTCACGGTCTTCGTGGTGGGGCAGTTCTTCGTCTCGCAGGAGCTGTCCGGGCGCGACACGATGCTGGCCCGGCTGAACCGCCAGATCGCCGACCTCACCGACCTCCTGGCGCTGGAGCGCTCCAATCGGCGGGGCGATGCCGCGTCGCTCGAGTCCCTGCGCTCCTCGCTCGCCGCCGCCGAGAGCGCGCGCGATCAGGCCCGGGCCGAGGCGCAGGCCAGCGGGGCGCAAGGCGGGCAGGCCGGCGAGCTCGACCGGCAGCTCCAGGCCGAGCGCGGCGCGACCCGGCGCGCGCTCAACCAGATCGACCTGCTGAACGAGCAGCTCGCCGCCATGCGCCGCCAGCTCGCGGCGCTCGAGGACGCGCTCGCGGCCTCGGAGCAGCGCGACCGCGAATCCCAGGCCCGCATCGCCGATCTCGGCAGCCGCCTGAACGTGGCGCTTGCCCAGAAGGTGCAGGAACTCGCGCGCTACCGCTCCGACTTCTTCGGTCGGCTGCGCCAGATCCTCGGCTCGCGGCCTGACATCCGCGTCGTCGGCGACCGCTTCGTGCTGCAATCCGAGGTGCTGTTCCCGGCGGGCTCGGCCACGCTCAAGCCCGAGGCCGGGCCGGAGCTCGACCGTATCGCCGCGGCCATCGCCGACCTCGCCCGGCAGATCCCGTCCGATATCGCCTGGGTGCTGCGGGTGGACGGGCACACCGACGTGCGGCCGATCGCGAGCGCGCAGTTCCCGTCGAACTGGGCGCTCTCGGCCGCCCGCG
Organism: Methylobacterium gregans; assembly: GCF_022179245.1. GTDB lineage: Bacteria > Pseudomonadota > Alphaproteobacteria > Rhizobiales > Beijerinckiaceae > Methylobacterium > Methylobacterium gregans. The sequence goes on from NZ_BPQM01000009.1 coordinate 7,302, forward strand.
CCATCGCGGTGGTGCAGTATCTCGCGGCCAAGGGCATCCCGCCCCAGCACCTGCTCGCCGGCGCCTTCGGCGAGTTCCAGCCCCTCGACGCCGGCACGAGCGACGAGGCCTACGCCCGCAACCGCCGCATCGAGATGAAGCTGACGGAGCGGTGAGGGGGGATAGCCGCTGCGTGCACCGCTCTCCCTCCCCCCTCTGCGGGGGAGGGTGGGCCGGCCGTCAGGCCGGGTCGGGAGAGGGGTGACTGTTTCAGGGTTGGGCTCAGCCCTGCATGCAGGCCGCGCCTCAGCGGGAAGCCTCGCCCCCGCTCTGCGGGACTTCGTCCCGACCGACACCTGCTGACGCAGGAGTTTCCCTCCCCCGCAGAGGGGGGAGGGGGACCGCGACGAGCAGAGAGCGGCGCTCCCCCGCCTCAGGCCGCCTGCTTGAACAGCGTGCGGGCCTCGTCCGTCGGCGCGAAATGGGTGCGCTGGGTGCGCGGGTCGCGTTCGGTCACCGCGACGAGACCGGCCTCGTCCAGGCGCGTCAGCGCGCGCAGGACGTGGGCGTGGGCCACGTCGAACACCCGGGCGAAGCTGCGGGTGTCGGGCGAGAGGCCGAGATGCGGCGCGGCCAGCAGGCCCGCCTCCAGCCGCGAGAGGTCGGGGCGGCGCGCCTGCAGCTCCTCGACCGTGCCGATGAATTCAACTTCCGTCATGCTGCATTCCGTGCATGGAGGGTGACGAGGACCGACTTCGAGGTCGGCGTGTCGCTCTGCGCCCCTGCGGTCGAGAGCGGCACCAGCACGTTCAGCTCCGGGTAGTAGCCGGCGAGCGCGCCGCGCGGCATGTCGAAGGGCACGAGGCGGAAATCCTCCGCCACCCGCTCCATGCCGTCCCGGTGCGTGCCCCGGATGTCGACCCGGTCGCCCAGCCGGCCGCGGATCTCGGCGAGATCCTCCGGATGAGCGAACACCACGCGCCGCTCGCCGTAGACGCCGCGGTAGCGGTCATCGAGGCCGTAGATCGTGGTGTTGTACTGGTCGTGGCTGCGGAAGGTCTGCAGGACGAACGTATCGTCGGTGGCAGCCGCCCGCTGGTGCTCGGTGGTCTCGGGCAGGGGGTCGTCAGAGAAGGTGGCGCGGCCCACCGCCGTCTCGAAGACGCGCTCCGCCGCGAGGTTGCGCAGCATGAAGCCGCGGGGCCGGCGGACCCGGGTGTTGTAGCCCGCGAAGCCCGGGATCGTGCGCTCGATCAGTTCGCGGATGCGGTCGTGGTCGTCGGCGAGCGCGACCCAGTCGACCCGCTCCGAGCCGACCGTAGCGGCCGCGATCCCTGCGATGATCGCCACCTCCGAGCGCAGATGCGGGGAGGCCGGCTTGTTGATGCCGCCCGAGCCGTGGACCATGCTCATCGAGTCCTCGACGGTCACGATCTGCGTCTTGCCGCGGCTGTTGCGGTCGATCTCGGTACGGCCGAGGCAGGGCAGGACGTAGCCGACCGCGCCAGGCACGAGGTGCGAGTGGTTGAGCTTCGTCGCGATGTGGACGGTGAGGCGGCAGGAGCCGAGGGCCTTCGCGACCAGGGCGGAATCCGGCGTCGCGCGGGCGAAGTTGCCCCCCAACCCGATGAAGGCCCTGGCCGAGCCGTCGAGCATGGCGCCGATCGCCGCCAGCACGTTGTGGCCGTGTCGGCGGGGGGCCTCGAAGTGGAACTCGCGCTCCAGCGCATCGAGGAGCGCGGCTGGCGGCTTCTCGTTGATGCCGACCGTCCGGTCGCCCTGCACGTTCGAGTGGCCGCGCACCGGGCAGAGGCCCGCGCCGGGACGCCCGACATGGCCGCGCAGGAACATGACGTTGGCGATCTCGCGAATCGTCGCGACCGAGTGGCGGTGCTGCGTCACGCCCATCGCCCAGGTGGCGATGACCTTGTCGGCGCCGAGATAGACCTCGGCCATCGCCTCGATCTCCGCCCGGGTCAGGCCCGACTGGTCGAGGATGGCGTCCCACGCCGTCGCGTCGACGGCGGCGCGCCACGCGTCGAGGCCGGCGGTGTGCTTAGCCAGGAACGCGCGGTCGAGGAGCGAGGGGCGGCCCTCGGCGAGAGCCGCGTCGTCGGCCGCGAAGATCGCCTTGGCCATGCCCCGGAAGGCCGCCATGTCGCCGCCCAGCCGCGGCTGCAGGTAGTGGCTGGCGATCGGGCGGCTCGCGCCCCGCAGCATCTCGACGGTGTTCTGCGGGTCGGCGAAGCGCTCCAGGCCGCGCTCGCGCACGGGATTGAGCACCACCACGCGGGCGCCGCGCTCCGCCGCCCGGCGCAGGTCGCCCAGCATGCGGGGGTGGTTGGTGCCCGGATTCTGGCCCACGACGAAGATCGCGTCAGCGCGCTCGAAATCCTCCAGCGTCACCGTGCCCTTGCCGACGCCGATGGCCTGGGTGAGCGCGATACCGCTCGCCTCGTGGCACATGTTCGAGCAGTCGGGGAAGTTGTTGGTGCCGTAGAGCCGGGCGAAGAGCTGGTAGAGGTAGGCGGCCTCGTTGGAGGCCCGGCCCGAGGTGTAGAACTCGGCCTGGTCGGGATGTGCCAGCGCGTTGAGCTCGGCCCCGATCTCCGCGAAGGCCTCGTCCCAGGAGACCGGCAGGTAGCGGTCGCTGGCGGCGTCGTAGCGCATCGGATGGGTGAGCCGGCCCTCGCCCTCCAGCGCGTAGTCGGTCCAGCCGCGGAGCTCCGTCACGGTGTGGCGGGCGAAGAAGGCCGGCGGCGTGCGCTTGTCGGTCGCCTCCCAGGATACCGCCTTCACGCCGTTCTCGCAGAACTCGAAGGAGGAGCCGTGCTCCGGATCGCCCCAGGCGCATCCCGGGCAGTCGAACCCGTCGGGCTGGTTGGCCTTCATCAGGGCGCGGGCGCCCGAGAGCGGGGCGCGACTGCCGAGCAGGTGCTTGCCGCAGGACTTCAGGGCACCCCAGCCGCCGGCCGCGGAGGAGCGCTTGGGAGACGCGACCGGGTGGTCCATGTGCTTGTCTCGGGAACTTACCGTGTGCGGCGGCGAGATAAGCGTCGAACCCGGGCGCGCTCAATCGCGTGCCGGCGCAGGCCCCTCATGCGTAGAATGCGTGGGTCTAGCGCTCTGTTTTTATACTTGTTCGAGCTTCTCGATGCGGGAAGCGCGGGTCGATCTGCTTCCGAACGGCGGGCCTGCGGTCGACGTAATCTGCTTGTCGAACGACAAGAACTTTTGGTCAAGCCGCGCCGTTCTGCAATTGGGTGCCGGGTCGGATGAATGTCGGAATTTTTATTCCGATCCGCGGCTGACCAATTGTCGACGGGATGACGGTCACGCGCTGGTGCAGTTGGCGGCGAAAAGGGCCTGTGCGCGCTGCATCGCCTGGAAATCCGCCGGGCTCGCGGGATTGCGCAGTTCCGGGCCCTCCGGCAGCCGGGCCAGGAAGGCGCTGCCCAGATCGGCCACGAATCCGCGCGGGCCCGTATAGCTGCCCATGCGGTTGCGGACATCGACGGCCCCGCACAGGGCGCCGGCCCGGCCGACGCGCAGGCCCGTCACCTGCGCGTCCGGGCTTCGCAGCACGCGCGCCACGAGCGCCAGCACCGCCCCGGTCTTCTCCGGACCGAGGGCGGCGTCGGATCCGTCCGTCACCGTCTGGGCCGCAACGCCGGAGATCGTGAGGAGGAGCGTCGCGGTTGCGCGTGCGATCGACCGGAACCGTGATCTCATATCTGCCCTCCCCGAAAACCCGGACGCTGCCGCGCCACCCCTGTCTCAACCCTTGGCGAGAGCCGCCGCCTCCCGCCCGACGGCCGCCGCGAGGTTCGGGAGCCCCTCCCGTTGCAGGCGGTCGAGCAGGCCCCGCTTGATCGCGCCGACGAGGCCCGGCCCCTGGTAGACCAGGGCCGAGTAGAGCTGCACGAGGCTCGCGCCCGCGCGGATCTTGGTCCAAGCCGCCTCGGCCGAGTCCACGCCGCCGACGCCGATCAGCGGCACCTTGCTCCCGACCCGCAAATAGGTCTCGGCCAGAAGCTTCGTCGCCGGGCCGAAGAGCGGGCGCCCCGACAGGCCGCCGGTCTCGCGCGCCAGCACCGTCTCGGTGAGGCTCTCCGGCCGCGCCACCGTCGTGTTCGAGACGACAAGCCCCTGCACGCCGCGCCGGAGAGCCGTGGCGCAGATCGCGTCGAGGGCGTCGAGGGTGATGTCGGGGGCGATCTTCAGCAGTACCGCGGCGCGCGCGCCCGTCCCGTCCCGCGCTTCGACCACCCGGGCGAGGAGCTCGTCCAGGAAAGCCTCGCCCTGGAGGTCGCGCAGGCCCGGCGTGTTCGGCGACGACACGTTCACGGTGACGAAGGCGACGTGGGGGGCGAGCCGGGCGGTGCAGGCGACGTAGTCGGCCAGCCGGTCCGCCGCGTCCTTGTTAGCGCCGATGTTGACGCCGACGACGCCCGGACGACCCGCCCGAGCGGCGAGCCGGTCCGCGACCACGTCGAGCCCCTCGCTGTTCAGGCCGAACCGATTGATCACCGCGCCATCGGCCTTCAGCCGAAACACCCGCGGGCGCGGATTGCCGGGCTGCGGCCTCGGCACCACGCCGCCGACCTCGACGAAGCCGAACCCGAGCCCCAGGAGCGCGTCCGGCACGGTGGCACCCTTGTCGAATCCCGCGGCGAGACCGACGGGATTGGGCAGGTTAAGCCCGAGTATCCCGACGGCAAGTCGCGGGTCGTCGGCGGCCGGACGGCGCGCCGGAAGGGCCGCCAGAGCCCGCAATGTCAGGTTGTGGGCTTGCTCCGCATCGAGGCCGTGGAGCACCGGGCGGACCAGGGGGAACAGGACTTCGATCATGCCGCGATCTCCGCCGGGAAGACGTGTCGCCCATCTTCCCCTAGCGGCAGCTCGGCGACCGAACGCACCGCCGCGAGCGGCAGGTCGCCGTAGAGGTGCGGGAACAGCGCGCCCCCGCGCGAGGGCTCGTATCGCAGGGCGTCGCCGAGAGCCCTGGCCTCGACCGCGACGAGCAGGAGATCGCGCTGTCCGGCGAAATGGCGCGCTGCCGTTTCAGAGACTTGGCCCGCAGCCGAGAGGTGGATGAATCCGTCCGCCACGTCCACGGGCGCCCCCGTGAACCGGCCCACGGCTTCGGCCTCGCGCCAGAGATCGCGAGGGCAGATCTTGTAGATGAGGGGCATGCGCGCGTCCGTTCGTTGCGCGCCGTCGATACGGCGAGGCGCCGCTTTCTGACAACTATTCCCGCGTGCTGCGGTTGATCCGGCACCGAGCGGAGTGGTCCGGAAAACGGCTTCGCGCGGGCAATGAGCGGTTGCATTCGGCGCCGTGTAGTTCTACTTTCCTACAACTAGGCCGTGCGTCTTTGCGGTCCGTTGAGGCACAGAGCCCGACAGATGTTGTCCCACGAACAGATCTGGACCGCCATCGACAGGCTGGCGGAACGTCATGGCTACTCCCCGTCCGGCCTCGCTCGCCGCTCGGGCCTCGACGCCACGAGCTTCAACCGCTCGAAGCGAATCGGCGCGGACGGTCGCAAGCGCTGGCCCTCGACCGAATCGGTCTCGAAGGTGCTGGCGGCGACCGGTGCGAGCCTCGACGAGTTCCTGCGCCTGATCGAGGCGCGGGAGGGGCCGGTGCGCTCGACCGTGCCGCTCATCGGCATGACCCAGGCCGGCGTCGGCCGCCTCTTCACCGAGGAAGGCATGCCGACCGGCGGCGCCGGCTGGGAGGAGGTCGATTTCCCCGATCTCGGCGAGGAACGCGCTTTCGCCCTGGAGGTGCAGGGCGACTCAATGATGCCGCTGTTCCGCGACGGCGACGTGCTGATCGTCTCGCCCTCGGCGAGCGTGCGGAAGGGCGATCGCGTGGTGGTGCGGACCCATACGGGCGAGGTGCTGGCCAAGGAACTGCGGCGCCGCACGGCCCGCACGGTCGAACTGGTATCGCTGAATCCCGATCACGAGGATCGAGTCCTCAACGTCGGCGAGATCGCCTGGATCGCCCGGGTGATGTGGATCCGGCAGTAACGGGTTCCGGGCAGACTTGGCCGTCAGCGCAGGTACGGTTAACGCTGGGCGGGTCGCGGGCAGAGCCCGCCCGACCGGATGGCATCATGGCGGAGCCCGTAGCGGATGTTGGCGATGGAGGCCGAGGAGAGATCATCTCCAAGTCGGCCGCTTTGCTTGATGCCGCCGCCGTACCGTCTTTCCTGCTCGACGGCGCCGCGGCGCAGGCGCGGATCGTCTACGCCAATACTGCCTTCCTGGCGCTGATCGGTTACCCGCTCGCGGATATCCTCGGCGCCGATCTGCGCGTGCTGCTCGGTGACCGGGCCGGCACCGTGGATGGGGAGCCCTTTGAGTTTCTCGGTGCGCGTCGCGACGGGTCGACCTTCTGGGGCTGCCTAACGCTCGGCCCCGTGGCGGGCAGCGTGTTGCGGCTCGGGCAGGTGATCGACGTGACCCGGCGCCGTGATGTCGAGGGCGCGCTCGCCCTCTCCCGCCAGCGTGAGGCGCTTGGCCTGCTCACGAACAGCGTTGCGCACGAGTTCAACAACTTCCTGCAGATCCTGATCGGCTACATCGACGGGCTGAAGCGCCGTCTCGGTGAACACCCCGAACCGTTTGTTCAGCGTGCCATGAGCCGCTCGACCGATGCGACGGAGCGGGCCGCCGTGTTGACTAGGCAGCTCCTCGCCTTCTCGCGCCGGATCGCGCCGGACGTGCGCGCCATCGACCTCGACGCGGCGGTGGCGGAGGCCGCAGCGGCGATCCGCCCGACACTCCCGGCGCGGATCCGACTCGAGCTGGCGACGACGCCGAACCTCCCCTGGGCAATCGCGAATCCAACCCAGGTCGACCTCGCACTGCGCCACCTCGTCGCCAATGCCTGCGAAGCAATATCGGAGAGCGGCACGATCACGCTCGCGACCTTCTGCATCGGGCCCGGCGAGCGCTCGATGCAGCATCCGGGCGAGGGAGCCGTGGGCTTCACAGTCTCGGATACCGGAAGCGGCATGTCGCCGGAGATGCTTGCCCGGGCGCTGGCGCCCTTTGCGACGAGCCACGAGGCCGGCCGCGGCGCGGGCCTCGCCATCGTGCACGGGCTGATGAAGCGCCAGAATGGTACAATCAGCCTCGATAGCCGGCCCGGCCAGGGGACCGAGGTCCGTCTCGTGTTTCCGGCCGCGATGCGGCGCGACACGGCTTGATCGGCCGTTCGCGTCGCCCGACGCTATCGAAACGCAGCGGTCGGCATGGACTAAAAGGCCGCATCATCCGTCTCCATATAGTCGGGGCGTTCACAACGCCGCGATCCTTATCTCGCGTTCGGTACTCTCGCAGAGGCTCTCGATGCTCACCTCCACCAAGCGCCGTAAGCGCACGGCGACCTTCCTGGCGCTGGCGGCGGCGCTGACGGTTGCAGCTCCTATCGCCGAGGCCCGGCCCGGAGGCGGCGGCAGCGTCGGCTCGCGGGGGTCCCGCACCTTCAACGCGCCCTCCGCAACGCAGACTGCGCCCGGCACGGCGGCCCCGATGCAGCGCACGCAGCAGCAGCCTGGCATGACCAATCCGGGTATGCAGCCGCAGCAGGGGCGGCGATTCGGCGGTGGCTTCATGGCGGGCCTCCTCGGCGCCGGCCTGATCGGCGCGCTGCTCGGCGCCGGTTTCTCGGGCGGCCTCGGCGGCTTCGCCTCCTTCCTCGGCCTTCTCCTGCAGGTCGGCCTCGTGGTGCTGCTCGTCTCGTTCGCCGTGCGCTGGTTCCGGCGCCGCAACGCGCAGCCGCAGCCCGCGGGCGCCGGTGCGCCCTACGCGCGCCAGGCGATGAATGAGGGCCCGGGGCAGAACCCGATGGGCGCTGGCGGTCCGTCGGCGGGCCCGATGGGCGGTATGCTCGGCGGCCAGCCGCGTCCGGTGCAGCAGCGTCCGGTCCAGATCGGGCCGAACGACTTCCAGTCCTTCGAGCGCCTGCTGGGCGAGGTCCAGGACGCCTACTCGCACGAGGACAAGGTCGGCCTGCGCAATCTCGCGACGCCGGAGATGGCCGGCTACTTCGAGGAGGAGCTCCAGGCGAACGCCGCGCGCGGCGTCGTCAACCGGGTCAGCGAAGTCAAGCTTCTGCAGGGTGACCTGTCGGAGGCCTGGGGCGAAGGACCGGACGAGTACGCCACCGTGGCGATGCGCTACGCGCTGAAGGACGTCACCCTCGACCGCCGCACGAATCAGGTGGTCGAGACCGGCGCCCCGCAGGCGACAGAGCTGTGGACCTTCGTCCGCCGTCCGGGCCGCCCGTGGATCCTCTCGGCGATCCAGCAGACCGCCTGATCACGGTCCGACGATCAAGAGGCCGGCGTCGCGGAGGCGACGTCGGCCTTTTTCATGCCTGTCAGCGCCCGCGGGCGCGATCCCAGGCATTCGCCAGGGCGACGAAGCCGGCGACCGGCACCTCCTCCGCCCGCGCGGTCTCGGCGAGGCCGGCTTCCGCGAGCAGCGGAGCGGGATCGCAACCCAGACCCTTCAGGCTCTGACGCAGCATCTTCCGGCGCTGCCCGAAGGCCGCGCGCGTCACCGCCTCCAGTGCGCCGACCCGACAGGGCAGGGGATCCGTGCGGGGCAGCAGCTGCACGATGCTCGACGTGACCTTGGGCGGCGGCACGAAGGCCGAAGGGCTGACGTCGAACAGGATGTCGGCCCGCGTGCGCCAGCCGCAGAGCACGCCGAGCCGGCCGTAATTCGCCCGGTCGCCCTCGTCGGCGACGATCCGCTCGGCGACCTCGCGCTGGAACATCAGAGTCAGCGAATCCCACCAGGGCGGCCAGGCCTCGGTATCGAGCCAGCCGGTCAGGAGCGGCGTGCCGACATTGTAGGGAAGGTTCGCGACGATCCGGGTCGGGCCGTCCCCGATCAGCGGGCGCGGATCGAACGCGAGCGCGTCCGCGTCCACCACCTCGAGCCGGCCCGGATAATGCGCGGCGATCTCGGCGAGCGCGGGGAGCGCCCTCGGATCGCGCTCGATCGCGATCACCCGTCCGGCGCCCTCGGCGAGGAGAGCCCGCGTCAGGCCTCCGGGACCCGGCCCGACCTCCACGACCGTGACGCCCGCGAGCGGGCCTGCCGCCCGGGCGATGCGGCCGGTGAGGTTGAGGTCGTAGAGGAAATTCTGGCCGAGCGCCTTCTTCGGTTCCAGGCCGTGCCGCGCGACCACGTCGCGCAGCGGCGGCAGCCCATCCGGTGCGCTCACAGCTCGTCGTCGGGGTCGAAGTGGCGCATGTCCGTCCGGCGTCCGGCGTAGAGGCTGAGCGGGATCACCTCGGCGCTCTCCGGGCGGCCGATCCCGGCATTGCGCGCGAGCCGGTCGGCGAGGCGGAGCGCGGCGATCAGGCTATCGGGCCGGGCGAGACCCTGCCCGGCGATGTCGAAGGCGGTGCCGTGGTCGGGCGAGGTGCGGATGAAGGGCAGCCCCAGGGTGACGTTCACCCCGTCGTCGAAGGCGATGGTCTTGATCGGGATCAGAGCCTGATCGTGGGTGGGCGCGAGCGCCACATCGTAGGTCTCCCGCGCCCGGGCATGGAACAGGGTATCGGCCGGCAGCGGTCCCCTGATGTCGATGCCTTCCCCCCGCAGCCGCGCCACGGCCGGGGCCAGCACGTCGCGGTCCTCGGTCCCGATCGTGCCGGCCTCGCCCGCGTGCGGGTTGAGCCCGGCCAGGACGAGGCGCGGATCGTGAAGACCGAAGCGTGTCCGGAGGTCGTGCACGACGATGCGGGCCGTCTCCTCGACGAGATCCTGCGTGAGGAGGGCCGGTACGTCGCGCACGGGAACGTGGATCGTCACGGGGACGACCGAGAGCATCTCGCTCCAGATCATCATCACGGGTTTCGGCGGGGCCAGCCCGGGTGGGACCGCGAGCACCGCGAGAAATTCGGTGTGGCCGGGATGCGCGAATCCGGCCCGCGTCAGCACGAACTTGGCGATCGGGTTGGTTACCAAGGCGCTCGCGCGGCCCGCCTTCACCAGACCGACCGCTGTGGTGATCGACTCGATCACCGCGCCCGCGTGGACAGAGTCCGGTCGCCCGGGCAGGGCGGCGACCGTGGCGCCGCTCGGAAGCGCCACGACGGGTAGCGCCCGCGGGAACACCTCCGCGGCCGTCTCGGGATCGATCTCCGCGACCGGGACCGGCAAGCCCATCCGGTCTGCGGCCCGTTCCACGAAGGCCGGGTCGGCGACGAGGAAGAACGGCGGCAGCGGCTGCGCGCCGCCGCGCGCGAGCCAGGCTGCGAGCGCGAGTTCCGGACCGATCCCGGCCGGGTCTCCGAGGGTGAGGGCGAGAGGGGGCATGGACGGGCCTGACGATGCGCGGGCGTGCGCGGCCGGCGATGCGGCGCTCTGGGTCTGCGATCTAAGGGAATTCGGCGCGCCCGCAAGCGGCGGGCGGTCTCAGCGCACCGAGGCGATGCCGTCGTTGGTGGTGACGCTGCCGACATTCTGGCGCAGATCCGCCTCGCCGAGCGTCTTCAGCTCGACGCGGAGCAGCACCGTCTGATTGCGCTCGCGCGTGCCGAGCGCGGTGGCGATCGGCGAGACGATGTAGTTCAGCGAGACCGTGGTGCACTCGTCCTGGTAGCCGCCGCCGAGGCTCAGGCCCGACAGGTAGAACCGGCCCGGGTTCTGATAGACCGGCAGGGTGCCGGTCGGGTTCGCGAGGTAGCTCGTCAGCGCCGTCGCGTAGAGGTCGCGGGTGTCGAGGTAGTGCGTGAGGTCGACCAGCGCCGAGCCCGTGAGGAACCAGTTCGGGGTGATGTTGTAGGTCGCGCTCGCGGTCACGCCCTCGCGGCGATGGCTGAAGCCCAGCAGCGGCTGCGCCTCGTAGTAGGAGTAGAAGGTCGAGAGCGTCAGCGGCAGGAACGGCGCGAAGCGCGCGGTCACGCCCGCCTCGAAGCGGTTCACCTTGAAGTCGGCCTGGTCGAAGCGCGCCCGGCTGATGAACGAGATGTTCTGGTTCGGCGAGACCTGGAACCGCCCGACGAAGTCCGAGCGACGGGTCTCGAGCCCCGACTCGAGGCCGACATTGGCCAGATCCCCGCGCCGGAACGAGTTGACGCCCGCGACCTGGATCGACTCGCCGAACATCACGTTCGTGTACCAACCCGACGCCGTCACCACCGAGTACTGGCCGCCGAGATTGGCCCGCACGCCGCCCTCGGCGCGATCGTAGCCGGAGAATTTGTCCCACTCGAACAGCGAGGTGTCGTCGAAGACGAGGCTCTGCGCGTCCTCGTTCGGCAGGCGGCCGATCCGGGTCTCGGAGGGGCGCGCGATGATCTGGGCGATCGGCTCGATCGTGTGGACGCCGAGCGGCCCGAAATCGCTGACGAAGGGGTAGCGGTAGTCGAGGCCAACCGCCGGGATGACGCGGCCGTTGAAGCCCTCGCCGACGTTCGCGATCGTCGGCACCAGGGCGTTCTGGTAGCCCGACAGGCTCGGATTGGTGAAGAAGGCGTCCGCCCTGAGATAGGTGAAGGGCGTGAAGACCTGGCCCGCATCGTCGATGAAGCTGCGCCGCCAGGAGGCCATGGCGGAGGCGCGCGTGTTCGTGCCGGCGAGCCCGCGGATCAGGCACGAGGCCTGGTTGAAGATCGCGCAGGTCTCATAGAGCGGGTAGCTGACCCCGTTGACGCTCGGGCTGAACAGGTAGGCGCTGGTCCGCGGCAGGCCCTGGAAGTCCGTCGCCTCGCGGGTCAGGCTGGTTATGTTCGCCTCGAAGCGCACCTCGCCGCCGATCTCGCCCGGGCCGTTGATCCGCTTGTCGTAGTCGATCACCGGCGCGACGATCGGCTGCTCCTTCTGCCAGTCGAAGCTCGACAGGCCCTTGAAGTAGTAGCCCCGCGCCTCGAACCACGAGCGGTCGCCCTGGCCGATCAGGTAGGCGGTCGAGACGGCCTCACGGAAGTAGTCCGTCGTGATGTTCTGGTTGCGGATCCGGTAGTTGTCGAGGAACCACTTGTCGGTGACGCCGACGAGGTCCCAGCCGGTGCGCCAGCGGTCGTTGATGTAGAACCGGCCCCGGCTCTCGATCGAGCCACGGAAGTCGCGGTCGCCCGCGCCGAGCGGCCCCGGCAGGAAGGCCGAGGGCGTCGTCTGGAAGATGCCCGACAGGCGCAGGTTGAAGCTGCCGTTGTCGAGCCGCTGACGGTACTCGGCCTGGCCGAGCACGCCCTGGCGGCTCAGGAAGGCGGGCGAGAGCGTGAGGTCGTAATCCGGCGCGAGGTTGAAGAAGTAGGGCACCGCGACGCCGGTGCCGACCGCCGTCGAGGTGATGAAGCGCGGCGTCAGGAAGCCGCTCTTGCGCTTCACCGTCGGGTCCGGCGCCTCGAAGTAGGGCAGGTAGGCGACCGGAATGCCGGCGAGTTCGAGGGTCGATTCCTCGAAGTAGACCGTGTGGGTCTCGTTGTTGTGGACGATCTTGGCGGCGCGCACCTGCCAGAGCGGCGGCACCTCCGGGTTGTCCTTGCAGGGCTCGCAGGCCGTGTAGGTGCCGTAGTCGAAGCGGGTCTGCTCGCCGTTCAGGCGCTCGGCGCGCGGCGCCGAGAAGCGCGTGCGCACGGTCTCTCCGCGGCGCTCGACCGATTGCTGGATGCGCAAGCTGTCGATGAAGCCGGTCTTGAAGTCGTCCGTCAGCTCCATCCGGTCGCCGGTGACGACGGCGCCGTCCTGGTCGGTCAGGCGGACATTGCCCTCGGCGAAGACGCGGGACGAGCCGCGGTCGTAGCGCACGCGGTCGGCCTGGAGGGTGCGCGGGCCGTAATGCAGCTCGGCATTGCCCTTGGCCGTGACGGTGTTCTTGTCGTTGTCGTAGATCAGCTCGTCGGCCTCGACGAGCAGCTTGTCGCCCGGCTTGCCCTCGACCTTCTTGGCGAGCGGATTGGCGGAGGCTCCGGATTGGGCGAGCGCGGGCGCGGCCGCGAGGGCAGAGCCCGTCAGCAGCGCCAGCATCCCGGCGACCCGCGCGATGTCGGAGACCTTACGCAACGCCTGTCCCAACTCCGGTGACGTCCGTCGTCACGAACCCAACCAAAACCGCCTCCCGGAGGCCCGCTCGGGCGAGCGGGTTTCAGCCGTCTTCCTGGTACAGAAGCGTGAGCGTACCGAGAAGGCTTCCTACCACGGCCGGCAACCACGCCGCCACTGGCGCGGCCACGATACCCGCAGCTCCGAGACCCTCCATGACCTGCCGGGCGACGTAGAGCGCGAAGCCCGCCGCGACCCCGCCGAGGACGAGCTTCCCGACGCCACCAAAGCGGAAAAACCGTAAGGAAACGGTTGCGGCCACCAGCACCATGGCGACGAACAGGACCGGGCGCGCCCAGAGGACGTCGTACTGGAGGCGATACTTCGTGGCGTCCAAGCCCGCCCGCTCGGTGCGCGCGATGGTGTCCGGAAGTTGCCAGAAAGGCACAGATTCCGGAGGGGTGAAGCGCTGCCGGACCTGGCCTGGGTCGAGCGTCGAGGCGATCAGGTAGGTGTCGAAGCTCTCGGGCGGCGACTCGGATGTGAGAAGGCGCACATCGCTCAGCTCCCACCAGCCGTCGTGGAGCGTGGCGCGCGCGGCGACGAGCTGCGAGACGAAGCCGCCGTCGTCGTTGAAGGTGAAGACCTGCACGCCGGCGAGTGTCGTGGTCCCCTCGATCGCCGTCTCGGCCCGGATGATGGCCGAGCCGTCGACGCTCTTCTGGCGCATGTAGAGCGCCTTGCCGGAACCGGCCTTGGTCGACTTGGCGAAGATCTTCGCCTCGATCTCGGTCGAGCGCTGCTTCAGGGCGGCCGAGACCGGGTTGTAGACCCCGATCGCGAGGCTGCCGATCGCGAGCGCCACGAAGACCCCCGGCTGGAGGAACTGCCAGGCGGAGATTCCGGCCGCGCGCGCCACCACGAGTTCCAGCTTGCGCGAGAGCTGGAGGAGGGCGGCCATCGATCCGAACAGCACCGCGAAGGGCAGCACGCCCTCGGCGACCGCGGGAGTGCGGTAGAGCGAGAGCTGCGCCATCAGCCCGGCCGAGGCACCCTCGGCGTCGCCCGCCCGGCGCAGCAGCTCCACGAAGTCGAGCGTGTAGACGAGCGCGAACACGGTGAGGAACACGCCCAGCACCGTGCGGGCGAAGCGCTTGGCGAAGTACAGCCCGAGGGTCCGGCCGATCAGCACGCTTGCCTAGCCCCGCGCCAGGCGGGGGACGCGCGGCGCGAGCCCCCGGAGTGAGGCGGCCAGCCGCGCGTTGAAGGCCCGCACCTTCGCCCCGTGGAAGATCACCAGGGCGGACAGCCCGATCGCGAGCAGCGGCACCGCGTAGACGGCCGCGACCGCCGCCTGGCTGCGGGCGGCCGCGCTGACGGCGGCGAAGCCGGCGATCCTCAGGAGCACGACCGCTACGACCGCGCCGGCCACCGCCATCCCGCGGCCCGATCGGGTGGTGCGGGGGTCGCCGAGCGCCGCGAAGGCGATGAAGGCCAGCGCGAGGGGATAGAGCCAGGACGAGAGGCGGTCGTGCAGCTCGGCCCGGAAGCGGCCCTTCTGGAGCTTGAAGTAGACCTCGTCCCGGTCGGGGAAGAGGAGCTGCGTGGTCGAGCGCTCGCGCGGCTTGTAGACGACCTCCGAATCGGGCGGCGCGAAGGCTGCGAGGTCGATCGTGTAGCGCTCGAAGGTCAGGATCGACGAATCGCGGCTGTCCTTCTGCTGCTGGTGCACGCTGCCCTTCTCGAGCGCGAGGTAGCTCTGGCCGTCCACCTCGATCGCGTTGCCGCGCTCGGCGAGGTAGACCTTGTTCTTCCCGGCCTCGCGGGCGTCTTGGATGAAGAGGCCCAGCAGCGTGCCGTTCTGCCCGCGCTCGCGGAAGTGGAAGGTCAGCCCGCTGTCGAGGCTGGTGAACTGGCCCTCCTTGACGACGTTCGCGATGAAGTCGCCGCGCACGCGGGTGATCACGTCGCGCAGTTCCTGAAAGCTCGCGGGCATCACCACGATCGTCAGGAAGCCGACCAGGAAGCTCACGGCGAGAGCCAGGGAGAGGAAAGGGCGCAGGATGGCGCGCGGCTTCATGCCGGCGGCCGACATCACGATGAGCTCGGAATCGCCGTTGAGCTTGTTCAGGGCGTAGATCACCGCGATGAACAGGGCCATCGGGGCGATCACCACGATCAGCGTCGGCAGCGACAGGCCGGTGACGAACAGGAAGATCAGGAGCGTCTGCCCTTTGGCGGTGATCAGGTCGAGCTCGCGCAGGGCCTGCGTCACCCAGATCGTCCCGGTCAGCCCGATCAGGCAGGCGAGGCAGGCGCCGAGCGCGATGCGGAAGATGTAGCGCTCGATCTGGGTCATCGCGTCGGCTCGGACCTCCTCGGAAACCGGCCCGTCCCCCTGTTCGGCCGGCTGCGGATTCCGGCATGGCGCGCGAAGTGAGGCGGTTTCAAGAGCATGCGCGCCGCGTTGCGTTCTCCGCCTCAGCGGCTACACAGGGCGGACAACGCAGGGACGCTCCCGCGCGGGGCCGGCCCCGTGCCAGGAACAGCAGTCGAGCTCGGAAAGCAACCACATGGCGGACGGCATCACCATCACCTTCGCTCCGGTGGGCCGGGCCGGCGGGGGCGACCTCGTCGTGTTCGTGGGCGACGACCTCGCGCTGAGCGCGGCCGCCCGCGACGTGCTGGGCGGCGCCGGGGCCGATCTGGTGGCGCGGGCCGCGGCCTCCGAGCAGTTCCGGGGCCGCCATCTCACCGCGCTCTCGCTGCCGGCGCCGGCGGGGGTCGAGGCCGACCGGCTCGTCGTGGTGGGGCTCGGCTCCGACAAGGACCGCGGCAAGATCGAGTGGCCGGTGCTCGGCGGCTTCACCGCCGGCAAGGTCTCGGGCCGCACCGCCCGGGTGGTTCTCGACTGGCCGGGTGCCGCGATCACCCCGCGCGACGCCGCCGACTTCGCCCTGGGCGCGCGCCTGCGGGCCTACAGCTTCGACCGCTACAAGACGAAGAAGAAGCCGGACGCAGAGGACAAGACCGGCTCGGCGCTCACCCTGATGCTGCCGGCCCATGCCGAGGCGGAGACGGCGGCCGGCGACACCCGCGCGGTGGCCGAGGGCGTGACGCTCGCCCGCGACCTGATCAACGAGCCGCCGAACGTGCTTTCCCCGGCCGAGTTCGCGGCCCGCGCCTCGGAACTCGCCACGCTCGGCGTCGAGATCGAGGTGCTGGAGCCGGCCCGCCTGCGCGAGCTGAACTTCGGCGCGCTGCTGGCGGTGGCGCAGGGCTCGGTGCGCGAGCCGCGCGTGGTGGTGATGCGCTGGAACGGCGGCCGCCCCGGCGAGGCGCCCCTGGCGCTGATCGGCAAGGGCGTGGTGTTCGATTCGGGCGGCGTCTCGATCAAGTCGGCCGGCGGCATGGAGGACATGAAGGGCGACATGGGCGGGGCGGCCGCCGTCGTGGGCACGCTCCACGCGCTGGCCGCCCGCAAGGCGAAGGTGAACGTCGTCGGCGCCATCGGCATCGTCGAGAACATGCCGGACGGCGCCTCCTACCGTCCCTCCGACATCGTCACCTCGATGTCGGGCCAGACCATCGAGGTCATCAACACCGACGCGGAGGGCCGCCTCGTGCTGGCCGACGTGATCTGGCACGTGCAGCAGACCGAGAAGCCCAAGGCGATCATCGATCTCGCCACGTTGACCGGCGCGATCATCGTGGCACTCGGCCAGGACATCGCCGGCCTGTTCTCGAACGACGACGAGCTCGCGGCCAAGATCACGGCCGCCGGCGAGGCGACTGCCGAGAAGGTCTGGCGGATGCCGCTGATCCCGGCCTACGACAAGGCGATCGACTCGAAGTTCGCCGACATGAAGAACACAGGCGGGCGCCACGGCGGCGCGGCGACCGCGGCGGCCTTCATCAAGCGCTACGTCAACGACACGCCCTGGGCCCATCTCGACATCGCGGGCGTGGGCATGTCCTCGACGCCGAACGAGATCAACCGCAGCTGGGGCGCGGGCTGGGGCGTGCGCCTGCTCGACCGGCTGGTGCGCGACAACTACGAGGGCCGGTAGGGCTCGAAGGCCCAGCCTCCCTGCTTCCCCCGCTCAGGGCGGGGGAAGCGTGCGTCTGGGCGGTGCCCGGCCGACCTGTAGAGTACCTGAGCGATGCGTGGAGCACCGATCCTCCTGGCCGCTGCGCCTGTCGCGGCGGCGCTCGCCGCCCTCGCGACCGTGGCGGCGACGGGCCTGAGCCAGCGCTCCGGCCTGCCAAGCGCGGTCGAACCCTTCGCCTACGGCTTCTTCCTCGACCGCTACCCGCTCTTCGCCTTCGCCATCGTGTACGGGCTCGTGCGGATCGTCTGCGCAGCCGCCGCGCCCGGGCCGGCCTCGCCCGTCCGGCGGGCCGTGTTCGGCCTCGCGGGTCTCGCCCTTCTGCTCGGCGCCTCGCTCTACCCGACCTTTGGCGGTCTCGTGCTGCGCGCCGGTTTTGGCAGCGGCAGCATGGCCTTTCTCACCAACACCCCGCTCTGGGCGTCCTACGCCATCGGGTCCGCGGTCGCAGCGCTGCTCTTCGGCCTCGCCATGGGCATCCCGATCGTGCTCGCGACGCTGCGGCGCCGCGCCCCGGAAGGTTTCGGGCGGCGCGTCCGGCGCGCCATCGCCACCATGCTCTTGAGTTTCCTGGCGCTGTGGCTCGGTGCCGCCATCCTGGGGCTCGCCCGCGAGGCTGGCATCGGACCCTGGCCGCGGCGGCCCTTCGCGACCGACGAAGCGCTCCGGGCCGCACTCGTGGTGCTCGCAGCGACGGTGCCGCACGCCCTCGTGAGCCTCCTCCGCGCGGGCCGCCCCGAGCCGGTCCGCCGGCCCTCGCTGAAAGATCGCCTGCGGCCGATGTGAGGACAGGTCCGCCAGGCCCACGAGGCACACCGCAGGGGGCCGTCGAGGGCCGGTGAACCCCGGCTCCGCCCGCGGACGCCTCGGACGGGGGTGAAAGGTCGCCCGGACTCCCGTGCGGGAGGGAGCGTCACGACGCGATCGCGACTTGGCCGCGGGATCAGGCCTCTGCGCGTCCGCATCCGCCACGTTCAGGCTCACCCGGCACCGACGTCACGGGCGTCCGAGGTGACTGCGGCGACGAGAGAGGCACTCCGGCGCGGCGTCTCCGCATCCTGGGGGGCATCGATGCCGCTTTTGCGGGCAACGGGCGCGGATCTTGCTGGAGCACAACCGACCGGTGCGGGCAGCGCCCGCCCCGTCGCGTCGGACAGCACGTCGGACCGGAGACGCCCGGACATTCGGGCGGGGTCACTCGTCAAGCCCTCGCATCTTCCGTCCGCCACAAGGGAAACGGTATGGCTTACCTCGCGCCCTCCGAGTTCGTGACCAAGATGGTCGACGCCGGAGAATCCAAGATCTTCATGTCCACCCGCGACACCGTGATCCGCGCCTACATGGCGGGCGCGATCCTGGCGCTCGCCGCGGTCTTCGCCGTCACCATCACGCAGCAGACCGGCATCCCGATCCTCGGCGCCGCCCTGTTCCCGGTCGGCTTCTGCATGCTCTACCTGCTGGGCTTCGATCTGCTGACCGGCGTCTTCGTGCTCGCCCCGCTCGCGCTGCTCGACCGGCGGCCGGGCGTGACCGTCGGCGGCGTGCTGCGCAACTGGGGCTTCGTCTTCCTCGGCAACTTCCTGGGCGCGCTGACGGTGGCCTTCATGATGGCCTTCGTCTTCACCTTCGGTTTCACCGCGCCCGCCGACAAGGTCGGCGAGTTCATCGCCCATGTCGGCGAGCGCCGCACCGTCGGCTACGCGGCCCACGGCGTCGGCGGCTGGTTCACGATCTTCATCCGCGGCATGCTGTGCAACTGGATGGTCTCGACGGGCGTCGTCGGCGCGATGATCTCGACGACGGTGAGCGGCAAGGTCATCGCCATGTGGATGCCCATCATGGTGTTCTTCTACATGACCTTCGAGCACTCCGTGGTGAACATGTTCCTGTTCCCCTTCGGCCTGATGATGGGCGGCAACTTCTCGATCGGGGACTACTTCTTCTGGAACGAGATCCCGACCGTGCTCGGCAACCTCGTCGGCGGCCTCGCCTTCACCGGGCTGACCCTCTACACCACCCACGTCCGCACCGCGCCGAAGCGGGCGGTCGTCGCGGCGCGCCGCGTCGCGGCCTGATCCGGGCTTGACCGGACGGTGGCCTGCCCCGAAAGGGCACGCGCCACCGTCCGCGCCACGCTTCCATGCCGAACGATCTCAGGCTCGCCCTCGGCCAACACAGCGCGGCGGGCCGCAAACCCGCCAACCAGGATTTCCACGGGGCGCTCGTCCCCGGGCAGCCGGCCCTGAGCCTGAAGGGCGCGGCCATCGCGATCGCCGACGGGATCGGCAGCAGCGCGGTGAGCCACGTCGCCAGCGAGACCGCGGTCAAGACCTTCCTGACCGACTACTACGACACCCCCGACACGTGGTCGGTGAAGAGCGCCGCACAGCGCGTGATCGCGGCGGCCAATTCGTGGCTGTACGCCGAGACGCGGCGCAGCCGGCACGAGCCCGACCGCGGCTACGTCACCACCTTCAGCGCCCTCGTCCTCAAGGGACGCACCGCCCACGTCTTCCATGTCGGCGACGGGCGGATCTGCCGGGTCGCCGGCCGCTCCCTGGAACAGCTGACCGAGGACCACCGCCTCGTCCTGTCGGCGGCGGAATCCTATCTCGGCCGCGCGCTCGGGGCCGGCGCGCATGTGGAGATCGACCACGCCACCCTGCGGACCGAGCCGGGCGACGTCTTCGTCCTCACCACCGACGGGGTGCACGAGCACGTCGCCCCCGAGACGATCGCCGGCCTCATCGCGCGCCATGCCGCGGATCTGGACGCGGCGGCCCGTGAAATCGTCAGGCATGCCTACGAGTCCGGCAGCGCCGACAATCTCACAGCGCAGATCGTGCGCATCGAAGCGGCACCCGAGGCCGATCCAATCGATCTCGCGGGCCGCGTCCTCGATCTGGCCCCGGCCCCCCTGCTCGAACCGCCCACCACCTTCGACGGCTACCGGGTGCTGCGGACGCTTCACGCGAGCGATCGCAGCCATGTCTACCTCGCGGAGGATGCCGAGACGGGGGCCCGGGTCGCCCTCAAGCTGCCGTCCACGGAAGCGCGCGACGACCCCGCGAAGCTCCGCCGTCTCGTCATGGAGGAGTGGATCGCCCGGCGCATCGACAGCCCGCACGTGCTGACGGCCCAGCCCCAAACGCGGAGCCGCAGCCACCTCTACACGGCGATGGACTACGTGGAGGGGATCACGCTGGCGCAGTGGATGCGCGACAACCCGGTCCCCGACCTCGAGACCGTGCGCGGCTTGATCGAGCAGATCGCCCGGGGCCTGCAGGCCTTTCATCGCCGCGAGATGGTGCACCAGGACCTGCGCCCGCAGAACGTCCTGATCGACCCGGCCGGCACCGTGCGGATCATCGACTTCGGCTCCACCCGGATCGCGGGCGTGGCCGAGATCGCCGCCGAGGAGCCGGTGCTCGGCACCCAGCAGTACAGCGCCCCCGAGTCCCTGGCGGGCCACCCTGGCACGCCCGCCGCGGACATCTTCTCCCTCGGCGTCATCGCCTACCAGATGCTGACCGGACACCTGCCCTACGGGGCGGCCGCCGCCCGGGCGCTCACCGAGGCGCGGGCACGACGCCTGCGCTACGTCCCGCTCTCCGCATCTCGGCCGGGGCTGCCGGTCTGGGTCGACGGGGCCCTGCGCAAAGCCGTCCACCCGAACCCGGCGCTCCGTTACGAAGCGCTCTCGGCCTTCACCTACGACCTGCGCCACCCGAACCCGTCGCTCGCCGGGATGCGCCGGGCGGCCCTGCTGGAGCGCAATCCGGTCCTGTTCTGGAAGCTCGTCTCGCTGGCGCTGGCCGTCGCGCTCGTCGCCGCGCTGGCGAGCCGGGCGGCCTGAGGCGGCGCCCGCAACCGTCCACGCAAGCCGGGCTCTGTCCCACGCTCCCGACCGGGGGCGCTTGTTCGCGGCCGCCGGATCGCCCACTCTCGGCCGCAAGGGGAGCGGTCAGGAAGGCTGCGCGGCCGCTACGAAGCCGCGGGCCAGGGAGGACGCCGTGATCGAGGAACAGAGAGCCGGGAAGCCCTGGCTCGCATCATATCCGCCCGGCATACCGGCCGAGATCGACGTGGACGGGCTCGGCACACTGGTCGACATGTTCGAGGCGAGCACCGCGCGCTACGCCGACAGGCCCGCGGTGATCTGCTTCGGCGCCACGTTGCGCTACAGGCAACTGGGGGCGATGTCCCGCGCCTTCGCCGCTTGGCTCCAGGGTCAGGGCATCGCCAAGGGCGACCGGGTCGCGATCATGATGCCGAACGTGCCGGCCTACCCGGTCGCGCTCTTCGGCACGCTGCTGGCGGGCGCGACGGTGGTCAACGTCAACCCGCTCTACACGCCGCGCGAGCTCGCCGCCCAGCTCAACGATTCGGGCGCGCGCACCCTCGTGGTGCTGGAGAACTTCGCCCACACGGTCGCGCAGGCGCTGCAGGACCTCGCCCTCGACCGCGTCGTGATTGCCGGGCCCGGCGACGGGCTCGGGCCGAAAGGCGCGCTGATCAACCTCGCGGCGCGTCACATCAAGAAGGCGGTGCCGGCCTTTCGGCTGCCGCAGGGCCTCGCGACCCGCTTCGCCGCCGCCTTGAAGAGCGGCCGCGCCGCGCGGCTGCGCCCCGTCCCGGTGGCGCAGGACGACCTCGCCTTCCTGCAGTACACCGGCGGCACCACCGGCGTGGCCAAGGCGGCGATGCTGACCCACCGCAACGTCATCGCCAACGTGGTGCAGAGCCAGACGTGGTTCCGGGCGACCGACCCGGACGGCCCGGAGCGCGTGATGGTGACGGCGCTGCCGCTCTACCACATCTTCGCGCTGACCTGCTGCTTCCTGTTCTTCATCCGCTCGGGCGGCGCCTGCTTGCTGATCCCGAACCCGCGCGACGCGGACGGCTTCGTGAGGACCCTGTCGAAGCACCGCTTCACCCATATGTCGGGGGTGAACACCCTGTTCAACCTGCTGAACAACCATCCGGGCTTCGGCGGCCTCGACTTCTCGCACCTCGATTACGTGGTGGGCGGCGGCATGGCGGTGCAGAAGGCCGTGGCGACGCGCTGGAAGGAGATCACCGGCTCGACGATCGTCGAGGGCTACGGCCTCTCGGAGACTTCGCCGGTGGTCTGCGCGAACCCCTACGGCCTGCCCGAGTGGTCGGGCACGATCGGCTATCCCTTGCCCTCGACCGACGTCTCGATCCGAAATGCCGACGGGATGCCCGTGCCCTTCGGCGTGCCCGGAGAGCTCTGCGTGCGCGGCCCCCAGGTCATGACGGGCTACTGGAACCGGCCGGACGAGACCGCGAAGGTGATGACCCAGGACGGCTTCTTCCGCAGCGGCGACGTCGCCGTGATGCAGCCGGACGGGCAGGTGCGGATCGTGGACCGGATGAAGGACATGATCCTCGTGTCCGGCTTCAACGTCTACCCGAACGAGGTCGAGGACGTGCTGGCCCTCCATCCAGGCATCCTCGAATGCGCGGTGGTCGGTGCGCCCTGCGCGGAGGCGGGCGAGATGGTTGTGGCGCACGTCGTCCTGCGCGACGCGTCGCTCACCGTCGAGGCGATCCGGGCGCACGCCCGCGCGCAGCTCACCGGCTACAAGGTGCCGCGCCAAGTGGTGATCCGGGAGGCATTGCCGAAGACCAATGTGGGCAAGGTGCTGCGCCGGGCGCTGCGGGACGATTCTCCGGACGATTCTCCGGCGGCGTAACCGCACGTCCTGCGCGACGAATGGGCCCCGGATCCCCGGCTTGTGTCGCGCCCGAAACGGCGCGATCTGCCGGGGCGAAGTATCGCGGAGGACGCCCCCCATGTTGATCAAGCGCAGCCGCGGCTGGGAGATCCCCGAGAGCCGCGCCACGCCCGAATCGGTCTTCCTGAACCGCCGCGCGCTGCTCGGCGGCGCGGCGGGGCTCACGGCAGGCGCGATGCTCGCCGGCCGCCCCGGCTTCGCGGCCGAGGGCGCCCCCTATCCGGCGCCGCGCAACGAGGCCTACCTCCTCGACCGCGCGGTGACGCCGGAACGCTACAGCGGCGACTACAACAACTTCTACGAGTTCGGCACCTCAAAGAGCGTGATGCCGGCGGCCGAGGCGCTGAGGACCAGCCCCTGGACGGTCAAGGTCGACGGCCTCGTGGAGAAGCCCTTCGAGATCGGCGTCGACGACCTCGTCCGGAAGGTGGGGCTGGAGGAGCGGCTCTACCGGCACCGCTGCGTCGAGGCATGGTCGATGGCCGTTCCCTGGACCGGCTTCCCCCTGTCGAAGCTCCTGGCGCTCGCCAAGCCCGCCTCGGGGGCGAAGTACGTCCGGTTCGAGACCTTCCTCGACAAGGCGATGGCGCCGGGCCAGCGCGCGTTCTTCTACCCCTGGCCCTATGTCGAGGGGCTGACGCTGGCGGAGGCCGGCCACGACCTCGCCTTCGTGGTGACCGGCATCTACGGCAAGCCACTGCCGAAGCAGTTCGGCGCACCGATCCGGATCGCGTTGCCCTGGAAGTACGGGTTCAAGTCGATCAAGTCGATCACGAAGGTCTCCTTCGTGGCCGAGCGGCCGAAAACCTTCTGGGAGGGCCTGCAATCCTCCGAGTACGGCTTCTGGGCGAACGTGAACCCGGCCGTCCCGCATCCGCGATGGAGCCAGGCGAGCGAGCGCGTGCTCGGCACGGACCAGCGCGTCCCGACGCTGATCTACAACGGCTACGGCGAGCAGGTCGCGGGCCTCTACAAGGGGCTGGAGAAGGAGCGGCTGTTCGTCTGAGCGGCGATTTTCCCTTCCCCTCTCTGCGGGGGAGGGTGGGCCAGCCATAAGGCCGGGTCAGGGGAGCGACAGCGCCGGATGGTGCTCGGCATCGACGCTCCGCCTCTTCCGGAAGCTGGGTGCCCCTCTCCCGTCGCCCTTCGGGCGCCACCCTCCCGGCAGAGGGTGGAGGGACAGTTTTAGCGCCTCAGTAAGTCCAGCGCTGGGCCTTCGCGACCAAGAAGTCGCGGAACGCTTGGACCCGGGCCACCGTCCGCATCTCCTCGGCGTAGACAAGGTAGCTGTCGAGCGTCGGCATCTCGCTGTCGCGCAGGATCTGCACCAGGGCATCGCCCCCGTCGACCGCGTAGTCCGGCAGGATACCGATGCCGCAGCCGGTCTCCATCGCCTTCTGCAGCGCCGCCACGTTGTTGACCGTGAAGTGCACCGGACGGCGCTCGCGGCCCTCGCGGCCGATATCGGCGAGGTAGTGAGCGGCCAGCAGATAGGAGGGCTCGTTGCCGCCGAACGAGATCAGGCGGTGGTTGTCAAGGTCCTCGAAGGTCTTCGGCTCGCCGAAGCGCTTGATGTAATCCGGGCTCGCGAAGGCGTGGTAGTGCACCGTGAAGAGCCGGCGCTGGATCAGGTCCGGCTGCGCCGGACGGCGCATGCGGATGGCGATATCCGCCTCGCGCATGGCGAGGTCGAGCTCCTCGTTGGTGAGGATGAGTTCGATGCGGACGTCGGGGTAGAGGTCGAGGAACTCGGCCACCCGCTGCGAGAGCCAGGCCGAGCCGAGGCCGACCGTCGTGGTCACCTTGAGATCGCCCGAGGGGCGCTCGCTCGTCTCGACAAGGCGGGCCTTCGTGTTCTCGAGCCGCAGCTTCATGTCGCGCGCGGCACGGAACAGCAGGTCGCCCTGCTCGGTCAGGATCAGGCCGCGGGCGTGGCGATGGAACAGCGGCGCCTTCAGCTCGCGCTCCAGGGCGCTGATCTGACGACTCACCGCGGACTGGCTGAGCCCGATATCGTCACCCGCCTTCGTGAAGCTGCCGGCCTCGGCGACGTTGAGGAAGATCCGGATCTTGTCCCAATCCACGGCGAGCAACCCCCACCAGCCCGAAACGCCCGCGCGACGGCGCGGTCCCACCCAGCGACGGGCAACGCGGGCGGGCGCTGTCTCACGTCCATGCCCGAGCCGCAGTGCCGCGATGCGGCCCTGTCGCCAGCACATAACTCATGCGTGCAGGACGCGTATCCGCGCAAGGCGTGCAGAGAGGTTTTTGTTGATCAGGCTATGATTCCGGTGGACGCGGCAGATGTTCGCGACCGCCCCTCTGCGTGCTCGTCACCCCGGGGCCGCGAAGCGGGGCCGAGGATGACGGTAAGATCCGTGACGAGTGGCCGGAACCCTACTCCGCCGCCGCCTGCTGCGGGTTCTCGCCGATCTCCAGATTCGCCAGGAACTTCTCGGCCTCCAGCGCGGCCATGCAGCCCATGCCGGCCGCGGTGATCGCCTGCCGGTAGACGTCGTCGGTCACGTCGCCCGCCGCGAAGACGCCCGGGATCTCGGTCTCGGCGGTGCCCGGCCGGACCGTCAGGTAGCCGCCCTGACGCATCGGAAGCTGGCCCTCGAAGATCGCCGTGGCGGGCTGGTGGCCGATCGCCACGAAGAGGCCGTCGGTGCGGTGCTCGCGAATCGCGCCGGTGGTCACGTCCTTGAGGCGCAGGTGGGTGACGGTCGGCGCCGGCTTGTCGGTGCCGCAGACTTCCTCGACCGCGTGATTCCAGATTACCTCGACGTTCGGGTGCTTGAACAGGCGCTCCTGCAGGATGCGCTCGGCCCGGAAGCCGTCGCGGCGATGCACGACCGTCACGCGCTTGGCGATGTTGGCGAGGTACAGCGCCTCCTCCACGGCGGTGTTGCCGCCGCCCACCACCGTGACCTCCTTGCCCCGGAAGAAGAAGCCGTCGCAGGTGGCGCAGGCCGAGACGCCGCCGCCCTGGTACTTCGCCTCGGAGGGGAGGCCGAGCCACTTCGCCTGGGCGCCGGTCGCGATGATCAGCGCATCGCACGAATAGGTCTCGCCGGAATCCGCGGTGAGCCGGAACGGACGGGTCTTGAGGTCGACCTCGGTGATGTACTCGGACACGATCCGCGTCCCGACATGCTCGGCCTGGGCGCGCATCTGCTCCATCAGCCAGGGACCCTGGATGGCCTCGGCGAAGCCCGGATAGTTCTCGACGTCGGTCGTGATCATGAGCTGGCCGCCGGGCTGGAAGCCCGAGATCAGCAGCGGCTCGACCATGGCGCGGGCCGCGTAGATCGCCGCCGTGTAGCCGGCCGGGCCGGAGCCGATGATCACGAGCTTGGCGTGGGTGTGGGCCATGGATGTCCTCGAAGTCTGCGTCGCGGCTGCCCCAGCCTAGCTCATGCGGGGGCCTGAGCCGAGCGGTGCTCGGCGTAGCGGCGCGCCAGGGCGGCGGCGATCACCGGGGTCGCGTCGATCGGCTTGTAGCTCAGCGCCTCCAAACGCCCGGTGAAGGGCTTGAGCGCTCCGGCGATCGCGAGACCGGCGAACATCCGCCGGTGCCGGATATAGGTGCGGGGCAGGTCGAACAGCAGGACCGGCGCGCCCGTGCTCACCGCCTCGCTCACCATGTTGGCCGAATCCGAGGTCACCACGATCGCGTCGGCGAGCGCCAGCATCGCGACGTAGGGATTGCGGCCGGTGCCGTCCCAGAGGAAACCGCCGGTCTCGTGGGCGAGCGCCTTTACCGAATCGCGCAGGGGGTTCGGCGTGCGGCGCGAGACCGTCACCATCAGTCGGCAGCCGCTGCCCGCGAGCTTGCGCAGATCGGTGGTCAGCCGCAGCATGTCGGCCTTGCGGTAGCTGAGATGGCGGCTGTCGCCGCCGATCAGCACCGCCACGCGCGGGCGCTCTAGGCCGGCCAGCCGCGGGTCGGGCTCGGCCCGGGCCGCCGCGATCCGCTCCGCGGTGACGAGGTGGGGTGCCGTGAGGGTCGTGAAGACGCTCGGCCCCCGCAGGTCGTCGTAATCCGGCACCCAGATGAAGTCCGCGCTGTCCTGACCCGTGCGCGGATCCTTCAGGAAGGCCGTGAAGGTGCGCCCCTCAGAGGCCCGGCGCACCGCCCGCATGTAGGGCACGGAGCGCCGCCCGGAGGCGATCACGATCTCGGGGAAGGGACCAGCGAGCGCGCCCTTGCGCCGATGCGGACCCTGGCGCGGGTCGATCGGTCCCCAGGGCGCGGTCCAACCGAAGATGCCGTTCGCCGGTACGCGGCGCAGCTCGTAGGCGAGGCCCAGCGTCTCGGCGATGCCGACGCACTGGTTCTCGTCTCCCGCCTTGCCGTCCGTGACGATCCAGGCCCGGGTGCCGGCAAGATTGCCGGTGCCGGCAAGATTGCCGCTGTCGGCGAGCGCGCCGGCTGCCGTCTCGTGCGCCGCGTCCACCCTCACCGGCCCGGCAGCTCGCGGCCGAGCCACTGGGCATAGATATCGGCGATGGCCGCGATCCGGCGCCGCTCGTTGGCCGGGTCGTACCACGCTCCGCCGTAGCTCGAGGGCATCGCGGTGAGCTGCGGGTGGCGGGCCAGAACCGCGCCGCCGCGATCGACCAGCAGGGCCTCGCCGTCGAGATAGTCGCTCTGGTTGCCGCCGCCGAGGCCGCCGCGCCCGACATTTCCGCCCACATAGGCGCGCTGCGACAGGCCGGTGATGCGCACGACGAGGCGCGGGCCCCGTCCGCCGAGGCGGTCGCCGAGGCTGCGCCGCAGCGCCGCCGTCAGATCCGCCCGCAGGGCCTCGGCGGGCAGACCGCCGCCCTGCGCGAGCAGCGGGCGCACATCGACCTGCACGTCCGAGAAGACCGGCGTCCAGGTGCCAGCATCCCCGGGGGATTGCGCGGCGGCAGGCACAGCGAGCGCGAGAAGGCCGGCGGCAAGGGCCGCTAGCCGACCCGGACGGAACGCAGCCATCGTCCGCTCAGCCGCCGAACCGGACGGCGACGACCTCGTAGGACTTGCCGCCGCCGGGCGTCGTCACCTCGACGGTGTCGCCCACGCCCTTGCCAATCAGCGCGCGGGCGATCGGCGAGGTGATCGAGACGCGGCCTGAGCGCACGTCGGCCTCCGGCTCGCCCACGATCTGGTAGGTCTTCTCCTCCTCCGTGTCTTCGTCCACGAGCTGCACGGTGGCGCCGAACTTGATCTTGCTGCCCGAGAGCTTCGTGACGTCGATGATCTCGGCGCGCGCGATCATGCTCTCGAGCTCCATCACGCGGCCCTCGTTGTGGGACTGCGCCTCCTTGGCGGCATGGTACTCGGCGTTCTCCGACAGGTCGCCGAGGGCGCGGGCCTCGGAGATCGCCTGGATGATGCGCTGGCGCTCGACCTGCTGGCGGTGCTTCAGCTCTTCCTCGAGAGCGGCGAAACCGCGGGTCGTGATCGGAACCTTGTCTATGCTCATCGTCCCACGCCACAATGAATAGGCCCGGACGGGAGCGGTGTCGCTCCCTCCGGGCCAGAGGTCGGATCTGCGGTTCGCGGCCGGCGAGCCGGAGCGTCAGGCCGCGAAATATTCCTGCAGGGCGCGGACCTTGAGATCGCCTTCGAGGTAGGCACGGATCCCTTCGGCCGCGGCCATCGCGCCGGCTAGAGTGGTGTAGTACGGCACTTTATGCAAGAGGGCGGCCCGGCGCAGCGACCGGGAGTCGGAGAGCGCGCCGGCCCCTTCCGTGGTGTTGAAGACGAGCTGGATCTCGCCGTTCTTGATGGCGTCCACCACGTGCGGACGGCCTTCCAGCACCTTGTTGATGCGCTCGGTTGGGACGCCGTTCTCGACGAGGAAGCGCTGGGTGCCGCCCGTCGCCAGCACGGTGAAGCCGAGGTCCTTGAGCAGGCGCACGGCCGGCAGGATGCGGTCCTTGTCGGCGTCGCGCACCGAGACGAAGACCGCGCCGGCCTTCGGCACCTGCGTGCCGGAGCCGAGCTGGCTCTTGGCGAAGGCGACGCCGAAGCCGGCATCCAACCCGATCACCTCGCCGGTCGAGCGCATCTCCGGTCCGAGCAGCACGTCGACGCCGGGGAAGCGCGCGAAGGGGAACACGGCCTCCTTGACGGCGATGTGCTGCAGCGTCTTCGGCTTGAGGCCGAAGCCGGCCAGCGGCTCGCCCGCCATCACGCGCGCGGCGATCTTGGCGATGGGCTCGCCGATCACCTTGGCGACGAAGGGCACCGTGCGGGACGCCCGCGGGTTCACCTCCAGCACGTAGATCGTGCCGTCCTTGATCGCGTATTGCACGTTCATCAGGCCGCCGACCTTCAGCGCCAGCGCCATCGCCTTGGTCTGGCGCTCCAGCTCGGCGATGATCTCCGGCGAGAGCGAGCGCGGGGGCAGCGAGCAGGCGGAATCGCCCGAGTGGATGCCCGCTTCCTCGATGTGCTCCATGATGCCGGCGATGAAGACGTCTGTGCCGTCGCAGACCGCGTCCACGTCCACCTCGACCGCATCCGACAGGTAGCGGTCGAACAGGAGCGGGTTCTTGCCCAGCACCGTGTTGATCTGGCCCGTCTTGTCGTTCGGGTACCGGGCCTTGACCTCGGAGGGGATCAGGCTCGGCAGGGTGTCGAGCAGGTAGTCGGCGAACTGCGTCTCGTCGCGGATGATCGCCATGGCGCGCCCTCCGAGCACGTAGCTCGGGCGCACCACGAAGGGCAGGCCGAGATCGGCCGCGACCAGCCGGCTCTGCTCCACCGAGTAGGCGATGCCGTTCTTCGGCTGCTTCATGCCGAGCTTGTCGAGGAGGCGCTTGAACTGGTCGCGGTCCTCGGCGAGGTCGATCGCGTCCGGCGAGGTGCCAAGGATCGGCACGCCGGCGGCTTCCAGCGCGCGGGCGAGCTTTAGGGGCGTCTGGCCGCCGAACTGCACGATGACGCCGTGCAGCGTACCGGCCTGCCGCTCGGTCTCGATGATTTCGAGCACGTCCTCGGCGGTCAGCGGCTCGAAGTAGAGCCGGTCCGAGGTGTCGTAGTCGGTCGAGACCGTTTCCGGGTTGCAGTTGACCATGATGGTCTCGTAGCCGGCATCGCTCAGAGCGAAGCAGGCGTGGCAGCAGCAATAGTCGAACTCGATGCCCTGGCCGATCCGGTTCGGGCCACCGCCGAGGATGATGACCTTGCGCTTGTCGCTGGGCAGCGCCTCATCGACGACTGTGCCGGCAAAGGGCGCCACGTAGGTCGAGTACATGTAGGCAGTCGGCGACTTGAACTCGGCCGCGCAGGTGTCGATGCGCTTGAAGACCGGGCGCACCGCGAGCGCACGGCGCCGCTCGCGCACCTCGGCCTCCTCGACGCCCGCCAGAACCGCGAGGCGCGCGTCGGAGAAGCCCGCGGCCTTGAGCTGGCGGAAGGCGCCCGCCGTGCCCGGCAGGCCGTGGGCCTTCACCCGGTTCTCGAGGTCGACGATGGCCTGGAGCTGCTCCAGGAACCACGGATCGATCTTGCAGGAGGCGTGGACCTCCTCGTGGGTGACGCCGAGGCGCAGCGCCTGGCCGACCTTCAGCAGCCGGTCCGGGGTCGGCGTGCCGAGCGCCGCCTTGATGGCGTTGTGGTCGTCACCCTTGCCGAGGCCCTCGATCTCGATGTCGTCGAGGCCGGTGAGCCCCGTCTCCAGCGAGCGGAGCGCCTTCTGGAGCGATTCCGCAAAGCAACGGCCGATCGCCATGGCCTCGCCCACCGACTTCATGGCGGTGGTCAGCGTCGGCTCGGCGCCGGGGAACTTCTCAAAGGCGAAGCGCGGGATCTTAGTGACGACGTAGTCGATCGTCGGCTCGAAGGAGGCCGGGGTGGCGCCGCCCGTGATGTCGTTGGCGATCTCGTCGAGCGTGTAGCCGACCGCGAGCTTGGCCGCGACCTTCGCGATCGGGAAGCCGGTGGCCTTCGAGGCGAGCGCCGAGGAGCGCGAGACGCGCGGGTTCATCTCGATCACGATCATGCGCCCGTTCTCGGGGTTGATCGCGAACTGAACGTTCGAACCGCCGGTCTCGACGCCGATCTCGCGCAGCACCGCGAGCGATGCGTCGCGCATCACCTGGTACTCCTTGTCGGTGAGCGTCAGCGCGGGCGCCACCGTGATCGAGTCGCCCGTGTGCACGCCCATCGGATCGATGTTCTCGATGGAGCAGACGATGATGCAGTTGTCGTTCTTGTCGCGAACGACCTCCATCTCGTACTCCTTCCAGCCGAGCACGCTCTCCTCGATCAGCACCTCATTCGTCGGCGAGGCGTCGATGCCGCGCTCCACGATGTCGAGGAACTCCTCGCGGTTGTAGGCGATGCCGCCGCCGGTGCCGCCCATGGTGAAGGAGGGGCGGATGATCGCCGGCAGGCCGACCTCGGCCAGCGCGATCAGCGCTTGGCCGAGCGCGTGCTCGCCGTAGCGCTTGCGCCGCTCGGTCTCGCCCGAGGCCCACTTGTTCTCGAAGGCGGCGAGCGCCGCCTTGCGCGCCTCCGGATCGCTGTTGGCCGCCTCGATGCGGGCGATCTCGGCGAGGTACTTCTCGCGGTCGGCCTTCTTGGCCGCGGAGGCGTTGGCCAGCGCCGATTTCGGGGTCTCGAGCCCGATCTTGGTCATCGCGTCGCGGAAGAGGCTGCGATCCTCGGCCTTGTCGATGGCCTCGGCGGTCGCGCCGATCATCTGCACGCCGAACTTGTCGAGCACGCCCATCTTCTGCAGCGAGAGCGCGCAGTTCAGCGCCGTTTGGCCGCCCATCGTGGGCAGGATCGCGTCGGGGCGCTCCTTCTCGATGATCTTGGCGACGACTTCCGGGGTGATCGGCTCGACATAGGTCGCGTCCGCCATATCCGGGTCGGTCATGATGGTCGCGGGGTTCGAGTTGACGAGGACGATCCGGTAGCCCTCCTCGCGCAGCGCCTTGCAGGCCTGAGTGCCCGAGTAGTCGAACTCGCAGGCCTGTCCGATGATGATCGGGCCCGCACCGACGATCAGGATCGAGGAGATATCGGTGCGTTTGGGCATGCTTGGCCTTCTGTCACGGGCGCGCGCCCGATCCCGCACGGTCCCCCGATGGGGTTCCGCGGTCGAGCGCGATGGTCGGAATGTCGTTGAGGCTCGCGTTTACACGCAGCATTGCGGGTTTGGGAAGGGCGAGGATGAGGCGCTGGGATCATCCCC
This sequence comes from Methylobacterium gregans, assembly GCF_022179245.1. Classification (GTDB taxonomy): domain Bacteria; phylum Pseudomonadota; class Alphaproteobacteria; order Rhizobiales; family Beijerinckiaceae; genus Methylobacterium; species Methylobacterium gregans. Next base: position 39,377 of record NZ_BPQM01000009.1, read on the forward strand.
TGTGCGCGGCACGTGCAAGCGCCTTGCCAAGCATCCTCACGGTACCCGCACCCAGCCCTGGCCCATCAGGCGCTCCTGGGGCCGGAAGCGGGCTTTGTAATCCATCTTGCGGGAGCCCTCGACCCAGTAGCCGAGATACAGGTAGGGCAGACCCAGCGCTCGCGCGCGGGCGATGTGGTCGAGGATCATGAACGTCCCGAGCGAGCGGTGCGCCTCCGCCGGGTCGTAGAACGAGTAGACCATCGACAGGCCGTCGGCGAGGACGTCGGTCAGGCAATAGGCCACCGGCGGCCCGCTGCCGCGGCCGTTGATCGCCGTGTCCGGACCACGACGGCGATAGGCCACCAGATGCGTGTCGACGTGGCTGTCCTCGATCATCATGGCGTAGTCGAGCACGGTCATGTCGATCATGCCGCCGTCGCCGTGGCGCGCGTCGAGATAGCGCCGGAACAGGGCGTACTGCTCGGAGGCCGGCCGGTTCGGCTCGGCGGCGCCGACAAGATCCTCGCTTCGGGCCAGGATTCGTCGCTGGCTCGCCGAGGGCGCGAAATCGTTCACGACCACCCGCACCGAGATGCAGGCCCGGCAGGTCTCGCAGGCCGGCCGGTAAGCGATGGTCTGCGAGCGGCGGAAGCCGCCCTGCGTCAGGATCTCGTTGAGATCGCGGGCGCGGCGCCCGACGAGGTGTGTGAAGACCTTCCGCTCCTCCTGCCCCGGCAGGTAGGGGCAGGGCGAGGGCGCCGTGAGGTAGAATTGCGGGGTATCGCGCGGGTGGCTCGTCACGCGTCAGGTCGCCTCGGGCGTCCCGGCGTCAGGCCGGGCCGATGGTTCAGTGTAACGCCCGTCCGTCGTTGCTCAATGGGGCGAGAGGGTTGCCGAACACATTTCTGGACGCCCGCGCGGTCGCAGTCCCGCCGTCGAGCCCGACGAAGGCTTCAGACATCCGCAGGCAGCCTCAGCCGGCCCGCACCACGGCGAGACCGAGCAGGAGGTCGTGGCCGAGGCGCCGGTCGCTGCGCACCAGCCCGAACATCATGTCGACGAACCAGAGCAGGAACGTCGTGATCGCGACGTAGAACAGGAGGGCGTGCACCGCCGCCGTCAGCATGTCGACCGTGCGACCGCTCTCGGGGGCCACGACGCGCAGGCCCATCATCCGCATGCCGAGCGTGCTCTGACGCGATCCGCCGACCGTGATCGCGCTGTAGATGATGCCGCTCGCCGGCAGCACCGCGAACAGGGTCCAGCCAAGGCCGAATGTGACGAGGCCGATCACGGCGATCGCCAGCCAGAGCAGCATCGAGAAGCCGAAGATGAAGACGATGTCGAGCAGGTAGGCGCAGAAGCGCGCGCCGAGGCTGCCGCGCGCGGCCGGGAGCGGCATCGGCGGCAGGTAGCCGGGCGCGTCGTAGCGCGGGGCGTAACCGGGGCGGGGGCTCTGCATGGTGTGGCATCCTCGCGCGGCGGGATTCTTTTCGGAGGATGAGGTGGGGAGGGCACGGGGCGTGCTCAAGATCCCCCCACGCGGCTCTCTCCCTCCGCGAGCAGAGTGATCGCCTTCGTCGGGCGCCTATCGCCGGACGATGCCCAGACTCGCGACCACCCCCATAGGGAGAGGGTTGGGTGAGGAGTATGACGCTTCAGAAGTGCGCGCGGAGCCGAACGCGCGTCGATGGTGCGCTCCATCCTGTGAGGTCATACCCCTCACCCGACTTTATGCGAATGCAGACCTCTCCCTATGCGAGCGGGGACCCGCGCACTTCCCGTATCGGTCACCCTCACCGCTCGCCCGGGTCCGCCTCCGCCGCGTCCGGTGTGTCGAGGTAGAACCGCTTGAGAAGGTAGAGCGAGGCCGCGCTCAGGTTCTGCCGGTCAGTGGTGATGCCGACGAGCTCCTTGTCCGCGCCGAAGCGGCAGAGCGCCCAGTGCGGACGGGGACCGACCGTGTAGTCGATCCGCACGCTGTCGGGCGCCGCACCCGATCCGGCCCGCAGGATGCGCAGGTTCGTCTCAGCGGGCACGAGGGCCGGCACCGCGCGGCGGCAGAGGGCGACGCGCTCGCCCTGCAGGCTGTTCTCGCAGGTGGCGAGGCCGGCCAGGAGGCCCGCGAGGGTCGCCGCACCCACGAGGCCCGCGCGCACGCCCGGTCTCACGCCCCGGCGCGCAGGTGCTCGGCGACGCGCGGCGCGTAGTAGGTCAGGACGCCGTCCGCGCCCGCCCGCTTGAAGGCGAGCAGGCTCTCCAGCATCGCCCGCTCGCCGTCGAGCCAGCCGTTGCGGGCGGCACCCTCCAGCATCGCGTACTCGCCGGACACCTGGTAGGCGAAGGTCGGGACGCCGAATTCGTCCTTCACCCGCCGGATGATGTCGAGATAGGGCAGGCCGGGCTTCACCATCACCGAATCCGCGCCCTCGGAGAGATCGAGCGCCACCTCGCGCAGGGCCTCGTCGGAATTGCCAGGGTCCATCTGATAGGTGCGCTTGTCGCCGACGAGCGCCGCCTTTGTGCCGATCGCGTCGCGGAACGGCCCGTAGAAGGCGCTGGCGTACTTCGCCGCGTAGGCCATGATCTGCACGTCGAGGAAGCCCGCCTTGTCGAGGGCCGCGCGAATCGCGCCGACGCGTCCATCCATCATGTCGGAGGGCGCGATGATGTCGGTGCCGGCCTCGGCCTGGATCAGGCTCTGCTCCACGAGGAGCGCCACCGTCTCGTCGTTGAGGATCGCGCCGTCCTCCAGGATGCCGTCATGGCCGTGGCTGGTGTAGGGGTCGAGCGCGACATCGGTCATCACGCCGATCTCGGGCACCGCGCGCTTGACCGCCCGCACAGCCCGGCAGACGAGGTTTTCGCGGTTGAGCGCCTCGGATCCCGTGGGATCGCGGAGACTCACCTCCGTGTAGGGGAAGAACGACACAGCTGGGATGCCGAGCCGGGCCGCACGCTCGGCCTCGCGCACGATCTCGTCGACGCTGAGGCGCTCGACGCCGGGCATCGAGGCGATCGGCTCGCGCCGTCCCTCGCCCTCGATCACGAAGAGCGGCCAGATCAGGTCGTCGACGGTGAGCGTGTTCTCGCGCATCAGCCGGCGCGACCACGCGGCCTTGCGGTTGCGGCGCGGGCGCTGGGTCATGGCGAGGCCCGGGCGGGTCGTGGTCCTGGCCGCCTCGACGGCGAGCGGACGCGGTTCGGGCGTGTCGTGCGACATCTCGGGTCACCGGAAGCGATGGATTGCCTAGGGCCTTCAGGCGGGGCCTAGCATATCCGCCGGGCCTGTCGAACCCTTGGGGCAGAGGGCTCCCCTGCGGTTGACGCGCGCCCGGCGGCACCCTCTAACCGGCCTCGGGCGCGCAGAAGGACAGGTAGGGCACGACGGGGATGCGCATGCAGGCACGCGGGCGGGAGCCCGATCTCGGCGGCGACCGCATCGAGCGGAGCGCCACGGCCCGGAAGTCCACCTGGGACACGGCGCTGATCTGGTTCATGCGCGTCACCGCCCTGATCTGGCTCGCCAAGAGCCTCTGGTCCTGGACGGCAATCCTCGATGCGTGGCCGGGCGGCCGCCCCTTCGAGGCCGAGCCGTTCGGCCGGCAGGCGGCGATCGTCTACTTCGCGGTGATCGACGCCACCGCCGCGATCGGGCTCTGGCTGACCAGCGCGTGGGGCGGCGTGATCTGGCTTCTCGCCGTCACCTCGTCGGTGACGCTCGCCCTGCTCACTCCCCAGCTCCTGCCGATGCCGCTGACGTTGACGGCTGCACAGATCAGTATTGTGCTGATCTACTTTCTCCTATCCTGGTCGGCAGCGCGCGAGGTGCGGTAAACGGAGAGTTGTCGAGACCATTCAGTTTGCGTTTACCCATAGAAGTAAATCGCCAATTCATCCTGTCGCTTAAACTGCCTTTCATTCCCCGCCCCTAGGTTGAACCCATAAGCGGCGCCGGACAGCGGCGGACGGCACAACCGGATCAGGCGAGGCACGCGGATGAAGACCCAGGCGACCAAAGCGATCGAGACCCCTGCTCCCGAGGCACTGCCGGCGGCGGGCGCGTATCTGGAGGCGCTCCACCTCGTGGAGCGGCTGCATCGCCGGCTCCTCGACGTGATCAAGGACGAGTTCGAGCGGCGCGGCCGCGAGGACGTCAACAGCGTCCAGGCGCTGCTGCTCTACAACATCGGCGACAAGGAACTCACCGCGAGCGAGCTGCGCACCAAGGGCTACTATCTCGGCTCGAACGTCTCCTACAACGTGAAGAAGCTCGTCGAACTCGGCTTTCTCCACCACGCCCGCTCCAAGACGGATCGGCGCGCCGTGCGGATCTCGCTCACCGACAAGGGCCGCGCGGTGCACGACATCATCCAGGGCCTCTACGACAAGCACGCCCGCACGATCGCGCCGATCGGCGGAATCTCGGAGGACGATTTCGGCCGCCTCAACGTCGCGCTGGGCCGCCTGGAGCGCTTCTGGACCGACCAGATCCGCTACCGCCTCTGACCGGGAATGATCGAAACGCATCGGGGGACGGGA
>NZ_BPQM01000010.1 GCF_022179245.1 Methylobacterium gregans
CGTGGATGCGCTCCTCGATCGCTCCGGCGAGGTGCTCGCCCTGCCGGTCGGTCGCAGCATCGAGGGCGCCGCGCGCCTCCTCGAACAGGGCCTGGAGCCGCTCGGCGCGGCGGTCGAGGCTCTGGCGCAGATCGCGTTCGCGCGTCTCCAGCAGACCCGCAATGGCGGCGGGCGCCTCTTCCACCAGCGTCCGCAGCGCCTGGACACGGTTCTCGACCGTGCCGGCGAGGCGCGTGCCCTGCTCGGAGAGCGCACTGTCGAGTGCGCCGCGCGCGTCCTCGAACAGGGCGTGCAGCCGCTCCATGCGCTGCTCAAGGCTGCGGGCGAGGTCGCGCTCGCGCGTCTCCAGCAGGCCCGCGATGGCGGCAGGCGCCTCCTCCAGCAGGGCGCGCATGGCCTGCATCCGCTCGTCGACCGAGCCGAACAGGGTCCGGCTATGCTCGCCGACCGTGCTGTCGAGGGCGGCATGCGCCCGCTCGAACAGCGTCTCGAGATAGCGGGTGCGGGCCTCCATCGATTGGCCGAGCTGCTCGCCGCGGCCGTCGACCAGGGCCTCAAGGTCGCCCAGGCGCTGCTCGAACAGGGCGGCGAGATCGCGGGTGCGGGCCTCCAGCGCCTCGGCAGCGGTGCCCACCGACGCCTCGATCGTGGTGACGACCTCGCGGCCGCGATTGTCCAGTGCCTCGCGCAGGGGGCCGATCTGCCCGTCGAAGCTCCGCGCCAGGGTGGTGGCGTGCTCGCCGAGCAGCCCGCGGATCTGGCCGGTGCGGTCGTCCAGGAGGTCGTGCACCGTGCGCACGCCCTCGTCGAGCAGGCTGCTGATGTCGGAGGTGCGGGTGGTGAGCGTGCGCCCGAGACGGCCCTCGCCGTCTTCCAGCATGCGCTCGGCATCCGCGATGGTCTGCTGCAGGCGGGCGAGCACGCTCTCGCCGCGCTGGTCGATCAGGCTGGCGAGCGCGCTGCCGCCACCGTCGAACAGGCGGCCGAGTTCCGTGATGCGGCTGCCGACGGCGCCGAACACGGTGCGGCCCTTCTCGTCGAGCTCGCCCGCCATGGCGGCGACGCGCTCGTCGACGAGCCGGCCGAGCTGCTCCGCGCGCTCGGCGAAGGCGAGGCGCACCGCCTCGGTGCGGGCGGCGAGGTCGGCGTCGGCGGCGCGGGTGCGCTCCTCGACGAGCGCCACCAGTTCGCGCACGCGCGCCGCCATGGCGGCATCCGCGCTCTCGGTGCGCTCGGCGAGGGCCTGGGTCAGGCCGGTGACGCGCTCGGCGAGCGCCTCGTTGAGGCCGCCGGTGCGGCTCTCGATCAGCTCCACGAGCTCGCGGGTGCGGGCCGAGAGATTCTCGTCCACCGCGCCGGTGCGGCTCTCGATCAGACGGATCGCTTCGAAGGCCTGGGCGCCGAAGCGCTCGTCCAGCAGGCGACCGCGCTCCTCGAGGGCCGAGCCGATCGCCTCCAGGCGGCCGAGCACTCCGGTGTCGAAGCGGTCGGCGCCGTCCTCCAGCTGTCGGGCCAGCTCGGTGGTCTGGCGGTCGAGCCGCCCGGCGATCTCCTCGGCACGAGCCGAGAGCATCTCGCCGACCCGCTGGCTGCTGTCGGCGACCGCGTCGGCGAGGCTGCCCATGCGGCCGTCGAGCGTCTGGACGAGGTCACGCCCGCCCTCGGTCATGATGCGCGCCATCTCGCCGGTGCGCACGATAAGCGCCTCGTTGAGGGCGGTGGCGCGGGCACCGAGATGACCGTCGATGTGGTTGACGAGATTGGCGAAGGTCTCGCCGATCTCGGTCGTCCGCTTGGTCGAGCGCTCCTCCAGGGCGGCCAGATGCGTGTCGACGGCGGCCTGGGCGTCGCGGGTCCGCTCGGCGATGCGGTCGGCGAGCGCCGGGCCCGCGACGGTCACGATCCGGTCGATCTCGGCGAGCCTGGCGCCGACGGTCTCGCCGAAGCCCGCGGTGTCGCGACCGATCCGGTCCGCCAGGATGTCGCCCTTCGCGATGGTCTCCTGCAGGGCGGCGAGACGGCTCCCGAGGGTCTCCTCGATCGCGCGGACGCGGCCGTCGGCGGTCTCCGCGAAGGTCGCGCCGCTCTGGCCCAGGCTTTCGGCGATGCGCGCGCCCTGGGTGGCGACCGCCAGCACGATGTCGCGGCCGGTGCCGGCGATGCGGTTGTGCGTCTCCTCGGCGTGGCTGGAGAGCAGCTCGACGACGCCGCGCCCGTGATTGCCGAGGGCCGTCTCGATCGCCTCCATGCGGTCGGCGAGCTCGCCGCCGACCTGCTCGGCAGCGCGCGCGAGCGTGCCGGAGGCCGTCTCGGTGCGGCTCGCCATCTCGGCTTCGAGGCGCTCCATCGCGGCGCGGAGCGCCGCGACGGCGGCGTCCGCGTGGCTGCCGAAGGCGTGGCCGGTGCGGGCCTCGGCCTCGCCGAGCTGACGCAGCGTGCCGGTCGCGCGCGCCTCGATCGTGTCGCCGACCTCCTGCGAGATGCCGCGGAGGGCGTCGATGCTCGCGGTGATCGCGGCCGTGAGCTCGGCCGTGCGGGCGGCGGTCGCGCCGTGGGCCCCCTCGGCGCTGGCGCGCAGAGCCTCGGCCGCGGCGTCGGCGCGGGTCGTGAGCTCGCCCGCGAAGGCGGCGAGGCGCCGCTCGAAGATCTCCACGACCTCGACGGTGCGGGTCTCCAGCTCACCCGTGGTGCCCGCAGCGGCGCGGCGCAGGGCCTCGCCCGCCTCGGCGCCACCGCTGCCCAGCGCCGCGGCCGTCTCGGCGACGTTGCGGCGGATCGCTTCCACGGTCTCGGCCGTGCTCGAATCGAGCTCGGCCTTCAGCCCGTCGACCGAGCCGCGCAGCGAGACCACCGCCTCGTCGGCGCCGGTCTCGAACGAGCGGCCCAGATTGGCGAAGGCGGTCTCCAGCGTGCGGGCCGCGTCGTCCGAGCGCGCGGCCATCAGGTCGCCCGCGCGGGTGCCCGCGGCGTCCAGGCGCGTCTCCAGATCGGCGCCCTGCACCGCGATGGTGGCGTGGAGGCGCGTGGTGACCTCCTCCATGCGCGCGGCGATCTCGGCCCCGCGCCCGCCGACGATCTCGCCCGCCCGCTCGGCGGAGGCCACGAGGTCGTCGCGCAGCGTCTCGGTGCGCGACGCGAAGCTCTCGACCACGGCGCCGGCGGCCAGCGCGAGAGCGGCCTGCGCCTCGCGTCCGCGGCTCTCGATGGATTCCGCGACGCCGTTGCCGGCGGCCTCGATCGCCCCGTGCAGGGCCGCACCGCGGGTCTCCAGATCCTGCGTGAAGGCCGCGCCGGTCTCGGCGAAGCGGGCCGTGATCGCGCCGCCGGTCGAGGCGAAGCGGTCGGCGAGCTCCCCGCCGGTCGCCGCGAAGCGCTCGGTCAGCTCGGTGCCAGTGGCGGCGAAGCGATCGGTCAGCTCGCCGCCGCGGGCGAGGAACGCGCTCTCCAGGGCGCCGGCCGAGCGCTCGAAGCTCTCGCGTACCGCGCTGCCCTGACGGTCGAGCGCCTCGGCGACGCCAGCGCCGGTCTCGGCCAGCGTGCGGGCGACATGGGCGGCGTTCTCGGCCAGCCGCTCGGTGACGCCGCTGCCGGCGGTCTCGAAGGCCTGCGTGACCGCGTTCGCGCGGGTCTCAAAGGTGCGGGTCAGGGTCTCGCCGACCTCGCCGAGGCTGCCGCGCACGCCGTCGCTCGTTGCGACGAGGCGCTCGATCAGGTCGTCGCCCCGGCCCGTCATCGCGCCGACGACGCGTTCGCCGGCCTCGCCGAGCGAGGCGGTGATCGCCTGACCGCGCGCGTCGAGCGCCTGGGTCACCCGGTCGCCCGCACCGGTCATCGCCGCGACGATGCGATCGGAGGCGCCCTCCAGCTCCTGGCTCAGGCTCTGGTGCGAGCCCGTGATGGCGCCGCGCACCCGCTCGGCATTGGCAACGATCGCCTCGCGCTGGGCGACGAGCTCGTCGACCAGGGCGCGGATGCGGATCTCGTTGTCGGAATAAGCGCGCTCAAGGGTCGCGATCTCGCCGCGCACCAAGGTCTCCAGTTCGCCGGCCCGCGCCAGCGCCCGCTCGACGCCGTCGCCAACCGCGGCGACCTCGCGGCGCACGGTCTGCGACATGGTCAGCACGGCGTCCGTCGAGAAGCTCTCGGGCTCGGCCAGGCGGATCGCCACCTCGCCCACCGCGCGGGCGACGAGACGCATCTCCTGTGCGCGCACCGCCAGCATCGCGGCGATGAGGAACAGGAAAACCGGCCCCGCGAGCGCGGCGGCTCCGACCGTCGCCTGGAGCGGGGTGAGGTTCGTCAGGAAGCCCTTCAGGTCGCCGCCCGCCTGACTCCAGGCAATCAGCACGAGCCCGTTCAGCCAGAGCGCCGCGCCGATCGCGGCGAACAGGTAGGGCTTGCGCGAGGGGCGGACGCGCAGCGTCTGCTGCAGGATGCCGATGTTGCGCCGGTCGTCGTTGGCCACCAGCGAGCGGTCGGGCGGCAGCAGCCCGCCCTCGCGGCGGGCTCGCTCACGCCCCGGGGGCGGCAGGTCGGAGGGCAGGGGCTGGTCGAGGTCGAGACGGGGCGGCATCTGCCGACCGCCCTGATCCATCAGGGGCTCGGAATCGCCCACATCCGGCAGCCGCGGCTCGGCCCGCGCATCGGTTCCGGGGGGCGTCAGGGCGTCGAGGTTCAGCGCCTGCTCGATCGCAGAAAGCGCCGCCTCGGCCGGATCCTTCAGCTTCTTTTCCGTCGCCATGCAGCGCGCCCCGTTACGCCCTCGCGCCTGCGGCCAGATCCGAGATCCGGCCTCCGGGCGCGATTACCCGTTTACCAAAGAAGTTTAGACGCCGCGGCGGAGCCCGGATACCCGAACTCCCGTGCTGCCCCCGGAAAACCTTAACGGAATGGTTACCACGCCGTCCCGGCGCATCGTCCGCCGCCAGAACCCCATGATGCATCAAGGCGCGGGCCGGCGCGACCGAACGGCTGCCGCAACTGTGGATAGCGGGCCCCGCGCGCCGAGGAGTACACTCCGATGACCCGTCCGAAGCACACGCCCTGTATCGACCGGGCGCACCTCGCGGAGCAGACAGATGGGGACGCGGACCTCGCCGCCGAACTCCTCGGCCTGTTCGCCGGCCAGTGCGACCGGCTCCTGCCGGTCATCGCCGATACCGCGGGCGAGCGGGCAGTGCGGGCCGATGCCGCCCACACCCTGAGGGGGTCCGCGGCAGGCGTCGGCGCGAACGAGATCCGCGGGCTCTGCGAGGCGATCGAGACGAAGCTGCGGACCGGGTCGGAGCCCGGGACTGCAGATTTGCGCGAGGCCGTGGCGCGGGCGCTCGCCGATATCGCGGACGCGGCGTGAGGGCGCAGGCGGCCGGGAGGCAGACCGGGCTCCGGCACACTATCTGCCTGCCTGCACCCCGCGCGCGCTTGCATTCCGCGGTCCCTGCCGCCAAGCAGGCGCGCCGCCGTGCGACGGACCCTGGCGACAGACATTCGGCGACACGCCTGACGACCCCGGAGCCTGAGATGCCCAAGATCACCTACATCGACGCCGCCGGCACCGCCCGGACCGTCGAGGGCAGCGTCGGCGCGACCGTGATGGAGACGGCGCTGCGCAACAACGTGCCGGGCATCGATGCTGAGTGCGGCGGCGCCTGCGCCTGCGCCACCTGCCACGTCTACGTCGCGGACGAGTGGGCCGAGCAGGTCGGCCCCGCAGAGGACATGGAGCAGGACATGCTCGATTTCGCCTCCGACGTGCGCGCGACCTCCCGCCTCTGCTGCCAGATCAAGATCGCGCCCGAGCTCGACGGGCTCACCGTGCACACGCCGGCCCGTCAGGGCTGAGGCGTCAGCCGCTCGGAGAACCGCAGCAGGTAGCCGTCAGGGTCCTGCACGAGGAACTGCCGCAGGACTACCGCGCCGTCGCCGACGCGGTAGCGCGTCGCGTGCGGTTCGCGGAACAGCGGCCAGCCCGCCGCCCGCAAGAGCTCGAGCAGAGGATCGAGCGCCGCGACGGCGATCTGTAGGTTCAGCCCGCGGCCGAAGGGACGTTCCAGCGGCGCGGTATCCCAGTTCCCGTTGCGGCGGCACAGCATCACCTGGGCGCCCGCCCGTTCGAGATACGCGAAGCCGTCCTCCGGGCGGGCGTAGCTGACCCGGAATCCCAGCACCCCGCACCAGAAGCGCAGGCTCGCGTCGAGATCCGTGACGTCCAGTTCCGGAGCGAGCGGGGCGAAGCCGCCTTCGGGCTCCCCGTCTGCAGTCGCCATCACCGCAGGAGCGCCCGTGTCGCGCGGTCGATGCCCTCAGGCGTGAGCGGGAACATCCGCCCGCCGAGCAGGCGCTGCATCATTCCGACCGACTGCGTGTAGCCCCAGTGAGCCTCGGGCACCGGGTTGAGCCATGCGGCCTTCGGAAAATGGTCGAGGAGGCGCTGCATCCAGGCCGCACCCGGCTCCTCGTTCCAGTGCTCGACCGAGCCGCCCGCCATCGCGATCTCGTAGGGGCTCATCGAGGCGTCGCCGACGAAGACGAGACGGTAGTCCGGACCGTAGGTGCGGATCACGTCGAGGAGCGGGGTACGGTCGTCGTGGCGCCGGGCGTTCTCGGTCCAGACTGCCTCGTAGGGGCAGTTGTGGAAATAGTAGTGCGCCAGGTGCTTGAACTCGGAGCGCGCGGCCGAGAACAGCGTCTCGGCGAGCGCGATATGCCAGTCCATCGAGCCGCCGACATCGAGGAAGAGCAGCACCTTCACGGCGTTGCGGCGCTCCGGCCGCAACTTCACATCGAGGTAGCCCTGGCGCGCGCTGGAGCGGATCGTGCCGTCGAGATCGAGTTCCTCGGCCGCGCCCGTGCGGGCGAAGCGCCGCAGCCGCCTGAGCGCGACCCGGACGTTGCGGGCGCCGAGTTCCACGGTGTCGTCGAGATCGCGGAAATCGCGCCGGTCCCAGACCTTCACCGCGCGGAAGTTTCGGTTGCCATCCTGCCCGATGCGGACGCCTTCGGGATTGTAGCCGTAGGCGCCGAAGGGCGAGGTGCCGCCTGTGCCGATCCATTTCGAGCCGCCCTGGTGGCGCCCCTTCTGCTCGGCGAGGCGCTGCTTCAGGGTCTCGAACAGCTTGTCCCAGCCGAGCGCTCGGATCTCGGCCTTCTCGGCCTCGGTCAGGTGCTTCTCCACGAGCTTGCGCAGCCATTCCTCGGGAATGGCGCTCGGCGCCACCGCCTCGCCGACGCTCTCCAGCCCCCGGAAGACCTGCCCGAAGACCTGGTCGAAGCGGTCGAGATGCCCCTCATCCTTCACCAGCGCCGTGCGGGCCAGAAAATAGAACTCCTCGACCCGCTTTTCGGCGAGGTCCCGGTCGAGAGCATCGAGGAGGGTCAGGTACTCCCGCAGGGAGACGGGCACCTTCGCGTCGCGGAGCGCGGTGAAGAACTGCAGCAGCATGGCCGGATAACGCGCGGGCCGGGCGCCCGGGTCAAGCGCAGCCTGCGCGGCGACGCGGGTCGCCGCGCCCCCGCGATTCCTGTGTATAGAGGCGAAGATCTGTTGATGGCGGCGTATTCGCGTCGGTCCAGGTCACGAAAGCTGCTGCTGGCATCCCCACATTCGTCACATCCGGATTTTCTCGGGATCGGCGTTCGGCGGAGGATCGGCGATGTCTGTGGTCCTGCGCGACATGCGCGATTTCAAGCGGTTCCTGAGTCGGCCCGGCGCCGTGATCGAGATCGTGCGCAACACCTTCGTCGAGCGCCAGCCGGCCGCCACGCAGGAGGCCTACCGGGCCAAGGGCATGCTGGCGCCCCGCCATCTCCAGTCGATGTCGCGGAAGGCGGCGATCTTCCGGCTGGAAGGGCATCCCGGGACGGTCTGGCTGTACTGGGACAAAGGCGCCCGCGGCTGGCGCTTCGAGGGCGACACCGTAACGGTCCCGCTGGACACGGGCCTCGGACCGCCGGATGCCGTGACCTATCGATGCCGCTACGCGGACGGGTGCGAGCCGGAGACGCGCACGGGGAGGCAGCAGCGGCGGCGCATACCGGCGGACCTGTTCGAGGCGGCACCGGCCTGATGCGCGCGCCGGTCACGCCGTCCGGCTGACGGGCGTCTCCTTCCCATCCTTCGCGTCGCGCGGCGCCTCGCGCGGCTCTGCGTGCTTACCCACCGTGCGGCGCGCCCGGAAGACGGGCCGGGTGTCGGTCTCCTTCCGGCGCAGCATGGCGCGGTACTCGTCGCGGCGCTCGTGAATCGAGGCGATGACCAGCCCCATCGGCACCCCGACATCGACCAGCACCGCCTCCGAGAGCTGGAGCGAAGCCTCGATCGTCTCCGGCACGGCGTCGTCCACGCCTAGGTCGTAGAGGGCGGTGGCGTGGCGGGCGTCGCGGGCGCGGGCCACGATGGTGAGGTCCGGCCGCTCGGCGCGGGCGGCGGCCACCACTGCCTCGACGGCGCGCGGGTTGTCCAGGGTGACGACAAGCGCGCGGGCGGTGGCGATGTCGCAGCGGCGCAGCAGCTCGGCGTTGGCCGAGTCGCCGAAATAGACCGGGTTGCCGAGCCGGCGCTGCTCGGCGACGCGGGCCGCGTCCGCGTCGAGGGCGAGGTAGGGGATCTTGTGCCGGGCCAGCATCTCGCCGACCTGCCGGCCGACGCGTCCGTAGCCCGCCACGATCACCCGGTTCTGCTGGCGGTCCGGCGGCGGCTCGGCCCGCGCCCGGCCGAGTTGCCGGCTCGCCGCCCGCTGGCCGATCCGGCGCCCGAGCGCGGCCAGACCCGGGATCATGATCATGGTGACGGTCGTGACGATGAGCGCCGCCGCGCCGACCTCCTCCGGCACGAGCCCCGTGGCCACCGCGCCGCCGATGAGCACGAAGGCGAACTCGCCACCTGGGCCGAGCAGCAGCGCCGTCTCCAGGGCGACCGGCCGCGCGATCTTGAGAGCGGGCGCGGCCATCAGCACCACCACCGCCTTGATCAGGAGAAGCGCCAGCGAGAGGCCGAGGATCGCGCCGGGCGCCGCGACGAGCTGAGCCGGGTCAAGGTTCATGCCGACCGAGACGAAGAAAACGCCGAGCAGCAGGCCCTTGAACGGGTCGATCGTCGCCTCGATCGCCCGGCGGTACTCGGTCTCGGCGAGCAGGAGGCCGGCCACGAAGGCGCCGAGCGTCATGGAGAGGCCGCTGGCCGCCGCGGTCAACGCGGTCGCCACGATGACGAGCAGGCAGGCCGCCATGAACAGCTCGGTCGATTTGGTCCGGGCGACGAGCTGGAAGAGAGGTCGAAGCGCCAAGCGCCCCGCCACCACGATCAGCACCAGGGCCACCGCTGCCTGGGCGAGGGCCAGAGCGAGCGCCCCGCCCATATTGGCCCCGTCGGTGCGCCCCAGCACCGCGATGGCGAAGAGGGCTGGCGCCACCGCCAGATCCTGGAACAGCAGGACCGCGAAGCTCGCCCGACCGGTCGGCGTGTTGAGGCGCCGCTGCTCGGCCAACACCGGCAGGACGACCGCGGTGGAGGAGAGCGCGAGCCCGATGCCGACGATGACGGCGCCCGCGAGCGGCACCTTCAACCCGAACAGAATCGCGCCGATCACCAACGCGGAGCAGATGACCTGGAGCGAGCCGAGACCGAAGACGAGCCGGCGGAGGGTGCGCAGACGCTCCCAGGACAGCTCGATCCCGATCATGAACATCAGGAAGATCACGCCGAACTCGGCGAGATGCGCGATCTCGGTGCGGTTGCCGATGGTGAAGAGGGAGACCCAGCCGTACTGCTCGGAGAGGCGACCGAGACCGAAGGGGCCGAGCAGCGCGCCCGCCCCGATGAAGCCCAGAACCGGGCTGATCCGTAGGCGGTGGAACAGCGGCACAACGATCCCCGCCGTGACGAGGAAGAGGATCGCCTCCTTGTAGGAACCGGTATGGACCTCTGGCATGGCGCTCCGGTTCCGGCCCCGCGTCCGGTGGATGGATCGGCCGGGATCATGGGCGGACCCACCGGCTCGGGCAACCGGAATCCGGCCCGGTCTCGGCGGGGCACACGGCAGCGCATCCCACGGCCGTGGCGTCGGGACAACCCGAGCGGGCCGCTTGCCTGCCCCGCGCCCGGGTGAGGCATATGGACCGCCGCACGGCTCTTTCGGTGGATCCCCCGACCGCGGCGCAAAAACGGCACATTATGCGCATACCGAAGCTTGTTAACGAACGGTAAAGCTCAACCCCTCGTCGCGTCGTTCGAGCCCCGGGAAAGTCATGCTGCAGTCACCTCCGAGCCGGGACGTCCAGCGCGAACGACGCGCCTGGTCGCTCGAGTCCCAGCGGTGGAAGCACGAGCGCGACGTCGAGAAGGGCTACCGGATCAAGTGGGGCTACGTCGCGATCGCCTACCTCGTCGAGTTCATGGTGATCGGTGCCTCGCTCGCGGGGGCGTGGCTGTTCGCGGGCGTCTACAGCGACGGGGACTGGCACGCCTTCTACTTCATGCTGCTGGCGCCGCTCGTCTATGCGGCGGTGGAGCTGTGCCGCGTGCCGCTCGGGATCCTCGCCCGCACCCAGCGCTCGTGGTTCGTGCGGGGGCTCGCGATCGTCGGCATCATCTTCGCAGCAGGCGTCACCACGAAGTCGGTCTCGCAGCTCGGCGAGATGATGTTCCATCCCCGCCTGATGGAAGCGGCCCGCACCAAGACCGCGCTGAAGGACGCACAGGCCGACCGCGACAGCCTCGAGAACCGCATCGGCGCGGCCGATGCGCGGGTGCAGCAGTACACGACCGAGCTCGACCAGATCGAGAAGCGCTCGACCGAGAACGCCGCCCAGCTCGCGAGCCTGCCGGCGCAGCGCTGCGAGAAGGTGTTCGGCACCAACAGCCGCGGCGTGCGCTATCAGAACCTGAAATGCGTCACCGACCCGCGCACACAGACCCTCGCGGCGAGCGTGGCCAAGGCCGGCACCGACCGGGCCGCCCTGACGAAGGAGCTGGAAGAGGCCCGCAGGGCCCGCGCCGCGCTGGACCGCGGCCAGGCCGACCGGCGCGTCGCCGATGCCGAGCAGGCCTACCGCAACGCGGTCAACCGCTCGCAGCTGCACTCCTTCACCGCGATGGTCTACGGCGTCGATCCGATCGACGTGAGCGACGCGCAGGTCCACGCCTTCCTGCGCATCTTCGTGTTCGTGCCCGCGCTCTGCGCCGCCTTCGCCTCGACCATCCTGGCCCTCTCGGCGGTCTCGGTGCGCAAGACCTTCATGGACGAGGACGACCTCGGGGTGACGATCGACCCGGCCGCGAGCCCCTACCTGATCGACCAGCTCACCGAGGGCTTGCGCCAGGAGATCGGGCTCGCGTCCGCCAAGCCGCAGCGCGAGGCGTCCTCCGGAGCCGTGATCCCGCTCGACCGGCGCCAGCCCGCCCAATCGGGTGCGCAAGGCCCTGTCCAGCACCCCCCTGTCACAGCCAGCGCCGGAGCCGGTGCATGACCATCCACGCCGCGGGCACACCTGAGAACGTCGTGCTCGCCCAGCACGTCAACGGTCGCCTCCGTGCGGAGGCCCGCATCGTCGCGGCGCGCGCCTTCCTGTTCCGGGCGGCCGGGGCCGGCATCTTCGCGGCGCTCGCCGGCATCGGGGTCGGCGCGGGCGCCTATGGCTGGGCCTATCTCAGCCAGTACGAGTCGGCCGCCGAGCGGATCGCCCAGGCGATGCAGGCCGCCCTCTCCGACGTCACGATCAAGACCAAGGGCGAGGTCACGCTGACCGACAACGTTCTGAAGCTGGACCAGCCCGTGGCTGCCCCGCCACAGACCCGGCCGGACATCGCCCAGGTGGTGGCCGCCCAATCCAAGGGCGAGGACGGGAACGCCGCCGTGCGCACCACCTTCACGGTATTCAAGGCGGTGCCCTATCTCGACGGCAACATCGTCACCGGCTGGCAGTTCAAAGGCGACGAGAAGGTGCCGGAGTCGCAATACTGCTACTTCTCGCACCCGCAGAAGTTCGGCAGCGACGTGCTGACTCAGGTCAACATCGCGATAAACGGTCAGGTCGCACCGCAGACGAGTTCACAGCTCAACCTGCAGCAGCTCTCGAAGAGCTGTATCTGGTTCGACCCGAAGAAGGTCTGAGGCGAGACGGGCGCAACGGCATCGGCAAACTCTCGCGCCGCTGCCGGCTTCAGGCCTCGTGACCGCCCGCCTCGGAAGATGACCAGTCCTTTCGCCCCGGGATTTCGCGGACGGCAGACGCTGCGCCGGCCATGAACGGACGAATGCTCCGCGTTAACGATTTGTTAACCATAACCCGAGGAGGATCATCTCTATTGACCGCTCGATGCGGCAACGAGGGCTGGGGATGATCATGATCGCGGCGCTTGTCGGCATGCCGATCCTGCTGATGGCGGTCACGCTCGCGGTGGACGCGATGCTGAAGCCCTATCCGAGCAAGGACGACGTCTGGCGCCTGCCGAAGGTCTCCTCGCTGCGTGCGATGACCTTCCATCCCTGAGAATATCCGCCGCCCCTCCGCCGCTTGCCCCCGGTCCGCGCGCCGCCTAACTCGGACGCGGACGACCAGAACAGCAGGGACAGGCGGATGCGCTTCACCGGAACCGAGACCTACGTCGCGACGCCGGACCTGACCGCGGCGGTCAACGCAGCGATCGTCCTCGAGCGTCCACTCCTGGTGAAGGGTGAGCCCGGCACCGGCAAGACGGTGCTGGCCGAGGAGATCGCGAAAGGGCTCGGCGCCCGGCTGCTGACTTGGAACGTCAAGTCGACGACCAAGGCGCAGCAGGGCCTCTACGAGTACGACGCGGTCTCGCGCCTGCGCGACTCGCAGCTCGGCGATCCGCGGGTCTCCGACATCGCCAACTACATCCGGCGCGGCAAGCTCTGGGAGGCCTTCGCGGCGGACGAGCGCCCGGTGCTGCTGATCGACGAGATCGACAAAGCCGATATCGAATTCCCGAACGACCTCCTGACCGAACTCGACCGGATGGAGTTCCACGTCTACGAGACCGGCGAGACCGTGCGGGCCCGCCAGCGCCCTGTGGTCATCATCACCTCGAACAACGAGAAGGAACTGCCGGACGCGTTTCTGCGGCGCTGCTTCTTCCACTACATCCAGTTCCCGGACGCCGAGACGCTGCGGCGCATCGTCGAGGTGCACTATCCGGGCATCAAGCACCGGCTGGTCGAGGAGGCTCTGCGCGTCTTCTTGGAGACCCGCGAAGTGCCGGGCCTGCGCAAGAAGCCCTCGACATCGGAGCTGCTCGACTGGCTGAAGCTCCTCGTCTCGGAGGACGTCAGCCCTGAGACGCTCCGCGAGCGCGACGGCCGCAAGCTGATCCCGCCGCTGCACGGCGCGCTCCTGAAGAACGAGCAGGATGTCAGCCTGTTCGAGAAGCTCGCCTTCATGATGCGCCGCGAGAACCGCGGCGGCTGAGCCCTCGCATTTGCGAGGGACCGGCCCAGATACGGGCCCGGACGCGGGGGTTACGACCGGAGCCAGCCCATGAAGACGAAGAAACTCGGCCGCACCGGCCTCGATGTGTCGCCGATCTGCCTCGGCTGCATGACCTACGGCGTGCCGGAGCGCGGTCCCCATCCCTGGACCATGCCAGAGGCCGAGAGCCGGCCGCTCATCCGGCGGGCGCTCGATCTCGGAATCAACTTCTTCGACACGGCGAATTACTACTCGGACGGCACGTCGGAGGAGATCGTCGGGCGCGCGCTGAAGGATTTCGCCCGCCGCGACGACATCGTGCTCGCCACGAAGGTCTATTATCCGCTGACCGACGCGCCGAACGCGGGAGGGCTCTCCCGTAAGGCGATCTTCCAGGCGATCGACGCGTCGCTGAAGCGGCTCGGCACCGACTACGTCGATCTCTACCAGATCCACCGCTGGGATTACGGCACGCCGATCGAGGTGACGCTGGAAGCGCTGCACGACGTGGTGAAGGCCGGCAAGGCGCGCACGATTGGCGCCTCCTCGATGTACGCGTGGCAGTTCGCCAAGGCGCAGTTCACCGCCGACCGGCACGGTTGGACGCGTTTCGCCACGATGCAGAACCACCTCAACCTGCTCCACCGCGAGGAAGAGCGGGAGATGATCCCGTTCTGCGTCGATCAGGGCGTGGCTCTGCTGCCCTGGAGCCCGCTCGCCCGCGGCCGGCTCACCCGCGACTGGGACGCGGCCTCGGCCCGGCAGGAGACCGACGAGGTCGGCAAGAACCTCTACGGCGCGACGGCGGAGGCCGACCGGAAGGTGGTCGAAGCGGTGGCCCGCGTCGCCGAGGCCCGCGGCGTGCCCCGTGCGCAGGTGGCGCTGGCCTGGGTGCTGGCGCAGCCGAACGTCGCCGCCCCGATCGTCGGCGCCTCCAAGCCGCAGCATCTCGACGACGCGGTCGCGGCCCTCGAGCTCAAGCTCACGCCCGAGGAGATCGCGTCGCTCGAAAGTCCTTACGTCCCGCACGCCGTCGTAGGTTTCCGTTGATGCGCCGCTTGATTCTCCTGCGCCACGCCAAGTCCGACCGGCCGCCGGGCGTGGAAGACCACGACCGCCCCCTGAATCCGCGCGGACGGGAGGCCGCGCCGCGGATGGGCGCCTACATCGCGGAGGCCGGGCTACGGCCGGACCATGTGCTGGTCTCGTCCGCGAAGCGCACCCTGGAAACCTGGGACGCCGTTCGGGTGCCGCTCGACGGCAATCCCGGCGAGACGGTCCCCGCCCTCTACGAATCGAGCGCGGCGCGGATCCTCGAGGTCGTGCGTCACGCGCCGGACAATGCCGGCACCCTCCTCGTCGTCGGCCACAATCCGGGCCTGCAGGACTGCGCGCTGGAACTCGTCGGCAGCGGGGCGAAAGCCGACCGCAAGCGCCTCGCCACCCAGTTCCCCACGGCGGCCCTCGCGGTGATCGATTTCGAGAGCGAGCGCTGGGCCGACCTCGCCCGCGGCGCGGGGCGGCTGGAGCGCTTCGTTAGGCCGAAGGATCTCGGCGGCGACGACGAGGACTGAATGGAGGCCGGCGGGGATCGGCTGCCGGCGCGCTACTGCACCGCCAGGACCGCCCGCCGCGCCTCGCCCTCGATCTGCGGTACGGGGCTCCCCGGCACGAAGGCATCGAACGCCGCCCAGAAATCCTCCCGGATCGGGTCGCGCTCATGCAGGATCTCGTGGCGCGCGTCCGGCAGCACGAGGATCGTGCCGGCCTTCATCCGGGCGGCGAAGCGCTCGGTGGCGGGCGTGCCGCAGACCGGGTCGGCGCCCGACCCCAGGATCAGGGTCGGTGTCGTGATGCGCGCAGGCAGCCGCGGGTCGCGCAGCCGCGCCATGGCCCGGAAGGCGCCCGCAAGCCACGCCACGGTCGGATCGCCCACCGCCCCGGCACCGACCGCCCGCGCGGCCGCGGCGTTGCGGGCGTAGCGGCCGGGATCGCGCGAGAGCCGGTTGCCGGGAAACGGCATCGTGGCGATCGAGGCGCCGGGATCGTGGGGCACGTGCGGCCGGCCCCGCAGCCGCCGCCACAGACCGGGCAGCGCCCCGATGGCCGGCACCTGCGACAGTCTCGGCACGAACGCTCGGCCGAGCCCGAGCGCCTGAAGCGAACGGGCGAGCGCCGAGGCTGCACCCGGATACGCGACCATGCGGATCGACAGCATCGGCGCCACGGTGACGATGCGGCCGAAGGGCAGCCAGCCCTCCGCCGCGCCCGTGAAGGCGACGCAGCCGCCCATCGAGTGGGCGAGGCAGTGATAGGGCTCCGGCATCAGCGGCACGAGGACGCTCTCCTCGATCGCCTTGAGGTCGAGGCGGTAATCGTCGAAGCGGGCGACATGACCCTTACGCGGGTCGCCGACCTGCCGGCCGGACTCGCCCTGGCCGCGCCAGTCGAAGGCGACCACGCTGAAGCCGCGGGTGATCAGTTCGCGGATGACCTCGTAGTACTTCTCGATGAACTCGGCCCGACCCTGGAGCAGGCAGACCGTCCCCTTGCTGCGCCGGGCCGGCGCTCGCCAGTAAGCCGCCCGCAGGGTCAGACCGTCCGGCGTGCGCACGCCGATCAGTGTGCCACCAGGCGGGACGGGATTGCCGGGCGTGGAATCGAGGGTCAGCATCGGCGGGTCGGGCTCAAGCGAGGGGATGCAAAAAATTCGTCGCGACGGCGGGTTCCGCGGTCTTGCGGCTCTTGAAGGCAGATCGGGCCGCTCCGATATCCTTGAGGTGCCGGCCAGACGGCGGCACGACAACGGTCCGGCCCTCGGGCGGACCAGCGTGAATGTAGAGAAGCATGTTGCTCCACGGAGGATATGTTATGCGTCAGTTCGATCTTGCTCCCCTTTACCGCTCCACCGTCGGCTTCGACCGGCTGTTCTCGGCCCTCGACCAGTTCGTCAGCGCCGACGCCGTGCCGAGCTACCCGCCCTACAACATCGAGCGCACCGGCGAGAACGCGTACCGGATCACCGTCGCGGTCGCCGGCTTCACCGAGGCCGATCTCTCGATCGAGGTCAAGGAGAACGCGCTGACCCTGAAGGGCGAGCGCAAGGCCGACACGGCCCGCCGGGTGGAAGTGCTGCATCAGGGCATCGCCGCCCGCGGCTTCGAGCGCCGGTTCCAGCTCGCCGACTACGTTCAGGTGACGGGTGCGGCGCTCGAGAACGGCCTCCTCCACATTGATCTCGTCCGCGAGATCCCGGAGGCGAAGAAGCCGCGCCAGATCCAGATCGCGACCGGCCGCAAGCCGGAGGCGATCGAGGGTGAGGTGCAGCAGGCGGCCTGACCCGTCAGGACCGCGTGAGGGGGTGCCCCGGCCATCGGCCGGGGCGTTTTCGTGCGGGCTCAATAATCGCCGAACCAGTCGCCTACGCCCGGCTCGAAGCAGGTGTAGCCCACGAAGCAGCGCTGCGCGTCGCGGGTCGGCACGAAGCCTGCGCGCGTCACTTCGGTCGGCTCGCAGAAATTGCGGTCGCGGACGTAGCGGTCGTAGGTCGGACCACCGGTGCCCAGGACGATACCGCCCGCCCGCAACACGGTGGCGCGGGCTTGGCCGCAGGTCATCGTCGTCGTTTCGGGCCGCCCCTGCGCGTGCGCGGCGGTCACGGTCGACGTCAGCAACAGGACGGTGAGGACGTGGCGCATGGGCGATCCCGCTCCCTGTCGGGCAGGAGGGGAACGCCGCCACGGCTGCAGGTTTCCGGTCCGCGGACCTCAGAAATCGCCCAGCGCGAGCTGGCCTTGGTTGCCCCGGCGCGGGGCAGGGGCCTTTCGCTCCTTCGCGGCGGCCGCCTTGCGGGGCTTCGCCTCGGCCCCCGCCGCGGTGCGCGGCGTGTGAGACTTCGCCATCCGCTCCTTCGCCTTGTCGCGGGCGACCGCCTCCGGCGCCTGCGGATCGTCGCTGAGCCACTTGCCGCGCTTGATCACCTCGTTGACCCGGCCCTGATTGACGCCGACCTTGAAGGCGATCTCCTGCTGGGTCATGCCCGTGGTGGCGTGGAGGTCGAGGATGGTGCGGGCGAGCTCCGGCGTCATCTTCTGGCCCGTGAGGCGCCGGGCGGGCTTCACGGTGCGGGTGGCACGGTCGCGTTCGCGCAGCCGTTCGAGGAGCGCGAGCGCCATGTTCATGCCGTGCTCGCGCAGGGCCTCCTCGAATTCCTTCAGCGTCGCCATCGACGAACTCTCGCGTCACCGGAAGGGGTGCCGGGCACCCGGAACATTCCTCGAACGTGC
Organism: Methylobacterium gregans; assembly: GCF_022179245.1. Taxonomy (GTDB): domain Bacteria; phylum Pseudomonadota; class Alphaproteobacteria; order Rhizobiales; family Beijerinckiaceae; genus Methylobacterium; species Methylobacterium gregans. Next base: position 17,715 of record NZ_BPQM01000010.1, read on the forward strand.
CGGATCCCGCCCCGGTTGCGCAACCCGGGGACAGGCCCTCCGCTCCGGGCCTGATGCGGCATCGCTGCGTCATCCACCGCTAAATCGGTTCGCTGGCGCCGCGCCAACGGCTCGGCTACATCCCGGATCCATTCACGCGGCGTCAAAGCGGCAGGAGTCTCCCGGGACATGATCAGCCCCATCCTCACCGTCTCGCAGTCGGACGCCCCGCGCTCGCTCGCGGCGGCGCTGGAGGACGGCGCGGTCCTGCTCTTCCCCGACCTCGACTTCCCGTTCAGCGATTTTGAGCGCCGCTTCGTCGAGCGCCCCTTCGCGGACGGAAAGGCCAAGAACGTCAACATCCGCGGCGCGGACGCGGAGCTGCGCGGGGCCGCGGGCACGCCGGAGGAGCAGGAGGCCCTGCGCGGGCTCCTCGTGCGCTACCGCGCCTTCGCGAAGGGCCTCGTGAACCGCTACCTGCCCGACTACATCGGCCGGGTGAACTTCGCCGGCACCTCCTACCGGCCCTTCGACGTCGACAAGCGCAAGCTCAGCTGGCGCCGCGACGACACGCGGCTGCACGTCGACGCCTTCCCGTCGAACCCGATCGGCGAGAAGCGGATCCTGCGCGTCTTCCGCAACATCAACCCGAGCGGCCAGCCGCGGCGCTGGCGCGTCGGCGAGGATTTCGGCTCGATGGCGGAAAAGTTCCTGCCGAGGCTGCCGGGGTACTCGCCGCTCTCGGCCAAGCTGCTGGCGGCGCTCCGCATCACCAAGGCGCGCCGCTCCGAGTACGACCACCTGATGTTGCACCTGCACGACGCCCTGAAGCAGGACGAGGCCTATCAGGCGAGCGCTCCCCAGGCCGACGTGAACTTCCTGCCCGGCCAGACCTGGGTCACCTTCTCGGACCTCGTGATGCACGGGGCGATGGGCGGTCAGTACATGCTGGAGCAGACCGCCTACCTGCCGGTCGCCGCCCAGGCCGACCCGGCCAAGAGCCCGCAGCGCATCCTGGCGGCCAAGCTCGGCCGCCCGCTGCAATAGGAGACGAATGCGATGATCCTCGAGATCGCCCAGATCGACGTGAAGCCCGGGATGGAGGCCGAGTTCGAGACCGGCATCCGCCAAGCCTCCGAGATCTTCCGCGCCGCCAAGGGCTGCGTCAGCTTCAACGTGCGCCGCTCCGTCGAGAAGCCGCAGCGCTACCGCCTGCTGATCGAGTGGGAGACGCTGGAGGCGCACACCCAGGACTTCACCGGCTCGCAGGCCTGGAAGGACTACCGCGCGATCGTCTCGCCCTGCTTCGAGGCGCCGCCGAGCGTGGAGCACACCGAGCTCGTGCTCCAGGCCTTCTGAGGACCAAGGATGCTGAACCGCCCCCTGCGCATCGGCACCCGCGGCAGCCCGATGGCGCTCGCCCAGACCGGGATGGTGCGCGACCGCATCGTCGCGGCCAATCCCGGCCTCGAGACCGAGATCGTCGTGATCACCACGGTCGCCGACAAGGTGCTCGACCGGCCGCTCTCCGAGATCGGCGGCAAGGGGCTGTTCACGAAGGAGTTGGAGCAGGCGCTCTTCGCCGATCAGGTGGACGTCGCCGTCCACTCGATGAAGGACGTCGAGACCTGGCTGCCGGATGGGCTGGTGATCGCCTGCATCCTGGAGCGCGATGACCCGCGCGACGCTTTCCTGTCGCCGCACGCGGACGGATTCGCGGGGCTGAAACCGGGGGCTCGCGTCGGCACCTCCTCGCTCCGGCGCGGGGCACAGGTGCTGATGCGCCGGCCGGATCTGCAGATCGTGCCGCTGCGGGGCAACGCCAACACGCGGATGCGCAAGCTCGAGGCGGGCGAGTGCGACGCGACGCTGCTGGCGATCGCCGGCCTGCAGCGGCTCGGCCTGGAGGGTATGGCCCGCTCCGTTCTGGAGACCGACGACATGCTGCCGGCGGTGGCCCAGGGCGCGCTCGGTATCGAGTGCCGCGCGGACGATGCTCCGGTGCGGGCATTGCTGGCGCCGGTCGCCTGCGCGCGGACCACCGTCGCGGTCGGCTGCGAGCGGGCTCTGCTGGCCGAGCTCGACGGCTCGTGCCGCACGCCGATCGCGGCGCTCGCGCGGATCGACGGCGAGCAGCTCAGCCTCGACGGGCTGCTCTTCCTGCCGGACGGCAGCCGGCACTGGGCGGTGACACGCAGCGGCGCTGTGTCGGACGCGGAAGCGATCGGCCGGGAGGCCGGGGCGGCGCTGAAGGCGGCGGCCGGCGAGACCTATACGCGGCACCTGCAATAGGCCGGAGACCGGTCCAGCCGCTTCACGGATGCCGGATGCGGATGCCCTCCCCCGTTCGCGGGAGAGGGAGGTGCGGCCCGCCTACTTCGACGTGGCGAACAGGCGCGAGATGAACCAGAGCGGCACCACCACCACGGCGCCCGCCAGGATCCAGCCGCCGAAATCGTGGAAGGTCGCGAGGCCGAGGTCGATCAACTGGCGGGCCGAATCGTAGGCGTGCCAGAAGAGCTGCCCCGGCGTCAGCCCGAGCATCGCCATGAAGGCGCCGACGAGGATCGATAGGAACAGCAGCCGCAGGAACACCGCCGTCGGCGAGCCGCCGATGAAGCGGCGCAGGGCGTTGTCGCGCCCGCGCTGGGGCTCGCCCGGATAGGCCTGGTACGGTCCGCCCGCGCGGTGCCTGTCGTGCTCGACCATCATCTGCCTGCGACCTTGGGTTTCCAATCCGGTGCCATTCGGGATCATTCGACTGAAGAGACCCCGAACCCGGCGGAAGCGTGACGCGGGCGTCACACCCCCGGCGAAACTCCCCGCCGACTCGGGCGTTGGGCGCTTTCACGGGCTCGGCCGAGATGGCAACGCAAGCTTGAGCCGCCAAGATATCCGCAGACAGCGCGCATGACAGACGCGGGCCGCACGCCCCATCCTGTGCGGCCGAACACACGGAACGACCCTGACGATGATCGACCACGCCCTGTTCGACCCGGCGACGATCGATCCGGAAACCCTGCGCCTCAACGCCGAGGTGGTGGCCGCGCACGCCGCGCAGGCGGACCCGTGGACCCTGCCCATCGCCGAGGTGCGGGCGCGGCGCCGGGCCGGCACGCAGGCCTCGCCCGCGATGCCGCGCAGCGCCCGCGCCGAGACCATGCTGATCGACGGGCCCGGCGGCGCGCTGCCGCTGCGGGTGATCCGGCCGCGGCCGGGCGTGAAGCTGCGCGGCGCCTACCTGCACATCCACCGCGGCGGCTGGATCTGGGGCGGGGCCGACGAGCAGGACCCCTGGCTGGAGCGCATCGCCGACACCTGCGGCTTCATCTGCCTCTCGGTCGAGTACCGGCTCGCGCCCGAGCACCCCTATCCGGCAGCGCTCCTCGACTGCGAGGCCGCGGCGCTCTGGCTCGCAGGGCCCGGCCGGGCGGAGTTCGGGGTCTCGGCGCTGACGATCGGCGGCGAGTCGGTCGGCGCGCACCTCGCCGTGATGGTGCTGCTGCGCCTGCGCGACCGGCACAAGCTGCCCCGCGCCTTCCGGGGCGCGAACCTCAACGCCGGCTTCTACGATCTCGGCCTGACCCCCTCCGTACGCAACTGGGGCTCCGAGCGCCTCGTGGTGAACACGGAGGATCTCACCCGCTTCGCCGACGGCTACGTGCGCGAGGGGATCGACCGGCGCCGGCCCGACGTCTCGCCGATCTACGCGGACCTGAAGGGCCTGCCGCCCGCGCTCTTCACCATCGGCACGGCCGACCCGCTCCTCGACGATACGCTCTACATGGCCTCGCGCTGGGCGGCGGCCGGCAATGGCGGCCACACCGCGGTCTACGCGGGGGGCTGCCACATCTTCGTGCGCTATCCGGGCCCGATGAGCGAGCGGGCGCTGGAGCTGATCGACCGCTTCCTGATGGCGCTCGCCTGAGCGCGGATCTGCTTCCCCCCGCGTTCCGGGACTGGTTCGCGGGTCGCGGCTGGAGCCCGCGCCCGCACCAGCTCGACCTGCTGCGCATCGCGGGCGCGGGCCGCTCGGCGCTCCTCGTGGCGCCGACCGGCGCGGGCAAGACGCTCGCCGGCTTCCTGCCGAGCCTCGTCGCCCTGAGCGGGACGAAGGCGTCGCAGCGGAAGGGCCTGCACACGCTCTACGTCTCGCCGCTCAAGGCGCTCGCCGTCGACATCGCCCGCAACCTGGAAGCGCCGGTCACCGAGATGGGGCTGCCGGTCCGCGTCGAGACCCGCACCGGGGACACGCCGGCCCACAAGCGCACACGCCAGATCGCGCGGCCGCCCGACATCCTGCTGACAACGCCGGAGCAGCTGGCGCTGCTGATCGCGCACCGCGAGGCGTCGGACCTGCTCGCGAACCTCCGCTGCGTCATCCTCGACGAGCTCCACGCCCTGGTCACCTCGAAGCGGGGCGATCTCCTCTCGCTGGCACTGGCGCGTCTGCATCGGCTGAGCCCGGGGCTCACCGCGATCGGTCTATCGGCGACGGTGCGGGAACCGGACGAGCTGAGGCGGTATCTGATGCCGCAGGCGCCTCTCCCTCCCCCCTCTGCGGGGAAGGGTGGTCCTCGCGTCAGCGAGGGTCGGTCGGGACAAAGTCCCGCAGAGAGGGGACCCACGGCTCCGACTGAGGCTGCGGCCTTCGTGAAGACCGCGCCCGTACCTGAAGCCGGGCTCCCCTCTCCCGACCCGCTTCGCGCGCCACCCTCCCCCGCAGAGGGGGGAGGGGGAGGTGCGGGCATGGCCGACCTCGTCGTGGTGAAGGGCGGCGCCGCGCCCGACCTGCGCATGCTCGAATCGAACCGCCCGCTGCCGCTCGCCGGGCACACCGCCCACCAGTCGATGCCGGCGATCTACGAGCTGATCCGGCAGCACCGCACGGTGCTGGTCTTCGTCAACACGCGGCTCCAGGCCGAGTACACCTTCCAGGAACTCTGGCGGCTCAACGACGACGTGCTGCCGATCGCGCTCCACCACGGCTCGCTCGACGCGCAGCAGCGCCGCCGCGTGGAGGCCGCGATGGCGGCGGGGCAGTTGCGCGCCATCGTCTGCACCGCGACCCTCGATCTCGGCATCGACTGGGGTGACGTCGATCTGGTGGTGAATATCGGCGCGCCGAAGGGCGCGAGCCGGATCATGCAGCGGATCGGGCGCGCCAACCATCGCATGGACGAGCCCTCGAAAGCCTATCTGGTTCCGGCGAACCGCTTCGAGATCCTCGAGTGCCGCGCGGCGCTCGACGCCGTCGAGGCGGCCGCGCAGGATACGCCGGACGCGCGCACCGGCGCCCTCGACGTGCTGGCCCAGCACGTGCTCGGCATGGCCTGCGCCGACGCGTTCGATCCGCTCCAGCTCTACGAGGAGATCGTCTCGGCAGCGCCCTATACGGGCCTCACCTGGGAGGATTTCGAGGCGGTGGTCGATTACGTCGCGACCGGCGGCTACGCGCTGCGCGCCTACGAGCGCTTCGCCAAGATCCTGCGCGGGCCGGACGGCCTCTGGCGGGTGCGCGACGCCAGGACTGCGCAGCAGTACCGGATGAACATCGGCACCATCGTGGAGTCCGCGAAGGTGAAGGTGCGCCTCGTCCGCTCCGTGCGCGCCAAGCCCGGGACCATCCTGCCGAAGACCGGCCGGGTGCTCGGCGAGATCGAGGAGGATTTCGCCGAGACGCTGACCGTCGGCGATACCTTCCTGTTCTCCGGCGAGGTCCTGCGCTTCGAGGGGCTGATGGAGGATGAGGCCATGGTGACGCGGGCCGGGCCCGGCACCGACCCGGCCATCCCAAGCTACGCGGGCTCGAAGTTCCCGCTCTCGACCTTTCTGGCCGCCCGTGTGCGGGCGCTGATTGCCGACCCGTTCGAGTGGGACCGGCTACCGAAACAGGTGGCCGACTACCTCGTGCAGCAGCGCAGCCGCTCGGTCCTGCCGGGGCCGCGCGACCTCCTGGTGGAGACGTATCCGAGGGCGAAGCGCTACTACCTCTCGGCCTTCCCGTTCGAGGGGCGGCTCGCTCACCAGACGCTCGGCATGCTGCTGACCCGGCGGCTGGAGCGCGCCTCCCTGCGCCCGCTCGGCTTCGCCGCCAACGATTACGGCCTCGCGGTCTGGATGACGCGGGACATCTCGGAGGCGATCGCCCGCGAGCCCGGTTTCCTCGCCGAGTTGTTCGCCCAGGACATGCTGGGCGACGACCTGGAAGCCTGGCTCGCCGAATCCGCGATGATGAAGCGGACCTTCCGGCAATGCGCGGTGATCGCCGGGCTGATCGAGCGGCGCCATCCGGGCCAGAAGAAGACCGGCCGGCAGGTCACGATCTCGACGGATCTCGTCTACGACGTGCTGCGCAAGCACCAGCCCGACCACCTGCTCCTGCGCGCCGCGCGCCAGGATGCGGCAACCGGACTCCTCGACGTGAGGCGCCTCGGCATGATGCTAGAGCGCATCCAGGGGCGAATCATCCACCGGGCGCTCGACCGCGTCTCGCCGCTCTCCGTCTCCGTGATGCTGGAGATCGGGCGCGAGAAGGTCTACGGCGAGGGCGCGGACGAGATCCTGGCTGAGGCCGAGGCGCAGCTTCTCGAAGAGGCGCTGGGCTAGAGGCCCGGAGGCTTGCGATGGCGCACCCCGGTCCCCCGGATGAGGATGCGATCTTGGCGCTCGGCCAGAGACTTGAGAAGACACAGAAGCCCGCGGGCCTGACGCTCGCCGGCGAGGACGCGGTGCTGGACCTCTCCGGAGCGCTCTGGCTGCCCGCGCACCGGACCCTGGTGGTCTCCGACCTGCACTTGGAGAAGGGCTCGGCCTACGCTGCCCGCTCGGGCCAGTTTCTGCCGCCCTACGACACCCGTGAGACGCTGGCGAACCTGCACGAGGCGGTGCTGCGTCACGACCCTGCCCGGGTCGTCGCGCTCGGCGATTCCTTCCACGATGCCCGCGGGCCCGAGCGCATGGAGCCGGGCGACCGGGCCATGGTGGCGGCCCTGCAGGAGGGGCGCGACTGGGTCTGGATCGCCGGCAACCACGACGCGGCGGTTCAGGAGGGCGTCGGCGGGCGCTACGCCGACACGCTGACGCTCGGCGCGCTGACCCTGCGGCACGAGCCCGTCCCGGGCGCCGCGCCCGGCGAAGTCGCGGGCCACCTCCATCCCTGCGGCAAGGTGGCGATGCGGGGCCGCGCGGTCCGCCGCCGCTGCTTCGTCTCGGACGGGGCCCGTCTCGTGATGCCGGCCTTCGGGGCCTTCACGGGCGGGCTCAACGTGCGCGACAAGGCCTTCGATCCGCTTTTCCCGGAGGGCTTCACGGCGCACCTCCTCGGCGACGGCCGGGTCTTCGCCATCGGCCGACAGATGCTCGCTCGGGACTGAGGATCCAGGGGATTCCGGAGGGCCTGCAGGCCCTCCGGCGGGGAACGGGGCGGCGCCCCGAAACCTCAGGCCGCGGCCGGCCGGGCCGCGAGATCGAGCTCGGTGAAGTCGCAGTTGTCGAGCCAGATACCGGTCAGGTGGAAGAAGAAGGTCCCGTGCCCGACCACCGCGATGGTGCGCTCCGGCCGGGCCCGCAGCCATTCGCGGAAGTCGGCCACGCGGGCGTCGAACAGGTGGCGCGGCTCGACCGGGTAATCCCCGACCTGCGATCCCTCCTCCGCATGCCACCACACCTCCGGCAGATGGCCGACATCGAGGTGCGGGAACTCCGCGGCGATCTCGGAGGCCGCGCGGCCGACGTCGCAGCTGCTCTCCTGGCATTCCCGGTGCAGCACCTCGACCAGCACCCGCGGCGCGCTCGGATGCTCGCCGAACACGATGGCGCTGGTCTGGATCGCCCGGGTCAGCGGCGACGTCACCACGAGCTCGAAGGGCACGTCGCGCAGGCGCGCGCGGGCGGCCTCGGCCTGGGCGTGGCCGCGCTCGGTCAGACGGGCATCGCGGTGGCCGGGATCGCGGCCGGTGGCGCGGTGGGCGGCGTTGAAGGTCGATTCGCCGTGGCGAAGGCAGACGATGCGGGTGGGACTGCTCATCATGTCTCGGGATCGTAGGGGAGGGCGCCCCGGCTTGCCAGCCGGGGCGAAGGCATCAGGCGAAGCGGCCGCCGCGCTGGATCACCTCGATCTTGTAGCCGTCCGGATCGGTGGCGAAGAAGAAGGTGGCGAGCGCTCGGTCGCCGTGCTTCAGCGTCTTCAGATCGGTCGCCGGCAGGCCGGCCTGCTTGAAGCGGGCGTGCTCGGCCTCGACATCGTCCACCGTCACGGCGAGATGCCCGTAGCCGTCGCCGAGGTTGTAGGCCTCGCTGCGATCCTTGTTGACCGTGAGCTCCAGCTCGAACGGGGCTTCCGGATTGCTCAGGTAGATCAGGGTGAAGTCCGGGAAGTCGAGACGCTCGGCGACCTTCAGCCCGAAGGCCGTGCCGTAGTAATCCACCGAGCGTGCCTCGTCCCGGACGCGGACCATGGCATGGACGAGCTTCGACATCGGATCCTTACCTCGAGCGGGGGCGGTAATGCGCCTCATGTGGCGCGGAAGGCCCGAGGTGGAAAGGCCGGAGGGATGTCGCGCCCAGCGCCCTGTCGGACCCCGAACCTTGTCGCGCCCGGCGCGATGCTGCAAAGCGGGCGCGTCACCGACCGAGCCAGCCCATGCACGACATCCGCGCCATCCGCGAGAACCCGGACGCCTTCGACCGCGACCTCGAGCGCCGCGGCCTCGCGCCGCTCTCGGCCGAGCTGATCGCCCTCGATGATGCCCGCAAGGCCGCGACCTCGGCGGCGCAGGCCAACCAAGAGCGCCGCAACGCGCTGGCCAAGGAGATCGGCGGCGCCAAGAAGGCGAAGGACGAGGCCCGCGCGGCGGAGCTGATGGCGGAGGTCGCCCGGCTCAAGGAGGAGGGGCCGGCCCTGGAGGCCGCTCAAGCCGAGGCCGGCAAGGTGCTGGACGAGCGCTTGGCGGCGATCCCGAACCGGCCGAAGCCGGACGTTCCGGAGGGCGCCGACGAGCACGGCAACGTCGAGTACCGCCGCCACGAAGCGGGCCGCGAGCGCCTGAGCGCCGGGCGCCAGCACTTCGAGATCGGCGAGGCCATGCGGCTCATGGATTTCGAGGCGGCCGCGAAGATCTCCGGCTCGCGCTTCGTGGTGCTGAAGGGCCAGCTCGCCCGGATGGAGCGGGCGCTCGGCCAGTTCATGATGGACCTGCACACCACCGAGCACGGCTACACCGAGGTGGCGCCGCCGGTGCTGGTGCGCGACGAGGCGATGTTCGGCACCGCGCAGCTGCCGAAGTTCCGCGACGACCAGTTCGCGGCGGGCGAGGATTTCTGGCTCATCCCGACCGCCGAAGTTCCGCTGACCAACCTCGTGCGCGAGTCGATCCTCGCCGAGGACGAGCTGCCGCTGCGCTTCACGGCGCTCACCCCCTGCTTCCGGGCGGAAGCCGGTGCCGCGGGCCGCGACACCCGCGGGATGCTGCGCCAGCACCAGTTCAACAAGGTGGAACTCGTCTCGATCACCGCGCCGGACAAGTCCGCCGAGGAGCACGAGCGCATGCTCGCCTGCGCGGAGGCGGTGCTGAAGAAGCTCGACCTCACCTATCGGGTGATGACGCTCTGCACCGGCGACATGGGCTTCGCGTCCGCCAAGACCTACGACATCGAGGTCTGGGTGCCGGGGCAGGAGACCTACCGGGAGATCTCATCCTGCTCGGTCTGCGGCGAGTTCCAGGCGCGGCGGATGAACGCGCGCTACCGCCCGAACGGCCAGAAGGGCGTTCAGTTCGTGCACACGCTCAACGGCTCGGGCGTCGCGGTCGGCCGCGCGCTCATCGCCGTGATGGAGAATTACCAGAATCCGGACGGCAGCGTCACGGTGCCGTCCTGCCTGCAGCCCTATATGGGCGGCCTCACCCGGATCGAGGGACCCGCGAACTGATGCGTATTCTCGTCACCAACGACGACGGCATCCACGCGCCGGGCCTCGCCACGCTTGAGGCGATCGCCCGCGAGATCTCGGACGACGTCTGGGTGGTCGCGCCCGAGACCGACCAATCCGGCGTGTCGCACTCGCTCTCGCTGAACGATCCCCTGCGCCTGCGGCAGGTCTCGGAGCAGCGCTTCGCCATCAAGGGCACGCCGTCCGACTGCGTGATCATGGGCGTGCGCCACATCCTGGGCGACCATCCGCCGGACCTCGTCCTGTCGGGGGTCAACCGGGGCCAGAACGTCGCCGAGGACGTGACCTATTCCGGCACGATCGCCGCCGCGATGGAGGGCACGATCCTCGGCATCAAGTCGATCGCCCTGAGCCAGGCCTACGGGCCGGGTGGGCGCGGCTCGCTCAAGTGGGACTGCGCCCGGGAGCACGGGCCGAGGGTGATCGCGAAGATCCTGGAGACCGGCATCGAGCCCGGCATCCTCGTCAACGTGAACTTCCCCGATTGCGAGCCCGGCGCCGTCCAGGGCATTGCGGTGGCGGCGCAGGGCCAGCGCAACCAGGCGCTGCTGGCGATCGACGCCCGTACGGACGGGCGCGGCAACCCGTATTTCTGGCTGGCCTTCGCCAAGGCGCGGTTCGAGCCGGGCAACGGCTCCGACCTCAAGGCCATCGCCGAGCACCGCATCTCGGTGACGCCGCTGCGCCTCGACCTCACCGACGAGCCGACGCTGACCCGCTTCGCCCAGGCCTTCGCCGAGTAGCCCCGGGTGGACATCGAGTCCGACGCCGGCCTCGCGGACGGTCCCGCCGAGGAGGCGGTCGGCAACGCGGCTTTCGTGCTGGCGCTGCTCGGGCGGGGCCTGCGCGACCGGGCGGTTCTGCGCGCCATGGAGCGGGTGCCGCGCGCCCGCTTCGCGATGCCGGAGCACGCCGACCTCGCCCGGCGCGACCTCGCCCTGCCGCTGCCCTGCGGCGCCGCGATGACGGCGCCGGGCACGGTCGCGCGGATGCTGGCCCTGTTGCGGGTCGAGCCCGGCCAGCGCGTTCTGGAGGTCGGCACCGGCTCCGGCTACGTCACCGCGCTCTTGGCCGAACTCGGCGCCGCGGTGACGAGCCTGGAGCGCTACGCCACGCTGGCGGAGGCGGCCCGCGGGCGGATTAGCCCCGATGCGCCGGTCACCGTCCTGCACGCCGACGGCCTCGCGGAGGCGGGGGAGGGCACCTACGACCGGGTAATGGTGAACGGTGCGGTCGGCGCGCTGAACCCCGGCTGGATCGCCGCCCTGGCGCCGGCCGGCCGCCTCGTGGCGGGCCTCGGCACGCCGGGCGGCTGCCGGCTCACGCTCTACCGGCACGCGCCGGAGGGCTGCGAGACCGGTCCTTCGGTCCGCCTCGCCGGCCTCGTGCCGGGTCGGGCGCTGGCCCTCTGAACGGGCTCGCCGGCGAGACCTCGGGAAGTTCCGTCCCGTCGCGCAGCATGGTTTACGGGAACGGTTGCTTAACCTGAATCCGGTTTGAATGGCTGCATCAAGTTGCGTCAGGCAAACGGGTGCGTCGATGCGGGTTCGCGTGGCTGGTCGGGGGATGCGGACGCTGTCGCGCGTCGCCCTCATCGGGATCATCGGTGGCGGTGCCGCCGCCTGCTCGTCGGACACGATGCGTCTCGGCGATCCCTTCACCAATCCGTTCGCCTCGAACCACGCGAGCGAGCCCGCCGCGACCGGCAGCCTGCCGGACACCGATCTCGCGCCGGCGCCCGCCATCCGCACGGGCCGGATCCAGTCCGAGGCGCTGGGTGCCCCGTCCGCGCCGATCACGCCGCGCGCGCTGCCGGCTCCGGCCCCGGTCGCGATGAAGCCCGCCCCCGCGGCCCCCGCCACGCGCGTCGCCTCGACGGGCGCGGCCGGTTGGTCGGCCAGCGGCGGCACGACCATCACGGTCTCGCAGAACGACAGCCTGAACCAGATGTCGACCCGCTTCGGCGTGCCGGCCTCGGCGATCCTCTCGGCCAACAATCTGACCAGCGCCAGCCAGATCACCCCCGGCCGCCAGATCGTCATCCCGGTCTACAACGCCTCGGGCATGAACCCGGCCGCGACGCCCGCGATGAGCGCCCGCGCCGTGCCGGCCGCCCCGGCCGAGCGCCTGAAGGCCGCCGAGGTGAAGCGTCAGGACGAGCAGAAGCGCATCGCCGAGACCAAGCGCGAGGCCGCTGCCCGGGAGGCCGCCGCCAAGGCCGAGGCCGCCAGGGAAGCGGCCAAGGAATCGGCCAAGGAGGCCGCCAAGGACGCTTCGAAGAAGCTCGCAGAAGCCAAGGCCGCCAAGGAGGCCGCCCAGAAGGCCGCGGCGCTCGAGGCCGAGAAGAAGAAGCACGTCCGCCCCGGCCAGACCGCCAAGGCCGAGACCAAGGTCGAGTCGAAGCCCGACCCGAAGGCCGAGGCCGCCCGCAAGGCCGAGGCCGAGGCCAAGCTCGCCAAGGCGGAGGCCGCCAAGGAGGCTTCGAAGAAGCTCGCCGAGGCCAAGGCTGCCAAGGACGCCGCGAAGGACGCCGCCAAGGCGGCTGCGGACAAGGCCGCCGCCGAGAAGCTGGCTGCCGAGAAGGCCGCCGCGGCCGAGAAGAAGGCCGCTGCCGCCAGGCCCGCCGAGAAGGCGGAACCGGCGAGCACCGGCTCGGTCGCCCAGGCGCCCGTCGCCCCGGCGGCTCCGGACCAGAACTTCCGCTGGCCGGCCAAGGGCCGCGTGATCTCCGGCTACGGCACCTCGGGCAACGAGGGCATCAACATCGCGGTCCCGGAGGGCACCGCCGTGAAGGCTGCCGAGGACGGCACGGTCGCCTACGCCGGCTCGGACGTGAAGGGCTACGGCAAGCTGGTTCTGGTGCGCCACCAGAACGGCTACGTCTCGGCCTACGCCCATAACGGCGAGATCGACGTGAAGCCCGGCGAGAAGGTGAAGCGCGGCCAGACGATCGCCAAGTCGGGCGCCTCGGGCAACGTCACCTCGCCCCAGCTCCACTTCGAGATCCGCAAGGGCGGCGCGCCGATCGACCCGATGAGCCAGCTCGCCAGCAACTGACTTTTTGGGACACGGGATCTGGGAGCGGCGGCCGGTGACGGCCGCCGTTCGCGTTTCAGCCCAGCCGCTGGCCGAGCCGGCCGGCCAGATCCTGGATGAACTGGAAGGCCGTGCGGCCGGAGCGCGAGCCGCGGGTGGTCGACCATTCCAGCGCCTCGGCCCGCAGCCGGTCGGGCTCCACGTCGAGCGCGTAATGCGCCACGTAGGCGCGGATCATCGCGAGGTACTCGTCCTGGCTGCACTTGTGGAAGCCGAGCCACAGACCGAACCGGTCGGAGAGCGAGACCTTCTCCTCGACCGCCTCGCCCGGGTTGATCGCGGTGGAGCGCTCGTTCTCCACCATCTCGCGGGCGAGCAGGTGCCGCCGGTTCGAGGTGGCGTAGAACAGCACGTTGCCGGGCCTGCCCTCGATGCCGCCGTCGAGCGCCGTCTTCAGCGATTTGTACGAGGTGTCGTCGGCATCGAACGACAGGTCGTCGCAGAACACGATCCAGCGGTGCGGGTCGGGCCGCAGCAGGGCCATCAGGTCGGGCAGCGCCTCGATGTCCTCGCGGTGGATCTCCACGAGCTTCATCGGCCGCTCGCCGGCCGCGCGCTTCGCGTTCACCTCCGCCTGCACCGCCTTGACCAGCGAGGACTTGCCCATGCCGCGCGCGCCCCAGAGCAGCGCGTTGTTGGCCGGCAGGCCCTTCGCGAAGCGGGCAGTATTGTCGGCCAGGATGTCGCGGTTGCGATCGATGCCGGTGAGAAGACCCATCTCGATCCGGTTGACCTGCGGCACCGGCTGCAGCCGGCGCTCCGGCCCCCAGACGAAGGCGTCGGCCTGGGTGACGTCGGTCGGCACCCGCTGCGGCGGGGCCGCGCGCTCCAGCGCGGTGGCGATCCGCTCCAGGAGCGGCATCAGGTCGTCGAGGGTCGTGGTCATCAGGACTGCATCCGGGGGTGGCAACACGCCCGGCGCATACACCCGCTTGGGCCCCGCGATCCACCGCGCGGCGCGACGGACCCGTGGCGGAAGGCTCGCCGAGCGCCGTTGCTTTCGGGTCGGCGGCGGCTATAGTCCGCGCGCTTTTCGAGGGGCCCCGCCCGCGTGCCGGCCCCGTCCGTCGTTTGTCAGGAGACGCGCTTGATCACCCCCGCCTTCGCGCAAGGATCCGCCCCGGCCGGAGGCGCGGAGATCGCCTTGCAGGTGGTCCCGTTCGTCCTCATCTTCGTGATCATGTACTTCCTGATCCTGCGACCCCAGCAGAAGCGGGTCAAGGATCATCAGGCGCTGATCAAGAACGTGCGCCGCGACGACACGATCGTGACCACGGGCGGCCTCGTCGGCCGCGTGACGAAGGTGCAGGACGAGGCGTCCGAGATCGAGGTCGAGATCGCGCCGAACGTGCGGGTGAAGATCGTCCGGGCGATGATCTCCGAGGTCCGCGTCAAGGGCGGACCGGTCAAGGCCGCCTGACGGCTTCTCCCGCGCGACGCCCGCCTCCGCGGCGGGCCTTGAGAACACAAGAGACGACGGCGGATGTTGCGCTTTTCCCGTTCGAAGATCATCGCGACGCTCGCCGTCATCCTGATCGGCCTGAGCTTGGCCGTGCCGAGCTTCGTGCCGGCGGACAGCCGGAAGGCCTTCCTGGCCTCACTGCCCAGCTGGTTCCCGACCTGGATCATCCCCCAGCGCGCCATCGTGCTCGGCCTCGACCTCCAGGGCGGCTCGCAGCTCCTGCTCGAAGTCGACCAGAACGAGCTCGTCGCCTCGCAGGCCAAGGGTCTGCGCGACGACGTGCGCCGCATCCTGCAGCAGGAGGGCGTGCGCGCCGACGGCGGCATCGGCCTCCAGCCGCGCGGCGTGCAGGTCCGCATCGCCGACGCCGCCGCCCGCGCCAAGGTGATGCCGAAGCTGCGCGAGCTCGCCCAGCCGATCTCCAACGCGCTCGTCGGTCAGACCGGCGCCCGCACCCTCGACATCACCGAGCAGCCGGACGGCCTGATCCGCCTGACCCTGACGGATGCGGGCATCACCGACCGCACCCGCCGCGCCGTGAGCCAGGGCATCGAGGTCATCCGCCGCCGTCTCGACTCGACCGGCACCACCGAGCCGTCGATCCAGCAGCAGGGCGCCGACCGCATCCTGATCCAGGTGCCGGGCGAGCAGAACCCGGAGCGGCTGGAGAAGCTTCTCGGCTCGACCGCAAAGCTCGAGTTCCGGATGCTCGCCGACTCGCCCTCGGGCGATGTCGACATGCTGCCCTCCCGCGACGAGAAGGGCGCCCGCGTCCCCGTCGAGCGCCGCGTGATGGCGGACGGCGGCGACCTCACCGACGCCCAGCCCTCGTTCGACCAGCAGTCGCGCGAGCCGATGGTGAGCTTCAAGTTCAACCTGAAGGGCGCCCAGCGCTTCGGCGCCGCCACTGCCGAGAACGTCGGCCGCCGCATGGCGATCGTGCTCGACAATGAGGTGGTCTCCGCCCCCGTGATCCGCACTGCCATCACTGGCGGCTCGGGCCAGATCACCGGCAACTTCACGGTGCAGCAGGCCAACGACCTATCGGTGCTGCTTCGCGCGGGCGCGCTGCCGGCCAAGTTCACGGTCGTCGAGCGCCGCGTGGTGGGCCCGGGCCTCGGCCGCGACTCGATTGAGGCCGGCAAGCTCGCCACCTTCGTGGCGGCGGGCCTCGTCATCGCCTTCATGTTCGCGACCTACGGTACCTTCGGCTTCATCGCCAACATCGCCCTCATCGTCCACGTGGGCTTGATCCTCGGCCTGATGTCGGTGCTGGAAGCCACGATGACCTTGCCCGGCATCGCCGGCATCGTGCTCACGATCGGCACGGCGGTCGATTCGAACGTGCTCATCTACGAGCGCATGCGCGAGGAGGCCCGCGCCGGGCGCTCGCTGATCTCGGCGCTCCAGGCCGGCTTCGACCGGGCGTTCGCCACCATCATCGACTCGAACTCGACCATGGCGATCGCCGCCCTGATCCTGTTCTTCCTCGGATCCGGTCCAGTGAAGGGCTTCGCGGTCGTCTTCATCCTCGGAATCCTGACGACGGTCATCACCGCCGTGACGCTGACCCGGATGATGATCGCGCTCTGGTACAACACCTTCCGGCCCAAGGCCCTGCCGTTCTGAGCCCGTAACAACTGGGGAGCCTGCCAAAGACCTTCCCGAGCACGAGACCGCACGAGACCGACCATGCGCCTGCTCCGCCTCTGGCCCGACGAGTCGCACTTCGACTTCATGCGCTTCCGGCGCCTCACCTTCCCGCTCTCGGCGATCCTGTCGGTGGCGACCGTGGTGCTGTTCGTGACCGTGGGCCTGAACTTCGGCATCGATTTCAAGGGCGGCACCCTGGTCGAACTTCAGGCGAAGTCCGGAAAGGCGGACGTGGCGGCGGTGCGCCACACGGCGAACGGGTTCGGCTTCGGCGAGTCCGAGGTGCAGGAACTCGGCGGCGAGGGCCAGATCCTGGTGCGCTTCCCGCTCCAGGCCGGCGAGCAGGGCCAGACCGCGGTGATGAACAAGGCGCACGCCGCCTTCGACGCCGATTACGACTTCCGCCGCACCGAGACGGTGGGACCGCGCGTCTCGGGCGAGCTCGTGCAGTCCGGCACGCTCGGCGTCGTGCTCTCGGTCGTGGCGGTGCTGCTCTACCTCTGGTTCCGCTTCGAGCGGGAACTGGCGCTCGGCGCCATCGTCGGCACGCTCCACGACATCGTGCTGACGGTCGGCATCTTCATCATCACGCGCATCGAGTTCAACATGACCTCGATCGCCGCGATCCTGACGATCGTCGGCTATTCCTTGAACGAGACGGTCGTTGTGTTCGACCGGACCCGCGAGCTGATGCGCCGCTACAAGACGATCCCGACCGTCGAGTTGCTCAACCTCTCGATCAACTCGACCATGTCGCGCACGGTGATGACCTCGATCTCGACGGCGCTCTCCCTGCTCGCTCTGGTGCTGTTCGGCGGCGAGGCGATCAAGGGCTTCGCGGTGGTGATGCTCTGCGGCGTCGTGATCTGCACCTACTCGGCGATCTTTGTCTCGACGCCGGTGCTGATCTATCTCGGCCTGATGCTCTCGGGCGTGAAGCGCGCCTCGGAGAGCCGGGGCGGCATGCCCCAGGCGGCGGAGTAGCGGTTTGGCGGGCTTCGAGGGCACGGGCTTCCTGCCGGGACGCTTCCCGATCGACGCCTACGGGAATGGCGGCTTCCGCTTCGCCGACATGTCGCATCGCGGCTCGATCCTCGTTCTGCCCACCGGCATCCGGGCTTGGGACGTCACGGACCCGCGCCGGATCGACCGGACGACGCTGCGCCCGGTCCAGGCCGAGGCGGATGCCATCGAGCTCCTGCTCGTCGGAACTGGCGCCGACATCGTGCCCCTGGCCCCGGATCTGCGCGTCTGGCTCAAGGACATGAAGATCGGCCTCGACGTGATGCAGACGGGCGCGGCGGCCCGGACCTACAACATCCTGGCCGGCGAGAACCGCAAGGTCGCAGCCGCCCTGATCGCGGTGGCGTGAGAAATCGCAAGAAGAGCACGATGGCCGACCGGGTGAGCGAGAACGCGGCGGCGACGGGGGAGGGCGGCCTCGACTTCGCCTTCCGCCACTGCGAGGCGCTGGTGCGCGCGGGCGACCCGGACCGCTACTTCGCGACGCTCTTCGCGCCGGCCGCGGTGCGGCCCCACCTCTTCGCCCTCTACGCCTTCAGCCTCACGGTCGCCCGCGTGCGCGAGGCCGCCACCAACCCGATGGCCGGCGAGATCCGCCTGCAATGGTGGCGCGACGCGCTCCAGGGCGAGGCGCGCGGCGACGTGAAGGCGAACCCCGTCGCGGCAGCCCTGGAGGACGCGATCGTCGCCCGCCGTCTCGGGCGCCAGCCCTTCGTGGACCTGATCGATGCCCGGGTCTTCGACCTCTACGACGACCCGATGCCGCGCCTGAACGACCTGGAGGGCTATTGCGGCGAGACCGCCTCCAGCCTCTTTCGGATCGCGAGCCTGATCATCGCCGACGGCACGGATCCGGGCGGCGCGACCGCTGCGGGCCATGCGGGCGTGGCCTACGGGATCGCGGGCCTGCTGCGGGCGTTGCCCTGGCACGCTCGCTCAGGCCAGGTCTACCTGCCGGCCGACATCCTGGGCCGGCACGGCGTCACCCGCGAGGACATCGTGACGGGGCGCGGCGGCCCAGGCCTAAAGGGCGCCTGCGCGGACCTGCGCGGGGTGGCGCGGCGGCATCTCGACGCCGCCCGCGCCCAGAACGCCGCGCTCGCTCCGGCCGCGCGCCGGGCCTTCCTGCCCCTCGCGCTGACGGAGGACTACCTCGCGGTGATGGACCGGGCCTCCTACGACCCGCTCAACACCCTGGTGGAGGTTCCTCGATGGCGCCGGCTCTGGCGGCTGTGGCGCGCCGCGCGGGCGGCGCGATAGCCGGCTCTCAAGCTACCTGTTTCAGCGCCGCGCTCATCCCGTGCGCGTCCGGCGCGGCGAGCAGCGCCGTCAGCTCCGTCTTCGGCATCGGCGCACCGAAGAGGTAGCCCTGGCCGAAATCGCAACCCTGGCCCGAGAGCCAGTCGACGCTGGCATCCGTCTCGATGCCCTCGGCGGTGGTCACGAGGCCGAGGCTGGCCGAGAGCTTGATGATCGCGTCCACGAGCTTCGCCCGCTCGTCGCTCATCGTGATCGTATCGACGTAGGATCGGTCGATCTTCAGCTTGTCGAACTTCAGTTCGCGCAGGTGATAGAGGCTGGAATAGCCGGTGCCGAAATCGTCCAGCGCGATGCGCACGCCGAGGTTCTGCAGCGAGGTCAGCGTGGTGCGGGCCGCCTCCAGGTCCTGCACCAGGGCGCTCTCGGTGATCTCCACTTCGAGACGCGACGGAGGAAAGCCCGTCTCGGTGAGGATCGACAGAACGCGCTCGCAGAGCCAGCGGTCCTGGAACTGCTGCGGCGAGATGTTGACCGCGAGGAGGAGGTGCGCGGGCCAGTCGCGGGCGTCGAGGCAAGCCTGCCGCAGGAGCCGGTAGCTGAGATCGCCGATCATGCCCGTCTCCTCGGCGATGCCGATGAAATGGTTCGGCGTGAGCAATCCCCGGATCGGGTGGCGCCACCGGGCGAGCACCTCGACGCCGATCAGGGTCTTCTCGGGCAGCGCTACGACGGGCTGGTAGAAGGGCTCGATCTCGCCCCGCTGGATCGCGTCGCGCAGCTCGGTCTCGAGCTGGGCGCGCGCGCGCAGTTCCAGATCCATCGTGCTCTTGAAGACCCTGTAGGTGCCGCGCCCGTCCTTTTTGCCCTGATACATGGCCAGGTCGGCGGCGTGCAGCACCGCGTCGGCATCCGCCATGCCGGCCTCGAGCAGCGCGATGCCGACCGTGCCGCCGACCTTCAGCGCGTTGCCGCACCACAGCACCGGCTCGCCGATCGCCGCGATCATCCCCTGGGCGAGTCGCACGAGCCCGTCGCTTCCGTGATCGAGCGGCACCAGCACGGCGAATTCGTCCCCGCCGAGCCGCGCCGCCACGCCGCCGCCCGGGATCAGCCGACGCAGGCGCTCGGCGACCGCGCAAAGCACCGCGTTGCCGGCCGCGTGGCCGTAGATGTCGTTGACCGGCTTGAAGCGGTCGAGGTCGAGCAGCAGCACGGCGTGGCTCGGCAGCGAGCTTGCACCCGCGCGCTCCGCCTCGACGGCCTCGAGGAAGAGCCGGCGGTTGGCCAAGCCGGTCAGCACGTCGTGCCGGGCGATGGACTCTGCCTCTCGGGCCGCCGCGTCGCGCTCGCGCAGGGCCCCGCGCAGCAGCAGCGATTTGCGCACGCTCACGCCGAACATCGCGAGCCCCATCAGGGCGAACAGCATGAAGAGGTCCGAAACGCCGTGCTGCGACACGAAGGCGTGCAGTTCCCCGAACACGCCGAACTGCACGCCGATGATCCAGAGACACACTCCGATCGTCAGCAGGCAGAGCGCTTCGTAGAGCTCGCCTTCGCCCCAGCTACCCAGTCTCGACATCGATATTGCCTCCCGCAGAGGTAGCATCCACGGCGCGGGTTACATGTGGACTAAGACGGGCCAGCTTCGCCCGATCAAACGCCTCCACGGTGAAGCGTGGGTTAAGCAGGCGCGCGATTCGCTCCGGCCGCGGCCTTCTCCCTCGGTGTTCGGGCAGCGTTGAGCCGACAGCTTAGCTCTGTTAGAGGCCGAGTAACGGGACCGCTCGAGAAGCGGCCCGACTGGAGGATACGGCCCCCGTGACGACCTGGAACCAAGTCTACGACCCATTCGGGAACGCGTGGCTTTCGACATTTGCCGCCTCGCTTCCCGTGATTGCGCTGCTCGGCATGATCGCGAGCGGCAAAGTGCAGGCGCACATCGCTGCCGTTCTCTCGCTCATCCTCGCTCTGCTTGTCGCGGTGGTCGCCTTCGGTATGCCGCTCGACCTCGCCTGGCGCGCCTCCGCCTACGGCGTCGCGCTCGGTCTGTTCCCGATCGGCTGGATCATCCTCAACGTCATCTTCCTGTACCGCCTGACCGTCGAGAAGGGCTGGTTCGCGATCCTGCAGCAATCGGTCGCCGGCATCACCGAGGACCGGCGCATCCAGCTCCTCCTTGTGGCCTTCGCCTTCGGCGCCTTCTTCGAGGGCGCGGGCGGCTTCGGCACGCCGGTCGCCGTGACCGGTGCGATCCTGATCGGGCTCGGCTTCTCCCCGCTCGCCGCCTCGGGCCTCTCGCTGATTGCCAACACGGCGCCGGTGGCCTACGGCGCCCTCGGCGCTCCGATCCAGGGCCTTGCCTCGGTAACCGGCTACGATCCCTACATCCTCGGAGCGATGATCGGCCGGCAGCTGCCCTTCTTCTCGGTGATCGTGCCGTTCTGGCTGATCTGGGTGTTCGCGGGCTTCCGCGGCATGATCAAGATCTGGCCGCCGATCCTGGTCTGCGGCGCGTCCTTCGCGGCCGCGCAGTTCCTGATATCGAACTACGTCAATCCGTGGATCGTCGATATCGGCGCCTCGCTGGTCTCGATGGGCGCGCTCGTCCTGTTCCTGAAATTCTGGCAGCCGAAGGAGATCTGGGCCTCGCCCGCGCTTCGCGGCAACGATCCGTCGATCGGCTACGGCACGCCGCGCCCGGTCTCGCTCGGCGCTGCCGTGCCGGGCGACCTGCCGAAGGTCGGACCGCTCGGCCGTACCGCCACCTCGCAGGAGATCATGATGGCGTGGGTGCCCTGGATCATCCTGTCGATCGTGGTCGCGATCTGGGGCACGGGCTGGTTCAAGGGGATCGTCAACCCGATCTTCACCTGGAACTACGAGGTGCCGGGCCTCCACAACATGATCTCGAAGGTGCCCCCGGTGGTGGAGAAGCCGGAGCGCGAGAAGGCGGTCTTCGCCTTCACCTACATGTCCTACACGGGCACCGGCGTACTGTTCGCAGCGCTCATCTCCGGCATGATCATGCGCTTCTCGCCGCTGCGCCTCGTCACCGCCTACCTCGAGACGATCTGGGTGCTGCGCTACTCGCTCATCACCATCGCGGCCATGCTCGCCCTCGGCGTGCTCACCCGCTACGCGGGCGTCGACGCGACGCTCGGCCTCGCCTTCGCCGGCACGGGCATCCTCTACCCGTTCTTCGGCACCCTGCTGGGCTGGCTCGGCGTGGCGCTGACCGGCTCCGACACCGCCTCCAACGTGCTCTTCGGCGGCCTGCAGAAGATCACCTCGGAGCAGCTTGGCCTCTCGGGTATCCTGATGGCCTCGGCGAACTCTTCGGGCGGCGTGATGGGCAAGATGATCGACGCGCAGTCGATCGTCGTCGCCTCGACCGCGACCGGCTATTTCGGCCAGGAGGGCAAGATCCTGCGCTTCGTGTTCTGGCACTCGATCGTGCTGGCCTGCCTCGTCGGCGGCCTCGTGATGCTGCAGGCCTACGTGCATCCGTTCAGCGCCATGGTGATCCACCCGAACTGACCGCCCGAGCGATCGGAGCAACGCGACCCGCCCCGGACATCCGGGGCGGGTTTTTTCGTGGTGCGCCGGGATTAGTGCACCCTGCGCAACCGTGCCTTCCCGGCCGATGCGGCCGCACCACTTCCTCCGGGATGTTCCTGCGCCGCCCCTTCCGGGACAACCTCGCCGACCTGCCCGGCCTGACGACCGAGCGGCTCGAGATCACGGCGCTCGCGCCGGGAGACGCGGAGGCCCTGCGCCGCCTCACCGACGACCCGGCCATCACCGGTGCCGTCGATTTCCTGCCCGACCCGTTCACCCTGGCGGATGCCGAGGCGATGATCGCCAGCGGCCGGCGCGGGCGCGACCGCTTTCTCGGCGCCTGGGTGCGGGCCGACCACACCCTCGTCGGCGTCGTCGGCGCCCATCTTCGGGGCGAGGGCGCGGTGGAGATCGGCTACTGGATCGGCGGCGCCGCGCGGGGGCGCGGCTTCGGGGCGGAGGCGGTCTCGGGGATCCTCGCCGTTCTGAGGCGGCGCTTCCCCCGCCGCACCATCGTCGCCGAGTGCCGGCCCGGGAACATCGCGTCCTGGGGCCTGCTGACCAAGCTCGGCTTCCGAGACACCGGCGATGACGGTCATCGGCCCGGCCGGCGGGTGATGGTCTGGGGGCAGACGATCTAGCGCGGATGCCCGCACGACCGGCCGGCATGCTAGGCCACGCCGGTCACTCGTCCCGCTCACCGAACCCTGTTCCCGAGGTTTTCGTCATGTACGGCCCCATACCCGCCCGGCGCAGCCTCGCGGCAGCCGGCCTCGTCGCCGCGCTCGTGGCATCCGCGGGCACCTGGGCATGGGCGGAGAGCGCCGGGCCCTGGCCGGTCTCGGGCAAGCTCTACGGCGAGCCGGACAGGCATCGTCCGGAGGACGCGGCCGCGAGCGAGAAGGCCGACGACGTCAGCGGGATCGCGTGCGCGACGGGATCGGGCTTCCCGCGCGTCTGCCTCGTGGCGGACGACGAGTCTCAGGGCGCGCAGATCGTGGTCCTGGACGACGGCGGCTTGCGGGCTGGCAGCTTCATCCGCCTCGTGGACGCCGCGCACGCGGGCGAGCCGCTCGAACTCGACGCGGAGGGCGTGGCCTTCGCGGACGGCGCCTTCTACGTGGTCGGCTCGCACGGCCGCCCCCGCCACGCGGCGGGCAAGCCCGAGGCCGGGACCGTGGCACGCGCCGAGGCCACGCGGCACCTCTTCCGGATCCGCTTCGATCCGGCCGCGGTCGATCCCGAAACGGGCGTGCTCGCGGGCAGACCGGAGATCGCCGACACCCGTGCTCTGGCGCGGCTGATCCGGGAGGATCCCGTGCTGAAACCCTTCCACGACCGCCCACTCGAGGAGGGCGGGGTGACGATCGAGGGCGTGGCGGTGCGGGACGGCGTGCTCCACGCGGGCTTCCGGGGGCCAGTCCTCCAGGGCGAGGCTGCCGTGGTCCTCTCGGTCCCGCTGCCGGGCCTGTTCGAGGGGGCGCCGGGCACGCCCCGGGTGACCCGGCTGCCGCTCGGCCGCGACAGTTCCGGCGCGGCGCGCGGCATACGCGACCTTGTCGCCGTGCCGGAGGGCTTCCTGATCCTTGCCGGGCCGATGCTGGACCCAAAGGACGGCGCGGTGGCCGCCGGCGACTACGCGATCTTCCGCTGGAACGGCACGGAGGCCCCGCTCCAGGCGCTCGCCCTCGACGGCTACGGACGGAAGGTCAAGCCCGAGGCCCTGCTGCCGCTGGACCGGACGGCCGAGGGCCTGCGCGCCCTCGTCCTGTTCGACGGGCCGAAGGAGGGAGCGCCGCGAACGATCGCGATCCCGCTGCGCTGACGCGCGTCGGGGCGCTGCCCCGCGAACCCACCGCAGGGGGTCCCACCCCTCGCGCTCCGTTGTTGAACGGCGGCGATCCGAGCAGCGCGCCGATCTACTCGGCCGCCGCGCGCGGCGCGTCCCCGCCGAGCCAGGCCGCGAGGTCCGCCCGCGCCCGGTCGGTCAACGCGCGCTTCTTCAGCGCCGCCTTCTCGGGTCCGCGCAGGCGCCGGCCGGTCTCGTTGCGCGGCATCCGCTCCAGCGGCGGGAACAGGCCGAAATTCACGTTCATCGGCTGGAAGGAGCGCGGCGCACCCTCGTCCTCGGCCTCCACATGCCCGCCCGTGATGTGCGCGATGAGGGCGCCGAGCGCGGTCGTCTGCGGCAGAGGTGCCAGCGGACGCCCCTCCGCCTCGGCTACCGCGAAACGGCCCGCCATCAACCCGACCGCGGCGCTCTCGACATAGCCCTCGCAGCCGGTGATCTGGCCGGCGAAACGCAGCGCGGGGCGCGCCTTCAGGCGGAGCGTGGCGTCGAGGAGCCGCGGGCTGTCGAGGTAGGTGTTGCGATGCAGACCGCCGAGGCGGGCGAACTCGGCGTTCTCCAAACCCGGGATGGTGCGGAAGATGCGCACCTGCTCGGCGTGGCGCAGCTTCGTCTGGAAGCCGACCATGTTGTAGAGCGTGCCCAGCGCGTTGTCCTGGCGGAGTTGGACGATGGCGCAGGCCTTGACGGTCGGGTTGTGCGGGTTGGTGAGCCCCACCGGCTTCATCGGGCCGTGCCGCAGGGTCTCGGGACCGCGCTCGGCCATCACCTCGATCGGCAGGCAGCCGTCGAAGTAGGGGGTCGAGGCCTCCCATTCCTTGAAGCTGGTCTTCTCGCCCGCGATCAACGCTGCGATGAAGGCGTCGTACTGCTCTCGGTCGAGCGGGCAGTTGATGTAATCCGCGCCCGTGCCGCCCGGCCCCGCCTTGTCGTAGCGGGACTGGAACCACGCCTTGTCCATGTCGATCGAATCGCGGTGCACGATCGGCGCGATGGCGTCGAAGAAGGCGAGCGACTCGGCGCCGGTGAGGCCTCGGATCGCCTCCGCGAGGCCCGGCGCGGTGAGCGGTCCGGTCGCCACGATGGTCGAGCCCCAGCTCTCCGGGGGCAGCTCGTCGATCGCCTCGCGCCGGATCTCGACATTGGGGTGCGCCGCGAGCGCCGCCGTGACGGCCTCGGAGAAGCCGTCGCGGTCGACCGCGAGCGCGCCGCCGGCCGGCACCTGATGCGCGTCGCCGGCCCGCATGATCAGCGAGCCGAGGGTGCGCATCTCCTGGTGCAGCAGGCCGACGGCGTTGCCGTTCGGATCGTCGGAGCGGAAAGAGTTCGAGCAGACGAGTTCGGCGAGGCCCTCGGTCTGATGAGCCTCGGTACGGCGCACCGGCCGCATCTCGTGGATCACGGCGCGATGGCCGGCCTCGGCGATCTGCCAAGCGGCCTCGGAGCCCGCGAGCCCGCCGCCGACGATATGGATGGTGCTTGCCTCGGTCATGCGTCGGCATACCGGAGGCGGGGGGGCTCGATCAACAAGCCCGCCCGGTGCGGATGACAAACCGGCTCAGAGGCGGGCGAGACCGCGGATCTCGTAGCGGCTGATGCCGAGATCGGCGAGCTCGCGGTCGCTGAGGCGGGAGAGCTGCGTGACGGTGTCCCGGTAGCGCAGGTAGGCGCGGACACGGTTCAGAACGCTGCGGGCGGCGGCCATGGGAAAAACGTACCTCTGTTGCGGCAGCGCAGACCACCGCTTGGGCAGCGCTGCCTGTCTTTGATGCAACGCATATATGGCCTGTCGCAGCGCAGCAGGAGTCGGCCTCGTGAGCGGCTGATATGCAGCAAGAGCATGTTCCGCTTAAGGTTTCGGCAAGCCTGACAGATGGCTAAGCGTACGCCAGAAACCGCGTGCGGGTACGGACGCAACGGTGCCGCACCTCTGAGCTTGCCAAAGAAAAAGGCACCCTGCGTCGCAGGGTGCCTTTCGGCGCGTGCCGTCCCGGATCGTCCTACCAGCGCGGGCCGTAGAAGCCGTAGGGGCGATACGGACGGGGATAGGGACGCCCGTAGGGACCCCAGCCGATCGGGCGTCGATAGTACGGACGCGGTCCCCAGTAGGGACGAGGACCCCAGTTCGGGCGGCACACGCCCCAGGGATTGGGGTGGAAGCCGGGGCCGCACCCACCCGCGACCGTCTGCACCGTCGCCTCGCCGGCGAGAGGGGCGGGGGTGATCGGTGCGGCGTTGGCAGAGCTGGTCAGACCGAGGCCGCCCGCGACGAGCGCGGCCAGACCGAGCACGCGCGTGCGGTGCGCGTTCACATGCGTCATGACGGATCTCCTTCATATCCGGGCCGGCGGCTCCGGACGGGCGCTGATGAGCCTGCGTCCGGCCGGATGAACCGGCGCTGATAGGCGGTGCCAGCGTTCCGTCAGGAACCGGTCCGCCAGGCCCTCAACGCGGGACCGTCCGACGGGTTCGGTCCAGCACCCTCAGTGCAGGGGCGGGCTGATGAGGAAGCGCTCGCGATCGCCCGAGACCAGGGTGAGCTTGAGGACACGGCCATCCCGCCGCACGGTCAGCGGGACGCGCACGCCGGCCTCGCCGAGCGCCCAGACGCTGCGGAAGAGCCCCGCAAGATCGCCGACCGGCTCGCCCGCCACCGCCTCGATCAGGTCGCCGACCCGCAGGTCGGCACTCTCGGCGGGCCCGCGATCGGCCAGTCCCATCACCACGATGCCCTCCTCGCTCTCCGTGGCATAGAGGCCGAGCCAGGGGCGGGGCGGCCTGTTCGGCCGACCGCGCGCGGAAAGGTCGTCGAGGATCGGGGGAAGGAGCTCGATCGGCACCACCATGTTGATCGCCCGGCTGTTGCCGCCGCCCTGCTGCAGTTGCAGCGATCCGATACCTAGGAGATCGCCCGCCGGCCCGATCAGAGCGGTGCCACCCCAGTGCGGGTGGGAGGGCGCCGTGAAGAGCGCCTCGTCCAGTACGTATTCCCAGTAGCCGGCGAATTCCTGGCGGGCGACGAGTTCGACGGAGACCGCGCGCGTGCGTCCGCCGGCCCCGGCCAGCACGGCGCGGTCGCCGACCTGAAGCGTGCGGGAATCGCCCAGCGGCAGGACCGGCACGTCGAGGTGCCCGAGCGCCTGGACGAGACCTAAGCCGGTAGCCGCGTCGAAGCCCATCACGTGGCCCGGCACCGACCGGCCGTCATGGGTGGTCAGCCACACGCTCTCGGCCTCGGTGACGAGGTAACCGATGGTGAGGACGAGACCGTCCTCGCGGATCACCACGCCGTTCCCGGCCCGCTCCGTGCCCAGCACCTCCGCGGTGAAGGCTCCCTCCGGGATGCGCGTCGAGAGCGCCACCACGGCCGAGACGGCCCGCTCCAGATCGTAGCGGTAATCGGCGGCCTTCGGCTGGACGGATGCCGGGATCTTCCAGTCGCCCTGCCCACTCATACCGTTCACCCGCGCTCAACCCGCCGCCCGCGCCCCGGATCGGCCGGGACGGTCCCGGCCCGGGGATCCGCGCTGAGATAGGACGCCGCCGCGCCACCGACAGCCGGCCATGGCGCATGGATGACGCCGCGATGACATCGGGACGCGATACGTCCGGAAAACGCGAGAGCCGCCCGGCGTGTGCCGGGCGGCTCTGACGATGGTCGTGGCCGGGCGTCCGGAGACGCCCGAACCGACGATCAGTACTTGCGCATGAGCGGGGCCGGCACGGCCGCAGCCGCCGGGGCCGCCGCGGTGTAGAGCGGGGCGATGATGCGGAACCAGCCGTCGGTCGAGTAGTTCTCGCGGCTCCGGCCGAGGGCGTCCGTGTAGCGGGCGCCGGTGGCAACGTCGCGGGCGACGTAGAGCTGCGCGGTGAAGGGCCCGAAATCGTAGCCGATGAGGCCGCCGAGGGCGAACCGGCCGCGGTTGCCGGCAGCGGCCGACAGCGGGCCGATGTCGAAGTTGAAGGTGCCGTAACCGACGGCGCCGAACTCGAACTTGCCGAACTTCTTCGTCGCCGTGAGGTCGATGTTCAGCGAGTCGGAGAGGTTGATCGGGCCGATGGCGGCGCCGACCAGGCCGGGGAAGCGGCCGGGCGAGTCGTAGATGTTGGCGGTCAGGTTCGCGGTGATGTTCCAGCCGTCACCGGTGTAGCTGCCGGCCACGCCGAAGCGGTAGGTGTTCGAGGAGAGCTGCGGCAGGACGGGCGTGCCGGCAAGGCCGATGCCGAGCGAGCCGCGGTCGCCGTTCAGGTCGTTCAGGTATGCGCCGCCGAGCAAGCTGGCGCCGAAGTTGCCGCCGAGATCGAACGCCCAGATACCGCCGACGAAGGTGCCGACGTTGATCGAGATGTCGCGGTTCGCAACGCCGGCGCGGTTGCGGGTGAAGGCGAACACGGTCGGGGGCGCGACGAGCAGCTCGATGCGGCCGCCGAGCGGAACCAGCGGGGTCGACCAGACCAGCACCGGGATGTTCACGGCCGTGTCGGGCGAGAACGGCGCGTCGGTGCGGCGGTAGGTGAAGGTGTTCAGCGCGTAGATGCCCTCGGGCAGCGGAGCGCCGGTGGCGAGACCGACCTGCTCGCCGGGCACCGTGGTGGTCTGCGCGAGCGCCGGCGTCGCCGTCGCCGCGGCCGTGAGCGCGAACGCACCGGCTGCGAGCCACTTCTTCATCATGTTATCGTTCCTTCCCAAGGATCCCTGGCCTTCCGTCCCGCAGCCCCGGCACTTCGGTTCCGGTCCGCTGCCGTGCAGCCCCCGAATCGCCCGGTGCCAGGTGCCCCCTTACGGCGCCACCCCAAGTCTCAACGATTGGGACTATTCTACACGACGCTGCAGAAGGACAGTGGAATGCCTGCCTCGCAGGCAGAAGCCGCAGCAGCGTTGCGCAAAAGTCGCATTCCTGCTGCAGCGCGGCGAGCCCTGTTCTTGCCTGTTCTGGCGGAGCCCGAACGGGTCACCCGGCAAAATAACGCAGAATGGTCAAGCTGTTGCGTGGGGGACCGGTTAGGAGAATCCGGCAACGGCGACCGGGGACCGGGCAGGCGAGCCAGCGCTCGGCGCGGGTCGCTGCCCGCCCGAGGGGCATCGTCGGACGATCGCGGCGTGCCTCCACGCTCACAAGGAAAGCCGAATCGAGCCCCACCGGGAGAGCCTGCGGACAGAATCATCTCCGCAGGCTGCTCGCTCGGAGACCTCTACTCGGCCGCGTCGCGACGGGCAGCGAGAGGACGGCGCGCCAGGACCTCGCGCAGGAAGCGCCCGGTATGGCTCGCCGTGCTGCGGGCGATCTGCTCCGGCGTGCCCTGCGCGACGACCCGGCCGCCGCCGCGGCCGCCCTCGGGGCCCATGTCGATCACCCAGTCGGCGGTCTTGATCACCTCGAGGTTGTGCTCGATCACCACCACGGTATTGCCCTGGTCGACGAGTTCGTGGAGCACCTCCATGAGCTTGGCGACGTCGTGGAAGTGCAGGCCCGTCGTCGGCTCGTCCAGGATGTAGAGGGTGCGGCCGGTGGCGCGCTTCGACAGCTCCTTCGAGAGCTTCACGCGCTGCGCCTCGCCGCCGGACAGGGTCGTCGCCTGCTGGCCGACCCGGACATAGTGCAGGCCGACGCGCTTCAGCGTCTCCATCTTGTCGCGGATCGACGGCACGGCCTTGAACAGCTCGGCCGCCTCCTCGACCGTCATGTCGAGGACGTCCGAGATCGAGCGTTCGCGGTACTTCACCTCCAGCGTCTCACGGTCGTAGCGCCGGCCCTTGCAGACATCGCAGGTGACGTAGACGTCGGGCAGGAAGTGCATCTCGATCTTGATGACGCCGTCGCCCGAGCAGGCCTCGCAGCGCCCGCCCTTCACGTTGAAGGAGAAGCGCCCCGCTTGGTAGCCGCGGGCCTTGGCCTCGGGCAGACCCGCGAACCAGTCGCGGATCGGCGTGAAGGCGCCGATATAGGTCGCCGGATTCGAGCGCGGCGTGCGCCCGATCGGCGACTGGTCGATGTCGATGACCTTGTCGAGGTGCTCCAGCCCCTCCAGCCGCCCGTAGGGCGCCGGGTGCTCCAGCGCGCCGTTCAGCTTCTTCGCCACCGCCTTGTAGAGCGTGTCGATGATGAGCGTCGACTTGCCGCCGCCGGACACCCCCGTGATGCAGGTGAAGGTGCCGAGCGGAATCTCGACGTCGACGTTCTGGAGATTGTTGCCGCGGGCTCCGAAGAGAGCGAGCTTGCCCTTGCGGCCCTTCCGGCGGCTGGCCGGCGTCCGGACCGAGAGCTCCCCCGTCAGGTACTTGGCGGTGAGCGAGTCGGGGTGCGCCAGCACCTCCGCCGGCGTGCCCTGCGCGATGATCCGCCCGCCATGGATGCCCGCGCCCGGCCCGACATCGACCACGTAATCGGCCTGCAGGATCGCGTCCTCGTCGTGCTCGACCACGATCACCGAGTTGCCGAGGTCGCGCAGGCGCTTCAGCGTGCCGAGCAGGCGCTCGTTGTCGCGCTGGTGCAGGCCGATCGAGGGCTCGTCGAGCACGTAGAGCACGCCGGTGAGCCCCGAGCCGATCTGCGAGGCGAGACGGATGCGCTGGCTCTCGCCTCCGGACAGCGAACCGGAGCCGCGCGCAAGCGTCAGGTATTCGAGGCCGACATCGACCAGGAAGGTCAGGCGGTCGCGGATCTCCTTCAGGATGCGGACGGCGATCTCGTTCTGCTTCGGCGTGAGTTTCTCGGGAAGCTCCGAGAACCAGCGATGCGCGTCCGAGACCGAGAGCGCGGTCACCTCGGCGATGTCGCGCATGTCGATCTTCACGGCGAGCGCCTCGGGCTTCAGCCGCTTGCCGCCGCAGGCAGCGCAGGGCGTCTCGCTCATGAAGCGCCCGATCTCCTCGCGGGTCGCGTCGCTGTCGGTCTCCTTGTAGCGGCGCTCGAGGTTCGGGATCACGCCCTCGAAGGGCTTCGAGACTCCGTAGGCCCGCATGCCGTCGTCGTAGGCGAAGCGTACCGCCTGCTCGCCCGTTCCGTAGAGGACGACGGCGCGGGCCGAGGCCGGAAGCTCGTCCCAGGCCACCGTGGTCTTGAAACCGAAATGCTTGGCGAGCGCGTCGAGCGTCTGCCCGTAATAGGGCGAGGTGGACTTGGCCCAGGGCGCGACCGCGCCGCGCTTGAGGCTCAGAGCCCCGTCGCCGATCACGAGTTCGGGGTCGATCCGCATCTCGTGGCCGATGCCGCCGCAGGTCGGGCAGGCGCCGAACGGGTTGTTGAACGAGAACAGCCGGGGTTCGATTTCGGGGATCGTGAAGCCCGAGACCGGGCAGGCGAAGCGCGACGAGAAGGTGATCTTTCGCGGCGCCTCGCCCTCGGGGGCGTCCGCGAACTCGATGTCGGCGATGCCGTCGGCGAGGTCCAGGGCCGTCTCGAAGGACTCGGCCAGCCGCGAGCCGATGTCGTCGCGCACGACGATGCGGTCCACCACCACGTCGATGTCGTGCTTGAGCTTCTTGTCGAGCTTGGGCACGTCGTCGATGGCGTAGTACTCGCCGTCGATCCTGAGACGCTGGAAGCCCTTCTTCTGGAAATCGGCGATCTCCTTGCGGTACTCGCCCTTACGTCCGCGCACCACGGGGGCGAGCAGGTAGAGCCGGGTCTTCTCCGGAAGCGCCAGGACGCGATCGACCATCTGGCTGACCGTCTGGCTCTCGATCGGCAGGCCGGTGGCCGGCGAGTAGGGGATGCCGACCCGCGCCCAGAGCAGGCGCATGTAGTCGTAGATCTCCGTGACGGTGCCGACGGTCGAGCGCGGGTTCTTCGAGGTGGTCTTCTGCTCGATCGAGATGGCCGGCGAGAGCCCGTCGATCTGATCGACGTCGGGCTTGGCCATCATCTCCAGAAACTGGCGGGCATAGGCCGAGAGCGACTCGACGTAGCGGCGCTGCCCCTCGGCATAGATCGTGTCGAAGGCCAGCGACGACTTGCCGGAGCCTGACAGGCCGGTGAACACGACCAGCTTGTCGCGCGGGATCGTCAGGTCGACGTTCTTCAGATTGTGCTCGCGCGCGCCGCGCACCGAGATCACGCGCTGGTCGCGCGCGGCCTGCGCCCCCTCGAAGAGACGGTCGAACCGGCTCTCCGCCTCCGCCGCGGAGGCTGCGGGCCGCGTCTTCGCCGCAGCGGTCTTCGTCGCCTTGTCCGCGTCCGTCTTCCTGGCCGGCGCATCGCCCGTCTTGCGGGTCACCTTGCCGGCGCTGGTCTTGCCGGCCGTGTTCTTCGCGGCGACGTTGGCTTTGGCCATGGGCGGGCAGTCTTTCGGAGCGTCTTCGTGCAGCGGTAACGGGCGAGGCGGCGGAACGGTCCGCACCGCTCATGTCGGACGCGCCGCGCCCGGGACAAGACGGGCCGATGCAAGCCCCTCACCCGAATCCGAGCGGCTTGCTTAGAACGAAAAGAGTACAGCCACAATCCCGCGGCGCTGCGACCGAGGCCGGCCTCGGCGTGCAAATTCCCGACGGCCACCGGGTTCACGCAGTGCGGGGTTACGGACTGATAGTGGCCGGCGCTCCGTGGTGGCCGATGTCGCGTGCCGGCCCAGGCACGGGCTCCCTATTCACGAGCGAAGTGCCGGCCATTCTGCCCAAAGCAAAAGGTCGCGCTCCGGGAACAGCTGGAGTGGAACCCTGTCCCCTGACTCAAGAGCATCCGTCCGCCGGAACCGTGCAACCGGACGCCGTCAGGCCCCGACAACCCCGCCCTTAGCCGTAAGGGCGCAAGGAGTGACTATGAAAGGCGCATACTGCATTGAAGTTGAGCAACCTCGGCAAAGGCAACTCTTTGTTTAGGCGCAACACCACAACACTGCGCGCAAGACAACGAGAACAAGACGGGCGAGCCATGGGTGGGGGTTTTCTGGGGTCCTTGCGCGGACGCATCGTTGCCGTGGCGCTGGCGCCCTGCCTCGCATTCGGTGCGGTGACGACGATCACGGTGTTCGAGCGCGCGGCGCAGCGGACCGAGATGGTCCGGGTGGGAGATCTGACCGGCCTCGCGACGCGCATCAGCGCCTTCGTGCACGAGGCTCAGCGGGAGCGGGGCGCGTCGAGCCTGTTCGTCGGCTCGAAGGGGACCCAGTTCGGCGCGGAACTCGCTGCCCAGCGTGAACGAACGGACGCGACCCTGCGCGGCCTCGCCGAGGCAGCGGAAGCTCCCGCACTGGCCGGGCGGGGAAGGGGCTTCGTGCAGGCCCTGAGCGGGATTGCGGCGCAGCGCCAACGTATCGATTCTCTCGGGCTCGCCCCGCCCCAGGCCACCGCCTACTACACTGGCGTCATCGCCGACGGCCTCGGCATCGTGCGGGGTATGTCGGGTCTGGTGAGCGAGGCAGACATCGCCGGTCGCGCGGCGACCTACGCAGCCTTCCTCACCCTGAAGGAGAATGCCGGCCAGGAGCGGGCGGCGGCCTCCGCCGCCTTCGCGGCGGGCCGGCTCGATCAGGCGGGCCTCGTGCGGCTCGCCGCGCTCGTCGCGGGTCAAACGGGCGCTGACGCGCAGTTCCGGGCCGGCGCTGCCCCCGAGCAGGCGGCGCTCCTCGACGCCGCAGAGGCGACCGAGCCAGCGCGCGAGGTCGCGCGCCTGCGTCGGCTCGCCCTCGATACGGCGCCGGGCGAGGCGCTCGCCTTCCGCGACGCGCCCCAGTGGTTCCACCTTGCCACGCAGCGGATCGACGGGCTGAAGGGCGTCGAGGACCGGCTGAGCGCCGATCTCGTGTCGTCCGCGGCCGCGATCCGGGCCAGGGCCGACCGGGCGCTCGCGCTGTGGCTCGCCGCGGGGCTGGCCACCTTCGGGCTCTCCGTCGGCCTCGCGCTCGGCCTCGGCAGTGCCATCGCCCGGCCGCTGACCCGCATGGCGCAGGTGCTCGGCGCCATCGGCCGCGGCGAGGCCGGTGTGGTGATCCCGCAGCGCGGCCCCCGCGAGGTCCGCGCCCTCTCGCAGGCCGCGGAGGCCTTCCAGGCGAGCGTCGCGGAGAGCCGGGCCCACCGGGCCGAGCGGGAGCGGTCGGCGGCCGAGACCGCGGCAGCCCAGCGCCGCGCGGTGCTCGATCTGGCGGCGGGCTTCGAGGCGCAGGTCGGCGGCATCGTCGAGGCGGTCTCGGAGGCTGCCGGCCAGCTCCAGCGCGCCGCGACCGCGATGGCGCAGGCCGCACAGGACACGACGGCCCTGAGCCGCGAGGTGGCCAGCGTCTCCCAGGAAGCGGCGCTCTCCGCCGACACCGTCGCGGCGGCGACCGAGGAGCTGTCGGCCTCGGTCCGCGAGATCGCCGCGCAGGCCTCGACCTCGGCCGGTCTCTCGGCCGAGGCCGAGCGCGACGCCGCGGAGATGGCCGGCGAGGTCCAGCGCCTCGCAACGGCGGCCGGCAGCATCGGCCAGATCGTCGGTCTGATCTCGGAGATCGCCGACCAGACCAACCTGCTGGCTTTGAACGCCACCATCGAGGCGGCCCGCGCCGGAGAGGCGGGACGCGGCTTCGCAGTGGTGGCGGCGGAGGTGAAGAACCTCGCCGGCCAGACCACGCGGGCAACCGCCGAGATCGGCGCGAAGGTCTCGGAGATCACCAGCTCCACCAACGCCTCGGTCGCGGCGATCGGCGGCATCAACGGAGCGATCCAGCGACTCTCGCGGATCGGTGGGGACATCGCCGCGGCGGTGGAGGAGCAGGGCGCGGCGACCGTCGAGATCGCCCGCACCACAGCGCAAGCCTCGCAGGGGAGCCGCACCGTCTCCACACACATCGCCGGCGTCAGCGAGACCGCGGCGACCGCGAGCGCCGGCTCAGCCCAGGTGCTGGCCGCGGCCGGCGACCTCGCCCGGCAGGCAAGCGACCTCCGGGCCGCGGTCGGCGGGTTCCTGGCAACCGTTCGGGCGGCCTGAACGGCCCTTCTCGGGCCTCTCGCGCCCCATGGCCCCGACCGGGCAAGCGCCTATCGCCAGCGTGTTCTTCAGCCGGTGGCTGAGCTCGCGGTTGCGCAAGGATTGCTGGTCCTCGGCCTGTATCCGGCCGAGGTCGTCGCGGACGCGCTCGGCGACCTCGCGCACGAAGTCGATCTCGTCGGGCGTCCAGGTGCTGAGCGCAGCCTCGTGGACAGAGAGCACGCTGGCGACGCGCCCGTGCGCGCCCACCGGCACCAGGATCGGCGGGCGGGTGCCGAGCGCCGCGAAGGGGGCCGCGTCCGCGGCACCCGCGGGTCGAGCGCGACGTCGGCGATCGCCAGCCCCGCGCCGGCGCGCAGGAGACGCGGAAGCGGCGGGGCAGGGGCACGCGCCCCCGGCGCCGGGTAGGCCGGGTTCGCCCGGTCGGTGCCAGAACGCCGCGGCCGGCGCGAGGACGCTCCCGTCGAACCCGCCGAAGCCGGCCCAGCGGGCCCGCAGGGTCCGGCCGATCACCGCCACCGCCGCCACCACGGCCGGCCGGCCGCGCGCCTCGCGCAGGGCGTCGCTGATCTCGACCAGCGCCTGCCGGCACGCCGCGTCGAGGCGCTCCTGCGTGATGTCCTCGATCATCGCGGTGGTCAGCGCCTCGTCGCCGAGCACATGCGAGACGAGGTTGCCCCGCGCCCAGATGATGCGCCCGTCCGCCCGCCTGTAGCGCATCTCCAGATCCTCCGGCGGAATCTGGCCATCCGCGAGGCGGCGGTGCAACCGGTCGCGGACCTCCGCGTCCTCCTCCGGCGTCCACATGGCTACGGAGCGGCCGACGATCGCCTCCGCCGGCGCAGCGCAGATCGCGCAGAGCTTCCGGTTGACGTGCAGCACCATCAGGCCGCGGGGGTCGAGCTGGACGATACCGGGATTCGCCCCCCTCGAAGATCGCCCCGAACTGCGCTTCGCTGCGGTTGCGCTCGGTCACGTCGAGCATCGCGCCGATCATGCGTAGCGGGCGCCCGTCCGCGTCGCGCACCGTGTAGCCGCAATCGAGCACCTCCGCGTATGAGCCGTCCGCGCGCCCGAAGCGGTATTCGTGGCCCCACCCGGCGGCCTGTCCGGCAATCACGGCGCGGATGTCCTGCTCCACCCGATCCCGATCACCCGGGTGGACTTGGGCGAGCCACCACGCGCCCGTCGGCTCGATCCGGTGCGGCCCCCAACCGTAGGCGGTGGTCATCGCCTCGTTTCACGCCACCGCGTCGGAGACGACGTCCCGGTCCCAGATCGCGTCCTTGGTGGCGCGGATGACGAGGCGGTAGCGCTCGCGCACGGCCTGCTCGGCGCGGGCTGCCCGCATGCGGTGCGTGATGTCGCGGATCGTGCCGACGAAGCGGGTCGCGCGGCCGTCCGAGACCACCAGCCGTCCGCGAGCGGCGTGCCAGCGCGGCCCGCGCTCCGGTGCCGCCGGCAGGCAGACGCGCTACTCGGCCTCGAGCAGGCCACTCCCCCCGGGCTGCACAGCCGTCCGGAGCGCCGCGTCCACCGCTTCGCGGTCCTGAGGGTGCCGGCGCGGCAGGAAGGTGCTCGCATAGCTGACGGGTTCGTCCGGCCCCAGGCCGAACAGGGCACGCGTGCGCCCGTCTCATTCCAGCCGATCCGAGACGGGATCGTGGTCCCAGATCCCGATATCCCCGGCCTAGAGGGCGAGGCGCATGAGGAGGGCGCTCTCGCCCCGGCGCAACGGGTGCGGATCGGGGCTGTCGATGCGCCCGGTCGGGTCGGCATCGTCGGCGGTGCGGTCGGGCCGGCGCGTCCTCGTCCCCCGCGCGCTGCCCGCGGAACCCAGCATGGCAGCGATGGCTCGGCGAGGGCGTGCGTCGGGTTAAGGCGTGCATCCGTGGTCCGGGCATCGAGCGCCCGTCAGCCGCCGGTGCCAAGGACCGCGCTCGGCTCCGGCCGCCC
>NZ_BPQM01000011.1 GCF_022179245.1 Methylobacterium gregans
GTGACGAGGGCCGCGCCGGGTCATCCGGCGCGGCCCTCGTCACATCGCGGTCTGCTTCCGCCTTACGCCGCGAGCGAGCGCAGCACGTAAGGAAGGATGCCGCCGTTGCGGAAGTACTCGAGCTCGTCGAGCGTATCGATCCGGCAGGTCAGTGGGACCTCCTTGACCGAGCCGTCGGCGGACGTGATCTCCGCGGTCAGCGTCTGGCGCGGCTTCAGCTCGCCGGCCAGCCCCTTGATCGTGACGGTCTCGTCGCCCTTCAGGCCGAGCGACTGCCAACTCGTGTCGCCCTGGAAGACCAGCGGCACCACGCCCATACCGACGAGGTTCGAGCGGTGGATGCGCTCGAAGCTCTCCGCCACCACGGCGCGGACACCGAGCAGCTTCGTGCCCTTGGCCGCCCAGTCGCGCGACGAGCCGGTGCCGTACTCCTTGCCGGCGAAGATCACCAGCGGCGTGCCGGCCTCGGCGTATTTCTGCGCCGCGTCGTAGATGAACATCTTCTCGCCGGTGGGCTGGAAGTGCGTCCACCCGCCCTCGACCACGTTGCCGGCGGCGTCCTTCACCATCTGGTTCTTGATGCGGATGTTGGCGAAGGTGCCCCGCATCATCACCTCGTGGTTGCCGCGGCGGGTGCCGTACTGGTTGAAGTCCTGCACCCGCACCTGATGCGACTGCAGGTACTCGCCGGCCGGCGAGGCCGCGCGGATGTTGCCCGCGGGCGAGATGTGGTCGGTGGTGATCGAGTCGAGGAAGAGGCCCAGGATCCGGGCGCCCTCGATGTCGGTGACCGGAGCCGGGGTCTTCTCCATGCCGACGAAGTAGGGCGGGTTCTGGACGTAGGTCGAGCCGCCGTTCCAGGCGAAGGTCTCGGCCTCGGTGACCTCGACGTCCCGCCAGTTCTGGTCGCCGCCGAACACGTCGGCGTAGCGGCTCTTGAACAGCTCCGAGGTGATGTTCTGCTCGATGAACGCGGCGACCTCGGCCGAGGAGGGCCAGATGTCCCGGAGGTAGACGGGCTGGCCGTCGCTACCCTTGCCGAGCGGCTCCTTGGTCAGGTCCACCTGGAGCGAGCCGGCGAGCGCGTAGGCCACCACCAGCGGCGGCGAGGCGAGGTAGTTCGCCCGGACGTCCGGGTTCACGCGGCCCTCGAAGTTGCGGTTGCCCGAGAGCACGGCCGCCGCGACCACGTCGTTGTCGTTGATCGCCTTCGAGATCGGGGCCGGGAGCGGGCCCGAATTGCCGATGCAGGTGGTGCAGCCGAAGCCCACGAGGTTGAAGCCGAGCTGGTCGAGGGGCTTCTGCAGGCCGGCCTTCTCCAGGTATTCGGCGACCACCTGGCTGCCGGGCGCGAGCGAGGTCTTCACCCAGGGCTTCGAGGTCAGGCCCTTGGCGACCGCGTTGCGGGCCAGCAGCCCCGCGCCGATCATCACGCTCGGGTTCGAGGTGTTGGTGCAGCTCGTGATCGCGGCGATCACCACGTCGCCGTGGCCGATGTCGTAGTTCGTGCCTTCCACCGCGTAGCGCGAGGCGATGTCGGCGGCGCGCTTGAACTCGCTCTCCATCGAGGCCGCGAAGCCCGTCTTGGCGTCGGCGAGCAGCACGCGGTCCTGCGGGCGCTTCGGGCCGGCGAGCGAGGGCTGCACGTCGCCCATGTCGAGCTCGAGCGTGTCGGTGAAGACCGGGTCCGGCGTGTCGGCGTCGCGCCACATGCCCTGCGCCTTCGCGTAGGCCTCGACCAGCGCGATGCGGTCGTCGGCGCGGCCGGTGACCTTCAGGAAGTCGATGGTCTTCTGATCGACGGGGAAGAAGCCGCAGGTCGCGCCGTACTCGGGCGCCATGTTGGAGATGGTGGCGCGGTCGGCGACCGGCATGTCGTCGAGGCCGGGGCCGTAGAACTCCACGAACTTGCCGACCACGCCCTTCTTGCGCAGCATCTGCGTGACGGTGAGCACGAGGTCGGTCGCGGTCGTGCCCTCGGGCAGCTTGCCGGAGAGCTTGAAGCCGACGACCTCGGGGATCAGCATCGAGAGCGGCTGGCCGAGCATCGCGGCCTCGGCCTCGATGCCGCCGACGCCCCAGCCGAGCACGGCCAGCCCGTTGACCATCGTGGTGTGCGAATCGGTGCCGACGAGGCTGTCCGGATAGGCGATCTCGGCGCCGTCCTCGCTCTTGGTCCAGACGGTCTGCGACAGGTATTCGAGGTTGACCTGGTGGCAGATGCCGGTGCCGGGCGGCACGACCGAGAAGTTGTCGAAGGCCGACTGGCCCCACTTTAGGAAGGTGTAGCGCTCGCCGTTGCGAGCGTATTCGAGCGCGACGTTCTCGTCGAGCGCCTTCGGGGTGCCGAACTCGTCCACGATCACCGAGTGGTCGATGACGAGATCGACGGGGACGAGCGGGTTGATCTTCTGCGGGTCGCCGCCGAGATTGACCATCGCATCGCGCATGGCGGCGAGATCCACCACGGCGGGCACGCCGGTGAAGTCCTGCATCAGCACGCGCGAGGGCCGGAAGGCGATCTCGGTCTCGGTCTTGCCGCGGTTGCCGAGCCATGCCACGGCGGCCTCGACGTCCGCCTTGCGGACCGAGCGGTCGTCCTCGAAGCGCAGCAGGTTCTCCAGCAGCACCTTCATGGAGAAGGGCAGCGAGGCCGCGTCGGCGAGGCCGTTCTGCTGGGCCTCGGGGATCGAGTAGTAGGTGTAGGTCTTGCCCCCGGCCTCCAGGGTCTGGCGGGACTTGAAGCTGTCGAGTGATGCCACGGCTAGAGTCTTCCTCGCTGGCGATTGTCGAACACGCGCAGGCATATCCTGCGCCACGAAGACTGTGTTCGGCCGGACTGCGCTCCCGGGAGCGCGCGCCGCCTCGGGTGTGCCCGAGCAGGAGGTGCGCGAGGGTCGAATTGGACGACCCGGGATCGCGCGGCGCAGCCTGGCGCCCGTATAGAACGTTTCGAATCTGCCCGCTACCGGGCGCGCGGTGACACTCCGGCGCGGCTGTGAAGGGCGGGGATGGGGGAGGGAATACGCGGCGAGCCCTTGCCCCGAATCAGGCCGCCAGACCCAAAGCCGCCGCGAAGCGGGCGCGGGCCTCGGGCAGGTCGAGCCCCTCCCCCGCCCCGCTCAGGCGGGCGAGCGCCGCCTCGGTCCGGCGCAGGGCCTCGCCCGCGAGCAGCGGCGCGCCCTCGGCGACCGCCTCCATCTCGGCGCGCTCGCCGTTGCAGTGGAGCGCCACGTCGATGCCGGCCGCGAAGGCCGCCTCGGCGCGGGCCCGGAACGGACCCTGGAGGGCGTGCATCGAGAGGTCGTCGGTCATCAGCAGACCGTCGAAGCCGATGGCGCCGCGGATCACCCGCTCGATCACTGTGGCCGACTGGGTCGCGGGCCGCTCCGGATCGAGGGCCCGGAACACCACGTGGGCGCTCATCGCCATCGGCAGGTCGGCCAGCGCCCGGAACGGCGCGAAATCCTGCGCCTCCAGGGTGGCGAGGTCGGTCTCGACCAGCGGAAGGCCGTGATGGCTGTCGCAGGCCGCGCGGCCGTGGCCGGGGATGTGCTTCATCACCGGCAGCACGCCGCCCGCCATCAGGCCCTCGGCGACCGCCCGGCCGATCTCCGCCACCGCCGTGGGCGTGGTGCCGTAGGCGCGGTCGCCGATGATGTCGTGGGCGCCCGCCACCGGCACGTCGAGCACCGGCGCGCAATCGACATTGATGCCGACATCGGCCAGATCGTGCGCCATCAGCCGGGCGCCGAGGCGGGCCAGCGCCGCGGCCGCCCCGTCGAAGCGCGCGTAGGCCCGGCCCGCCGGGTAGGACGGCCAGTGCGGCGGGCCCATGCGCTGCACCCGGCCGCCCTCCTGGTCGATCAGGATCGGCGCGTCGGCCCGGCCGACCGTGTTGCGCAGCGCCGCGGTCAGCGCCCGCACCTCGTCGGGCGTGCCGATGTTGCGCTTGAACAGGATGAAGCCCCAGGGCCGCACGTCCCGGAAGAAGGCGGCCTCCTCCGGCGCGAGGGTCCGGCCGGCGCAGCCGAGGATCAGGGCACGGGAGGACATCGGGACGGGCTCGCGCGGGGTGGACGGGACCGGATCGGGATCCGGGAAGCCGAGGAGGATCCGCCGGAGGAACCCCGCCCGCAAGGCGAAAGCGGGGCAGCGCTCGCCCGCGGGCAATGCCGCCCGGCGGGTGTTGCGTTCCGGACTCGGGGGAAGGGGCGGCCGGCGCGCTAGGCGCCGCGGCTCGGTTTCGGGCTCAGTTCTTGGCCACGAAGCACTGGCCGCCCGCACCCTGCAGCGCGCTGCAGAGGCTCGTCGCCTCGGCCTTGGCGAGCGGCCCGACGCGGACGCGGAAGATGCTCTTGCCGTTGACCTCGGCCTGACGGATCAGCTCGGGCTTGCCCGCGAGCTGGCTGTACTTGCGCTGCATCTCGCGGAACGCCGCCTGGGCGTCGCCCGCGCTGTTGCGCACGCCGAGCTGCACCGAGAAGCCGCCGACCGCGGCGTTGCTCACGGCGGGGGTGTCGGCCGCGGCCGTGGTGGTGGGCTCGGCCGGGATGCCGGCCTCCGGCGAGGCGGAGGCGAGGCGCTGCGGCGCCTTGCGGATCGACGGCGCCGGACGCGGCTGCTCGGCGGCCTCCTGGGCGACGGGCGCGGGCGCCGGCTGCGCGGCGGGCTGAGCCGGGGCCTGAGGCGTCGCGGCAGCGAGGCGCGCGGGCCGGGCGCGCGGGGCCGGCTCCTCGGTCGGCATCGTCATGGTGGGGATCGGCGAGGCGGGGGGCGCCTCGTCGGCGGCCTGGCGCTGGGGCGCGGGCGCCGTGGACGGCGGCGTGTCGGGCTTCACCGCCACGGTGCGCACGCGGCGGGGCTCGCCGAAGGCGTCGAGCGGGGCGCTGCCCGGGGTCACGGTGCCGGTCTGGGCCGCGCGGGCGGCCTGGCCGATGTCGATCGGCTGCTCCTCGCGGTTGACGATGCGGATCTGGCTGTCCTTCGCCTTCGGCTCGTAGATCTGCCGGTTCTGATCCGGGATCTCGACGCCGTCGGCGACCTTCGGGGCGACCTTGAGCGGGGCGGTGTCGGCCTGGATCACCGGCACGCCGCCCGAATGGCCGCCGCTGAGGCCCTTGTAGGCGAGCGCGCCGCTCACCGCGACGGCGACGACGGCCACGCCCGCGCCCACCGTGGCGAGCCGGCGGCGCGGCCGCACACGCTTCAGGCCGCGCTGGTCGGCGACGACGGGCTCCTCGCCGTAGCTCTCCGGCGGCGCCTGCTCGACGGAGGCGAGATACTGATCGAAGGCGTCGGCCGGGGTGGGGCGCGATGCCTCGGGGGCGTAGTGCTGCTCCGGGGCGAAGCTCGGCTCGGCGCGGCCCTGCCAGGATGGATGGGCGGCGGGCTGCTCCGCCGCGCGGTCCTGCTCGCCGCGCCGCTCGTCGCGGGCGGCCAGCAGGGCGCGGAAGGGGTCGTCCTGCCCGACGATGCGGGCGAGCTCGGCGAGCGGATCCTTGCCCGCCGGAGCGCCGGGCTTGCCCCCGGTCTGCTGCTGAAGCTCGCGCGCGAAGGCTTCGAGGTCGAGCTGGGCGCGCGCGGCATTCGTCATGGCAGCAATCTCCCTCTAACGCCGATCCGGGCCTCAGCGCATCTCATCGGGTGCGGTGACGCCCAGCACTGCGAGACCGGAAGCGAGCGTGCTCCGCACGGCCTCGACGAGGGCCAGCCTCGCCTCGGTCGACTTTCGGTCGGTTGCATTAACAAACCGTAATTGCGGCAAGTCTTTGCCCTTGTTCCAGAAACTATGCAGCGAACTTGCGACTTCGTAGAGATGGAAGGCGATGCGGTGCGGCTCGTGCGCGGCGGCGGCCGCCTCCAGCACCCGGGGGTACTGCGCCACGAGGCGCATCATCTCGATCTCCCCCGAATCGATGAGCCGGCCGAGGTCGGCTTCCGCCAGCGCGGCGGCGTCCGCGAAGTCCGTATCGGGGAAGGCCTCGCGCGCCTG
This sequence comes from Methylobacterium gregans, assembly GCF_022179245.1. Lineage (GTDB taxonomy): Bacteria > Pseudomonadota > Alphaproteobacteria > Rhizobiales > Beijerinckiaceae > Methylobacterium > Methylobacterium gregans. Next base: position 5,996 of record NZ_BPQM01000011.1, read on the forward strand.
CCGCTGCACCGAGCGGGCCCGGGCATGGGCGTACTGCACGTAGAAGACCGGGTTGTCCTTCGACTGCTCGACCACCTTGGCGAGGTCGAAATCGAGGGTGGCGTCGTTCTTCCGGTAGAGCATCATGAAGCGGATCGCGTCGCGCCCGACCTCGTCGATGACCTCGCGCAGCGTCACGAACTCGCCCGCGCGCTTCGACATCTTCACGGGCTCGCCCGCCCGCAGCAGCCGCACGAGCTGGCAGAGCTTCACGTCGAGGGTGGCCTCGCCGTCCGACACCGCCTTCACGGCCGCCTGCATGCGCTTGACGTAGCCGCCGTGGTCGGCGCCCAGCACGTCGATCATCTCACGGGCGCCGCGCAGGAACTTGTCCCGGTGATAGGCGATGTCGGCCGCGAAGTAGGTGTAGGTGCCGTCCGACTTCAGCAGCGGCCGGTCGGTGTCGTCGCCGAACTCGCGCGTGCGGAACAGGGTCTGCTCGCGGTCCTCCCAATCCTCCGGCAACTGGCCCTTGGGCGGAGGCAGGCGCCCCTCGTAGACGAGGCCGCGGGCGCGCAGCGCGCCGAGGAGTTCGCCCACCGCACCGCTATCCTGGAGCTTGCGCTCGGAGAAGAACACGTCGTGCCGGATGCCGATGGCCGCGAGGTCGTCGCGGATCATCTCCATCATGGCGCCGAGCGCGGCGTCGCGCACGACCGGCAGCCACTCGGATTCCGGCGTGTCGGCGAGCGAATCGCCGTGGCGCTCGGCCAGCGCCTGCCCCACCGGGATCAGGTAGTCGCCCGGGTAGAGCCCCTCCCCCACCACGGCGTCGCTTCGGCCGAGCGCCTGGAGGTAGCGGATGTAGGCCGAGCGGGCCAGCACCACGACCTGCGCGCCCGCGTCGTTGATGTAGTACTCGCGCACGACCTCGCGGCCCGCCGCGACGAGGAGGTTCGCCAGCGCGTCGCCGAAGACCGCGCCGCGGCCGTGGCCGACATGCATCGGCCCCGTGGGGTTGGCCGAGACGTACTCGATGTTGACGAGCCCGCCCGGCATCCTGGCCCGGCCGAAGCCCGCCGGGTCGGCGAGTGCCGAGCGCACCACGTCCTGCAGGACGTGCGGCGCCAGCCGCAGGTTGATGAAGCCCGGGCCGGCCACGCTCGCCTCGGTCACCCGCGGGTCGGCGCGCAGCTCCGCGGCGAGCGCCTCGCCGAGCGCCTTCGGGTTGGCGCGCGCCTCCTTGGCCAGCACCAGGGCGGCGTTGGTAGCCAGATCCCCGTGGGCGGGGTCGCGCGGCGGCTCGACCACCACGCGGGCGAGGTCGAGCCCCTCGGGCAGGGTGCCGGAACGGGTCAGCGCTTCGAGGGCCTCGCGCACGCGCGCCTCGAACAGGGCGAAGATGTTCATGGTCGTGTCGTCGGATCCGTCGCAGGGGCCGCCTGGAACGGGCGGCGGCGCGTGCCTTCTCTCGCCCGCGCATAGCAAGGGGGCGGGTTCAAGTCACGGCAGGGGACCTCGGCGGCGCGATCATGGCGGGCCGCCCGCCCTTGCCCGGCCGGGTGTCGGACGGTTCGCCAGGACTGTGTTGTCCACGGAGACGCAAAGATCTGCGTAGAGTTCCGGCTTGAACCGATACGGCCAAGTTTGCGTTGACTGGCGTGTCGCGCCGTTTTCGCGCGCTGGAGACCACGAGATGAAGGCCCTTGTTCTGGCTGGCGCGGCGCTCGGCGCCGGCCTGATGATGATGCCGAGCGCCGAGGCCGGCCCCTACGGCTACGGCGGCTATCGCGGCGGTTACGGCGGGGGCTTCGCGGGCCACCGCGGCGTCTACGGCGGGCGTGGCTTCGGCTATGGCGGCTACCGCGGCTACGCGGGCCGGGGCTTCGGCTACGGCGGGTATGGCGGGCGCGGCTACGGCTACCGCGCGGCCGGCTACGGCTATCGCGGCGGCTTCTACGGTGGCCGCGGCTACGGCCGGGGCCTCGGCCTTGGTCTTGCCGGCGCGGGGATCGGCCTGGGCGTGGGCCTGGCGGCGGGCACGCTCGCGGCCGGCTCCTACGGCTATGGGGCGCCCTATTACGGCACGAACGGCTACGGCTCCTACGGCTACGCCCCGGTCGGCTACAGCTACCCGTCCTACGGCTACGCCGCCCCTACCTACGGCTACAGCTACGGCGCCGGTTGCGGCTGCTGGTAGGCGCGCGCCCGCTCGCCGGCCTCAGGGCTCGGCGAGCGGCAGGCCGCGGCTCGGCGGGGACCAGTGCAGGTCCGGCGTCGAGCGGAAGAGGCTCCGGTGGGCGAGCACCGCGTAGGTGTCGGTCATGCCCGCGATGTAGTCGCTGATCCGCCGCGCTACCCGGGCCTCGGAGGCGTTGCTCAGCCCCGCGCTCCACTCCTCGGGCATCCGGGCCGGGTCGGCCGAGAAGGCCGCGAACAGGTCGGCCACGATGGCGTTCGCCTTGGCGCGCACCGCCATCACGCCGGGATGGCGGTACATCCGGGCGTAGAGGAAGCGCTTGATGTCGGCGTCCGCCGCCGCGATGGCGGGCGAGAAGGCGATGACCGGCGCGCCCGCCGCGCGGATGTCCGCGACGCTTGCCGGCCCGAGTTCCGCGATGCGGCGCTCCCCCTGCCCGATCAGGTCCTCGACGAAGCGGGTGATCACCCGGCGGGCCAGCTCGTGGATCTTGCGCGATGTTTCGAGGTTCGGGTGGAGCCCGTCGATCTCGTCGAGCAGCCCCTTCAGGAACGGCACCTCCGCGAGATCCGCCAGCTCGAACAGCCCGGCCCGCAGGCCGTCGTCGAGATCGTGGCTGTCGTAGGCGATGTCGTCGGCGAGCGCGGCGACCTGCGCCTCGGGGCCCGCGTGGAGGGCGAGTTCGAGGGGAAAGAGCGCGTCGAATTCCAGGATCGCCGCCGGGATGCCCGCCTGTCGGTAGCGTGGGGTCGGCGTGCCGTCGGCCTCCAGCAGCGGGCCGTTGTGCTTGACCAGCCCCTCCAGCGTCTCCCAGGCGAGGTTCAGCCCGTCGAAGCCGGCGTAGCGCCGCTCCAGCCGCGTGACGATGCGCAGGGCCTGGGCGTTGTGGTCGAACCCGCCGTAGGGCGCCATGCAGGCGTCGAGCGCGTCCTCGCCCGTATGGCCGAAGCAGGTGTGGCCGAGGTCGTGGCTGAGGGCGAGCGCCTCGGCCAGATCCTCGTCGAGGCCGAGCGCGCGGGCGAGCGCGCGGGCGATCTGGCTGACCTCCAGGGTGTGGGTCAGGCGGGTGCGGTAGTGGTCGCCCTCGTGGTGCACGAAGACCTGGGTCTTGTGCTTGAGCCGCCGGAAGGCGGTGGCGTGGACGATGCGGTCGCGGTCGCGCTGGAAGGCGCTGCGGGTCGGCGAGGCCGGCTCGGGGATCAGCCGCCCGCGCGTGCGCGCCGGATCCGTGGCGTAGGGTGCGCGCCAGCGCTCACCGGGTGGCCGCACGCGATCCTCTCCGCTCCGATACCCGCATGACACCCCCAACCTCGCCCGCGTTGCGGGGCCCGTCCGTCGCCCATATCTTGTGGGCCGCGGCGCGTCCGGCAATCGCCGGGCGCCCGCTTACGCACAGCACCTTCCGGTAGCCCATGTCCGGTGCATCAATGACCGAGATCACCCTGACCCCCCGCGCCGCCCGGCGCATCAACGAGATCATGGGCGCCGAGCCGCCCGGCTCGGTGCTGCGGATCAGCGTCAACGGCGGCGGCTGCTCGGGCTTCTCCTACGCCTTCGACATCGCCCGCGACCGCGTCGACCAAGACGTGGCGGTGGAGCGCGACGGCGCGACCGTGGTGATCGACCCGGTGTCGCTCGAGTACATGAGCGGCTCGACCATTGATTTTGTGAACGACCTGATCGGCCAGTCCTTCAAGATCGTGAACCCGCTGGCCACGGCGTCCTGCGGCTGCGGCACGTCGTTCTCGATCTGAGGTTCCGGGGAGCCCAAGGTCTGGGATCCCCAAGGGCCAAGGCCCTTTCGGCGCCTAAAGGCGCTGCAGGCGGGGTCCGGGGCGCGCAGCCCCGGGATTGCCTTCTCCGCCCCGGCTTTGCCGGGGCGGAGAAGGCAAATGCAGGGTTCCACCCTGCACCCGCCAAAGGTCTCGACCTTTGGAATCCGGGACTTCAGCTCAGTGCCCTACCACTCCCACTCGGCGCCGACGCCGAGGCTTGTGCGGCCGTCGCTGCCGGCCTCGCCCTGGACCTTCACGCGGCGCGTCACGTCGTAGTTGATGACCGCCCCCGTGTCGGCGGGCTTGGCGCCAGCCTTCACGCCCACGCTGAGCCGGTCCGAGAGGTAGCGCGAGGCCCCGACCGCCGGGCCGCCGCTGGTGCCGGTCGAGACGTCGAGGCTGTCGAGGCCGAGCCCCTTGCGCGCCGCCTCGAACACGTCCGGCCCCCCGGCTCCCCCTGAGAGCTGCGACACGGCCTGGGCCAGCTGCAGCGCCTGGAACGGCGACAGGCTGCCCGAGGCCTTCTTGAACAGCAGCCGCGAAAGCACCTCGTCCTGCGGCAGGGTCGGGTCCGAGGAGATGTCGAAGCTCGGCTGGTTGGCCGGCCCAGTCACCGCGATGCGGGCCGTGATGTCGGTCGCCTTGGTCTCGGCCAGGAAGTCGAGGTCCGGCCGCGTCAGCTCGCCCCCGAAGGTCAGGCGCCCGCGGGTGAAGTCGAGGCGCTGGCCGATGATCTGGAGCCGGCCGCGGCGCATCGCGAAGGCGCCGGTCGCCCCCGGATCCCGCGAGGAGCCGGTGATGCGCAACGACCCGCCGAGCTCGGCGTCGATGCCGCGCCCGCGCACGAAGATGCGGTTCGGCGCCTCCACCTGGATATCCAGGGCGGCGTCGAAGGGCGCCCCGGCCCGGCCCCTTTTGCCCGCGGCGAGCTGCCGGCCCTGCGGCCGGCTGGCGAGGCGGGCGCGCACCTCCGGCGTGGTGTTGACCCGGCGCGTGCCCGGCAGCGGCTTCACGGTGGCGGGGAGTCGGTCCGGCACCGAGACCTCGACCGAGGCGAGATCGACCCGGCCGGTGATCTTCGGCCGCTCGGCGAGCGGTCCGCTCAAGCTCAGGTCGAGCCCCGCCACCGCGGTGACGAGGGGGCTCGAGACCAGCTCCGCGTTCCGGCCGGTGATGCGAAGGCTGCCCGGGAAACCCCGGGCCGGCTCCAGCGCGACGCGACCCTCGACCCCGAGCGTGCCGCCGTTGCGGGTCGCGGCGGTGAGGCGTTCCAGCACGATCGTGTCGCCGCGCCCGACCGCCCGGCCCTGGATGTCGGTGAGGCGGATGCCCTGAAGCGGGTCGGTGAAGCTGCCGCCCGAGAGCGTCGCGGCGCCCTCGGCGCGCGGCGCGGCGGGCGTGCCGCCGATCCGGGCATCGAGCGCCACGCGCCCGCCGACCCGCTGGCCGGTGGCGCTGAGCAGGCTGTTGGCGAGCGCGGCGTCGAGGCTGCCGCGGGCGGTCAGGGCCAGGGCCTCGTCGGGATCGATCGGCAGCGAGCCGCCGAGGGTGAGTTCCGCACCCCGGCCCGCGCTCACCCGCCCGTCGATCCCGATGCGGCCGTCGCTGATCGTGCCGGCGGCGCGCGCCTCGACGGGCGGCAGGCCGGCCCGGCGGGTCTCGGGCGTCACCACCCGGGCGAGGCTCAGGCTGTAGCGGCCGCGCGGCCGCTCCGGCGTGCCGGAGAGATCGGCCTCGCCGTCGAGGGTGCCGGAGACCTGGAGCTTCGGGCTGGCGATGCGGGCGAGCGCCAGCGGCAGGGCCCGGATGCCGAGCTTCAGGTCGAGGGCATCGCGCCCCGCCCGGCCGGCCAGCGTCAGGCGGCCGGTGCCCGCAATCACCGCGAGGTCGTCCACCGCGACCGCGCCCTCCGCGAAGGTCAGGGTGGCGGGGGCCGCCAGCGCCAGCCGGTCGGCCCCGCGCGCCGCGCTGAAGCGCGCGAGCGCCAGCCGGAGCGGCGGGCCCGGCATCAGCCGGGCGGCGCCGTCGAGGTCGAAGCCGCGGGCCTTGGCCGCCAGCACAAGGTCGGTCGCTTGGCCGCCGCCGGTCGCGGTGAGGCGCACCGTGTCGAGGCTCTCGCCCGCCGCGATCAGCCGGTCGGCCTCCAGGCGCCCGTCGAGGCGCGGTGCGGCGCGCAGGTCCGTGCCGCGCATGTCGGCGTCGAGCCGGGCGAGGCCGATCTCCCCGGCGCGGACCCGGTCCCCGCGCGCCTTCAGCGTTGCGTCCTGGCGCCCGCCCGCGCGGGAGAGCGCGAGGTCGGCCTCCAGGCTGCCGCCCAGGCGGGTCAGCGCCAGGGCCGAGAGGTCGTCGAGGTCGCCGGCCTTCAGGGCGAGATTGCCCTCGGCGAGCCAGGATTCCGCGGCGAGCCGTCCCTGCCCGGCAAGATTCACCGAGCCGAGGCCGAGATTCAGCCGGTCGAGCTGCCAGTCGGCTCCCGCCCGGGCGAGGTGGAGGTCGCCCGCCAGCACCTTGCCGCCGACGCTGCCGCCGAGCTTGAGGGTGCCGTCCGCTTGCCCCAGCGCGTCCGTCACCGTGGCGTCCGCCCGCAGGGCCCGGACCGGGCGGCCGAGCGCGCTCGCCTCCGGCGCCTCGATCACGGCGGCGATGTTGGGGCGCTCCAGGGTGCCGGTGAGCCGGCCCGACAGGGTGGCCCGGCCGCCGAGCCGCGCGTCGAGCCCCGCGAGGTCCTTCAGGTCGATGTCAGTCCGGGCGTCGGCGAGCCGCGCGGTGGCGCGGCCCTCCAGGCGGGCGATCATGCGGGCGCCTTCGAGCCGCACCGCATCGAAGCCGTAGCCGTCGTAGACGGTGGAGAGGCGGCCCGTGAAGCGCGGGGTCTCGCCGAGCAGCCGGTCGAGCACCGGCTCGCCCAGCGCGAGGTCGCCCGCGCGCAGGTCCACCTCGGCCGAGACGGCCTTTCGGGCCGGGTCGCCGCCGAGCCTGGCCGTGCCCGCGAGGCTGCCCGCGAGGCGCCGCCCGGCGAGGCCGGAGAAGGCCGCGACGTCCCCGAGCCGGCCCTCCGCCGTGCCCGAGAGGGTGTTGCGGCCGATTCGGCCCGCATAGGTGGCGGTGAGCGTCGGCGCCTCCAGGGCGAGGCGCGCGACGGTGAGCACGTTGTCGGGGTCGAGGCTGCCGGCGAAATCGAGGGCGGCGCGGCCGCCGATCGCCCGCTGCAGGGCCGGGTCGGCGAGCGCCAACCCCTCCATCTTCGCGTCGACTGCCAGCGCGAAGCGCTGCGCGTCGGCGGGCTCGGCCCGGATGTTCGCCTCGATCCGGTCGAGCGCGCTGTCCTCAGCGCGCAGGCCCGCGGCGCGCAGCGTGCCGAGCACCTTGGGCCGGCTCAATGGGCCCTTGAGGCTGGCATCCAGCACCAGCGTGCGGATCTCGGCCCGCTCGGTCTTGGTGACGTCGCCCTCGGTGGGCACCGCGCGGGCCTGGAGCAGGAAATCGGCGTTGCGCGCGGCGTCCAGGGCGCCCCGGGCCTCCAGCCGCGCGGTGCGGGAGGCGAGTTCGAGCCGGTCGATCCGCAGCGCCCCGCTGTCGGCGAAGCCCAGCGCCCCGTCGAGCTTCGTCGTGCCGGCGAAGACCGCGGCGGCGGGGCCCGGCAGCAGGCCCTCGATCCGGGCCGCGAGATCGAGGGCGAGTCGCCGTTCCGCCCCGACCCGCGAGATCCGGGCGCCGCCCTTCGCGCCGATGCCCTCGCCCGCGTCGAAGGTCAGCCGGGCGTTCCAGGCGTCGAGCGTGCCGCGCCCGTCGAGATCGAGGGCGATCGGCGGCTCGCCCGGCACGTTGAGACCCTTGGAGAGCAGGCCGCCCGCGGGCTCGCTCAGCACGGTCTTCACCTCCAGCCGCTCGCCCTGCGGCACGAAGAGCAGCCGGGCCGCGAAGGTGCCGCCCGCGTCGAGCCGGTTGACGCTGACGTCGAGGTCGAGCCCCTCGGCCGGGTTGCCGAGCTTGACCTTGCCGCTCGCCGCGAGCCGGGCGTTCTGGCCCGCGACGGGCTCGGCCAGGACCAGTTCGCCCAGGCGGAAGCCCTTCACCTCGACCTTGACCGGCAGGTCCGGCAGCAGGGTGCCGTCGGGCTCCTCGGTCGGCGGGTGGGCGGCGGGGATCGGCCGGCGCAGCACCGCGATCCGGCCGATCTCCAGGCTGTCGACCTCCAATCGGCCCGACAGCAGGGCGAGGCGCCGCCAGACGATGCGGGCCCGGTCGAGCCGCAGCCAGACGCCGTCGCGGTCGCTGATCGCGACGTCGCGGATGGTGGCGTCGGAGGAGAGCGCCCCGTCGACCGCGCCGATGGCGACGCGCGAGGACGGGGTCGAGAGCGCCTTGGAGAGGAGCCCGCCGAGCACGGATTTCTCGCCCTCGTCGGCGGCGCGGGTTGCGGGCGCGGCGAGGGTGAAGACCAGAAGGCCCGCGAGGATGACCACCCACACCCGCCCTCCCCCCTCTGCGGGGGAGGGTGGCGCCCGAAGGGCGACGGGAGAGGGGAGCGACGGTGCAGGATTGCTCTCGGCATCGACGTTGCGCCCATGCCGGAAGCCGGCTTCCCCTCTCCCGACCCCTGCTGACACAGGGGCCGCCCTCCCCCGCAGAGGGGGGAGGGAGAGCTGCGCGTGCCGTCCGAAAATCCTCGAGAACACCATCAGAACGCCTGTCCCAGGCTGATGTAGAGGGCGGCCGGGGGCTCGCGGTATCCCTTGATCCGGTCGAGCGGGAAGGCGACGTCGACGCGGATCGGGCCGATGCCGGTATAGTAGCGCAGGCCCAGACCCACCGCCGTGCGGATGCGCTCGTCGAAGTCGGGCAGCGCGCCCGCGAAGGCCGTGCCGGCGTCGAAGAAGGGCACGATGCCGATCGTGTCCGTGACCTTGATGCGCGCCTCGACGGAGGCTTCCAGCAGGCTCTTGCCGCCGACCGGCAGGCCGAAGGGCCCGCGGGGGCCCAGCGTGCGGAAGGGGAAGCCGCGCACCGAGCCGCCGCCGCCCGCGAAGAAGCGAATATTGGCCGGGATCTCCTCCAGCGAGGCGCCGGAGATCGAGCCGAAGCCGAGGCGGCCGGCGAGCACGTAGCGGGCCTCCTCGTCGAGCGCCCAGTAGGTCGAGCCCTGCGCCTTCGCGACGAAGATCGCCGGGTCCGAGCCGAGGAAGCCCGCGTAGGGTGTAGCGGAGGCCGTGAGCCGCACGCCCCGGGTCGGGTCGAGCAGGCTGTCGGTCGAGTCGTAGGCGACCGAGGCGCCGAGGCCCACCAGCCGGTAATCGACCTTGCCGAGCGCGTCCTGCGAGCGGCCGGCCTGCCCCTCGACGTTCAGTTGCGCGAAGAAGGTATCGGAGAAGCGCTGGCGCAGGCCCACCGTGCCGCCGCCCGCATCGACCACGTAGCTCTGCTGCGCCTCGCGGCCCGCGAAGGCGCTCATCACGAGGTCGGTGCGGCTGCCCCAGAGGGCGGGCTTCACAAAGGTTGCGCCGAGCCGCCCGCCGAGCCCGTTCGACTCGATGCCTGCGAGCTTGCGCTGGCGCGCGTAGAGGTCGTTGCCGAGATAGTAGAGGTCGGCGTCGATACGCAGCGTCTCGGCCCCGCCGAACAGGTTGCGGTTGGTGTAGGTCGCCCGCACGCCCGGCCCGTCGACCGTCGAGTAGCGGGCCGAGACGCCGATCAGGTTCTGCGGCCGCTCGGTGAGGTCCACGAAGATCGGCAGGTTGCCCTCGGCATCGAGCGCCTCCCCCTCGCGCACCCGCACGGAGCCCAGCGCCTCGACCTTCGCCAGCGCTTTCCGCATGTCGGCGAGGGCCTTCGGGGCGTAGGGATCGCCCGGCTCCGTGTAGATGAAGGAGCGGATCACGCCTGGGTCGACGCCCTCGGCGCCCCGCACCGCGACCGGCCCGAGCCCGGCCTTCGGCCCGGGATCGACCGTCAGGGTCACGTCCATGACACGGGCGGCGTCGTCCACCACGGGGTCGCGCGTCACCACCTTGGCGAAGGGGTGGCCGAGCCCGCGCAGGCGGTCGACCACGGCCGCCTCCCGGGCGAGCACGGCGGCCGAGCGGGCGGGGGTGTCGGGCTCGATCCGGGTCAGGCGCTCGGGGATCAGTTCGGGCGGCAGCGGCCGGCCGGCCCGGTCCAGCACCGCGACGCGGCGCAGGTGGTAGAGGGGCCCCGGATCGACCGCGATCTTCACCGGCACCAGGGCGCGGCCCCGGTCGGTCTCGGCCGAGCGGGCGGCCCGGTCCAGCGAGGCCTCGCCCGCGAGCGTCACGTCGCCGACCCGCACCGCGGCCCGGCCCGCGTAGTAGCCGTAGCCCTCCAGGACTTCCGGCAGCTTGCGCAGGTCCGCCTCGCCCCGGCGCGCCAGTCCCTCCCCGTCCGGGGGCGGCTCGCGGCGCAGCTTGTACAGGCTGGAGGCGTCCTGCAGGGCGGTGACGAGCGCGTCGTCGTCCGCGCCGCGCATCTTCACGTCGTAGGGGAGCGCCGTAGCGGAGGGCTGGAGCGGCTCCTCGCTCTCGCCGAACAGGCCGAACAGGTCGAAGGCGCCGGCCGGCGCCGGGCCGCCGAGCGCGAGCCCGGCCGCCAGGACCCAGGCGCCACCGAGCCCGCGGATCGCGGGCCGGCGGATCGCGGCCTGTGCACGCATCCTCACGCGCGGTCCGGCCGCGGGCTCGCAGCCGCCAGAGCGGTCGTCATGGTTGAAGCCCCCCGCTTCAGGTGCCGGCACGGCGCGGGCGCTCGGGGCGAGCGGCACCGCGGACGCGCCGCGACCGGGAGGCCGGCCGCGGGGGCTGGCGCCCGTCCGATCCGAGGCAGGCCCCCACCCGCGAGGGAAAGAGCCTAGCCGCGCGGGCCCGCCCCGGCAACCTCGGGTGCCCCTGGCACGCCGCCGCAGGCCGCGCTCGAGCCGGACGCGCCGCCCGCGTCCGAGGTCCCGGCAAGCCTCGTCCACAGGGCTGTCCACAAGCCTTCCGACGCGCGCCCGCGCGATAGAGGGATGGCTGGGCTGCGCCGGACGAGGCGGCGCAGCCTTGCGAGAGCGGGTACGACACCCTACCTCCAATACCATTCAAAGTGGCGGCCCGACGCGGTGAACGCCCGGGCCTCCATCGGCGCGTGCCTGAGGTATTTCGGCATCCGTCGCGAAAACTTTCGTCGGAAGGACGACAAATGTTACCGAGACGGGCTCCGCAGGGCCCGGCATCGGTTGCGCCGGACGGGCGCATGGGTCATTGGCAGTCCGTCCCACTTCGAGAACGGACCGAGCCTACGGCTCGCGGTCCGCGCCCACCGTCCAGCCCGACCCATCCGGTCCGGCGGGGCTGCGGGCCAGCACGAGCTATCGAACACCGATCGAGAAAGGCCAGATGAGCGCATTCGACTACAGGAACTTCGACGACCGCCGCCAGAACTCCGCCAATGCCAAGGCCGCCCTGCTGGCCAAGTTCAAGGCCCGGCCGCCGGCCGACGACCCTGAGGTCCGGGCCAAGGCCGAGGCCCGCGCCGCGGTGACCCGTGCCCGCGAGGAGCGCACCCGCGAGCGCGAGGCCGCCCGCGTCGCCGCCGAGCTGAAGGCCGCGGAGGAGAAGCGCGCCCGCGAGGAGGCTGAGCTCGCCGCCCAGATCGCCCGCGAGCAGGCGGAGGCCCAGGCCCTGCAGGAACGCAAGGCCGCCGAGCTTGCCGCCAAGAAGGAGGCGCGCGACGCCCGCTACGCCGCCCGCAAGGCCAAGGCGAAGGCGAAGCGCTGAGACGGCACGGCCCGCTCGGGCCGCTGCCCCGGCTCCGGATCGACGATCCGTCAACGCCGTCCGCGCCTCCCGGGCACGGGCGGCGTTTCCGTGTCGGGACCCACGGATCCGCGGTGGAGGGCGCCCCTTGGCGCTCGGCCGGCGCGTTCCATCTCCCCGCCTCCCGACCCGCGCGGAGACGAGCGATGCGCCGCCTGCCCTGTACGCTCCTGCTGCTGCTCGCCGCTGATCCGGCGGCGGCCCAGGCGCCACGCGATGCGGTTCCGGTCTGCGAGAGCCTCGTTGCCCTGCGCCAGCTCGCCGCGCGCGTGGGAGAGGACCGTGTGCGCGCCGCCGCCGCGGTCTCCAGCCAGCCCGGCTGTCGCCTCGTCCCGCGCGACGCGATCGGCGCGGTCGAGCACCGCGCGATGGTGGGTGGCGCGCCCTACGAGTGCCTCGCCCAGGCGACAGGCGGCTGCCTGTGGGTGATGCCCTGAGGTCCCGATCCGCGGCGCCCGTCCTGTTGGGGGGCTATCCGTCCCGGGGCCGCTCCAGGCCACGAAAGACAGGGTTTCCCAGCGGGTTGCAGGACTCCGCTGCGGCCGCTCGCGAGAGGCTGTTTCAAAGCATGGAAACACTCATTTTGCCAGAGTGTTGGTGTACAGGCTTGATGCGGCGCACGAGGCGGTGCGGCACCGGCCGATCGCGGGGCGGTGGCGGGTCGCGGGCAGGCGGCTACCGATATCGCGCCGGCTCCGCTTCCTCCGCGGCCAGGACGCACTATTGTTCCGGGCGCCGGCCCGCATCGGGCCGCAATACCGGCCCCTCGTGGGCCGCAGGACCGGCCCCTCGTGGGCCGCAGGGAGGTGAACCGTACAATGGTCAGCACGCGCGCGATGATCGGGGCCTGTCTCGGGATGACGCTGGCGGCGCTCGCCGCGGACGGGGCGCGGGCGGAGCCGCCGATCCGCGGGCCGCAGGACGCGGCCTGCCGCAACGAGGCCCGCGGCCGTGTCTTCTCGGCGCCCAATCCGCGCGGCCTGGATCCCGAGGCCCTGGGGCGGCAGATCTACCACGCCTGCATGCGCCGGGCGAAGCACCGCCGCTAGAGCCGTTCGGGTCGCGCGGCGCGGGGGCCTCCCGGTCCCCCCGTCCTTGCGCCGAACCGCGCGCCCCGTGCGGCGCGGAGTGCGCCAAGCCTCGCGGCGCGCGCCCGAGGGGTCAGGTCCGTGCGCGGCGCGCCTCGCCGAAGTCGATCAGGTTCGCGGCGCGCGGCAGGAAGGCCACGCCGAGGCAGTCCGCGCGCCGCCAGACGATCCGCACGCGGTGGCGCTCCCCGCGCCGCGGGATCACCAGATCGATCTCGTCGGGCAGCGGCACGGACCCGCTGAAATCGAGCCGGGCGCCCGCCGTGCCGAGATTGCGCACGTGGCAGGGCAGGGTCTGCTGGCCATGGTTGAAGGTGAGCGTGCCGCCCAGATAGGTCCGGTTCCGCCCGTGCCGCCGCCGCTCGTCCATGTCCTGCTCCCCTGATCGATCGACCATCTTAGGTTTTGGCGGAGCTGGGAAGAAAGTCACGCTCCCCGGGGGTGTTTATGCTTGGTTAGGCTTAACCGGGAGCCCTCAGGTTGCGCTGTCCTGGCATCGCGAGGGTGCCTCGACAGACGAAGAGGCCGGCGACCCTCGCGGATCGCCGGCCCCCTCTGGCACGGGTGCGGCGCCCGAAGGCACCGCGAAGATCAGGCGGCGGCCGCGGCGGCGCCGGTCGGAACCTCGGAGATCGTCTTCAGCACCTGGCTGGCGATCTGGTAGGGGTCGCCCATGGAGTTCGGGCGGCGATCCTCGAGATAGCCCTTGTAGTCGTTCTTCACGAAGGAGTGCGGCACGCGGACCGAGGCGCCGCGGTCGGCCACGCCGTAGGAGAACTTGTTCCAGGGCGCGGTCTCGTGCTTGCCGGTCAGGCGCTTGTCGTTGTCCGGGCCGTAGACGGCGATGTGGTCGTGCAGATTCTTCTCGAAGGCCGCCATAAGGGCCTCGAAATAGGCCTTGCCGCCGACCTCCCGCAGATGGGCGGTCGAGAAGTTGCAGTGCATGCCCGAGCCGTTCCAGTCGGTGTCGCCGAGCGGCTTGCAATGGTACTCGATGTCGATCTCGTAGGTCTCGCAGAGGCGCTGGAGCAGGTAGCGGGCCATCCACATCTCGTCGGCGGCCTTCTTGGAGCCCTTGCCGAAGATCTGGAACTCCCACTGGCCCTTGGCCACCTCGGCGTTGATGCCCTCGTGGTTGATGCCGGCGGCGAGGCAGAGGTCGAGATGCTCCTCGACGATCTTGCGCGCCACGGGGCCGACGTTCGAGGCGCCGACGCCGCAATAGTACGGGCCCTGCGGGGCCGGGTAGCCGCTCTCGGGGAAGCCGAGCGGGCGGCCGTTCTGGTAGAGGAAGTACTCCTGCTCGAAGCCGAACCACGCGCCTTCGTCGTCGAGGATGGTGGCGCGCTTGTTGGACTCGTGCGGCGTGACGCCGTCCGGCATCATCACCTCGCAGAGCACCAGCACGCCGTTGGTGCGGGCCGGATCGGGGAAGTGGCGGATCGGCTTCAGCATGCAGTCGGAGGAGCCGCCCTCGGCCTGCTTGGTCGAGGAGCCGTCGAAGCCCCACATCGGCAACTGCTCGAGGGTCGGGAACTCGGAGAATTCCTTGATCTGGGTCTTGCCGCGCAGGTTCGGGACCGGCGTGTAGCCATCGAGCCAGATATATTCGAGCTTGTACTTCGTCATCGTGATTCTCTCGTCAAAACCCTGACAAAAGTCCTGGAGAACGCGGACCCTGCACGCCGGCCTCGCGCGCCAGCGACGGCTCGGCGCCCCTCTAGCACGGCCCGTGCCAAACCCTCCGGTCCGGGCGCGGACCGCGATGGACAAGGCGCCTCGGCGACGGAACCGCCCGGAACGCCGCGACTTGATATCGCCCGGGTGAGGCATCCTCTGCCCGATGCGGGTTAATGCCTACCTTCTGGGCAGTGTCAGGGAAGCTTCAAAATCGCACACCGAAGAGGCAGCGTTCTTTGGAATCGTGAGCGATCAGGCGTCAGAGAATTTCGCAAGAGGCCTGGTGCGCAAATTGCCGGCAAATAGTGATTTATGGGGTGCAGAACGCGCAAAGAGTGGGCATCTTCGTATCGACAGCGCCGCCGATGCGTTGGACCCTATCGCCGACAGGGAGCGCCGAGCCTCATGAACACGGATTTTCACCGCCCGACCACCGAGATCTACACCTTCCCGATCGGGGGCCGGGCCGGCCAGGCCGCTCGCGCGACGGCGCCTGTCCCGGCCCCGCAGGTCTGCGCCGCCGACAGCGGCGGGTACCACGAGGCCGCGATCCAGGAAGAGGCCGAGCGCAACCGTACCCCGCGGGGGCGGTAGGGGCGTACGGGACGCCGAGCTTGCGCTGCAGCTCCCGCCTGAGCGCTGTCGCTTCCCCGGGCGCCTGGCGCGCGAGCGGAATGCGAGCGGGGATCCTGTGCAGGACGACGCGAAACGCCCGAACCCTGCAACGTTGCTGACGATCGAGCCGCTGCGCGGCACCTCTTTCGCCGGATCGCGGATCACCGTCCGCTGATGCTCAGGCGTCCGGGAGAACGTCACGCTTCATGCTCGACGGATCGAGCGGTTCGACCCGATCCCGCCTCACACCCCGAAGATCGACCAGCCCATGCGCTTGGTCAGGTGTTCCAGCGCGATGCGGCCGAGATGGGAGTTGCCGGCCGCATCCAGCCCCGGTGACCAGACCGCGATCGAGGCCTTGCCGGGAGCGACCGCCAGGATGCCGCCCCCGACCCCGCTCTTGCCGGGCAGGCCGACCCGGTAGGCGAAGTCACCCGAGCCGTCGTAGTGGCCGCAGGTGAGCATGATCGCGTTGATGCGGCGCGCCCGCTCGGCGGAGATCACCGAGTGGCCCGTCGCGGGGTTGCGCCCCGCATGGGCCAGGAACTGCCCGGCCGTGGCGAGCTGGCGGCAGGACATCGCGATGGCGCAGTGGTGGAAGTAGACGCCCAGCGTGTAGACCACCGGATTGTCGAGCACGCCGAAGGACTTCATGTAGTTGGCCAGCGCCGCGTTGCGGAAGCCCGTGCGCTGCTCGGAGGCCGCCACCGCCTCGTCGATGACGATGCCGGGATCCTGCCCCAGGAACTGCATGAAGCGCAGGATCTCGCCGAGCGCCTCCCGCGGCTGATGGCCCGAGAGGATCACGTCGGTCACCGCGATCGCGCCCGCGTTGATGAAGGGGTTGCGCGGGATGCCGCGCTCGCGCTCCAGCTGGACGATCGAGTTGAACGGGCTGCCCGAGGGCTCGCGCCCGACCCGGCGCCAGAGCCGATCACCGACCATGCCGAGCGCCAGCGTCAGGGTGAAGACCTTCGAGATGCTCTGGATCGAGAAGGGCACGTCCGCATCGCCCGCGGCCGCGACGCGGCCCTCCGCGTCGGTCACCGCGAGGCCGAAGCGGCGCGGATCGACGGTGGCGAGTTCCGGGATGTAGTCCGCGACCGCGCCGCGGTCGGGCCGCTCCCGCATCTCCTCGGCGATCTCGCGCACGGCATGTTCGAGTTCGGCGGCCGTGTGGCTCATGCGATGTGGCTCGCGATCTGACTCATGCGGCGATGTCCCGGCGCGCTGCCGGCCGTGTCGAGGTCCGTGCGCGGCCTCCTCGCAAGACTCCGTCCAAAGGCATCTCCAAAAGGCCTCTCCGAAGATTCCGGACGAAGATCCGTTACGCGAACGCCGCCCTCCGCGCGGCGGCCCCCGCGGTATCCGCGGATGCGGGGGGCCGCTCAAGCGGGGGCGCTGCGCGCCCTGCCCTACTCCTTGCCCGCCGTCATCAGCAGGCGCTCGGTGCGGGCGTCCTCAATGCGGTTGACCATGCGGCGCGATTCGTGGACGTCGCGCACCGTCTTGGTCATCGTCACGCAGGACTGGATCAGCATCGCGGTGCCCATGGCGAAGTAGCCCTTGAGCCAGATGTCGATCGGCATGAACACGATGCCGAGCGCCACCATCGCGACCGAGCCGATGAACGAGGCGTAGGTGAAGCTCACCCAGCCGGAGGAGTGCTGCTGCGTCTGCTCGTGGGTCATGGTCGTGTCTCCAAGAGATCGGAGGGACGGATCGGGGACGGATCGGAAGGTCGGATCGGAGGGACGGATGCGTCGGTCGGGTCAGGCGGGCTCGGAGGCCGGCTCGGCGGCGCGCCGGCGCAGGCGCTCCAGCACCGCGCCGCCGGTCGGCGTCCCGGAGGCACCCCCTGCCCGTCCGCCGGCCGGGCCGAACCCCGCCCGCTCCAGGCGCGCGCCGATGTCCCGGCCGGGCTCGGCCTCCGCGAGCGCGGCCTCGGCATCGGCAGCCTCGGCCTGGAGCGCGCGCAGGCGCGCCAGCGTCGCCTCGGCCTCGCGCAGGGTGGCGGCGTCCTGCCGGGGCGCCCCCGCGCCGAGGCGTCGGACCGCCTCCTGCGCGGCCGCGACGCGCCGGCCCCGCTCCAGCTCGGCCTGCCGCCGCGTCGCGTCGGCGACACGCGCCCGGATCCGGCCGATCTCGGCGGCGAAGCGGGCCCGGGCCGCCTTGAGCGCGTCGCGCTCGGCCTCCAGATCCGCGATCGCCGCGGCCGCCTCCCCGGCCAGATCCTCGCGACCGCCCCGGAGGGCCGAGACCGCCTGCGCCTCCAGCGCGACGATGCGCGCCTCCGCCTCCTCCAGACGGCGTGCCTCGGCCCGGTCGCCCGCCACCGCCACGGCGAGCGCCTGCCGACCCCGCTCCAGCCCGGCCCGGGTCTCGCGGATCTGCTGGTCCAGGATCAGCAGCGCGTTACGATCGAAGATCTCCTCGGCGGCCCGCGCCGCCTGGCCACGCAACAAGGTCTCGAACAGCTTGAACATGGGGTCGCTCCACTCCGCGAACGATGTTCTGAACGTCGTTCACGAAATGCTTGATCGCAGAGTTATGAACGATGTTCAGTGCGCTGCGACACCTTTGCCGCCGGATTTGCTGTGCGCGGGAGCGGGCGCGTGAGCGTCGGTGATCGCCCCGGCAACGCGCCTGAGGATCGGCGCGAGGAGCGCCGCGCGGCCCTGCGGGAGGCTCTGCTGGCCGCCGCCGAGCGCACCATCGCGGCGCAGGGGCTGGCCGCGCTCCGGGCGCGGGACCTCGCGCGGGAGGCGGGCTGCGCGGTCGGGGCGATCTACACGGTGTTCCCCGACCTCGACGCCCTGGCGCTCGCGGTGAACCTGCGCACCCTGAACCTGTTCGATGCGGCTCTCGGGCCGGCGGAACGGCCGGACGGTGCGATCGACGGACCGGCCGCGGCCGCCGACGAACTGGTGCGGCTGGGCCTCGCCTATCTGGCCTTCGCCGGGGCGCATCCGCTGCGCTGGGACGCGCTCTTCCGGCATCGTCCGCCGCCGGGGCAGCGGGCGCCCGACTGGTACGTGGCCGAGCAGGCGCGCCTGTTCAGCCGCATCGAGCGTCCCCTGGCGGCGCTCCGTCCCGACCTGCCGGAGCCGGAATGCCGGCTGCTCGCCCGCAGCCTGTTCTCGGCCACCCACGGCATCGTCGCCCTCGGCCTTGACGAGCAGCGCATGGCGCTGCCGGTCGCGACCCTGCGGGTCCAACTCGAGATACTGGTTCGCGCCATGGCGACCGGTCTGACTGCGCAGGTATCCGGAGACTGCCGGTCCGGGACTTGAATGAATACGGAGACGAATGCTCGGAGTTGGGGGGGGTAAGCAGAATTAACGTCTGTGTAACGCGGGCGAATTTTGTTTCTCCGTTTCTCGGTCTGCTTGCCCATTTGATAATTGTTAACGCAGAATCTCTAAGGGTTTTACGTTCCGAATTTGACCTAGGACTATAAGGATCGTGTGATGGCGCTCAACCTCAAGCAATGGTTGGCAGGGCTGTTCGGGCTGATGCTCGTCCTGGCGCTGGCGCAGGGCGGTCTGGCGCTCGTCAAGCTCGACGCGGTCGCGGACCGGACGACGCTGCTGCTCGACGACACGATCCCGTTGTAACGCGAACCATTGAATTTCCATCACCTGTTCGTAAGGCGCTGTAATTCTTGGGGTCTGTCTCTCATTCCTACCCATAAAGCCCCCCAAAGCGACGCATACAATGGGTGGGAACGAACCATACCCCAGCCCGAACGCCTCGCCTCCCCTCTTTGCCCTCTCCTGCCCTCTCCTGCAGATAACAAAAAAGCCCCGGCGCTGCCGAGGCTGATCGAAGCATCTCATCAAGACGTTCGCGTTTCATAGATCTGGTAGGCGTTCTCGCAAGTAATATGTCGCGCCGACGCTTGTCCTATCGATCGCGGGAGGTGTCTCTTTCAACCGATCGATGATATCGGTGTAGCGCAGTTTTTTTGTTCGGCAAAGCTCGGTAAACGATACGTACGTCCTCTGAAATTCCTCGAGACTCTGCCGGTCGACCATCCGAAGTCCGCGACTGGATGCGGGGCGGCTGGCCGCGCTTTGCGACAGATAGCCTTCTCGGACGAGCGCGACGACGACCGATCGCGATGTGGCCAAGCTGGCGGTGGCATCCGCCATCGTCACCCCCTCGGACCCCGACCCCCAGACGATCCGCTTGATCTCGGAGCTATCGACGAGGACCGATGGGTAACCCGTTGGCCCGGGCTTTCTACCGATCCAGGACAGTTTGCCCTGTTGGATGAGCGCAAGGATGTCCACGGCGGGAATGCCGCTGTTCGAGGCCGCGCGCAGGACATCGCAGATGGGTTCGTCATATGTCTTTGTGACGTGCGCGCGACGATAGATATCACCGAAAAGAGCGTCCAAGTCACGCTTTGCGTAGGTTTTCCGATGCGTATCGTGTTTGCCAGAGTGGTCGATGCGCGGCCGGATGTAGCCCCCGCGAATGAGCATGTTGGCTTGTCGGCGATCACTGCCCAAGTAACTCGCAATCGCTGCGATGCTGATTTTATTGTCGCTCTCGCCGAGAAGATGGCGAGCGGCCTCGGCATCGAAGAGAACGTTCCGGCTGGAGTACTTGCTGTGGTCGCTCGCTATCAGCCCGGCGGCGGCGAGAATCTTCCTGAGCCGCTTGGGATGGCGTCCCGTTTCACGGGCCGCGGTACGGATCGAGTGGAGAACCCTTTTCTCGACACGGTGGTTGAGAACGACGTCGCCCGGGCCGACGGGCATCGTCTCGATGATGTGACGGCGTAAGAGGTCCCGGACGGGCCCGAAGCCGGGATCCCGGTTCTTGTGCGCGACGGACCAGTAGATCGGACCGAAGACGGCGCGCGGGCCTGTGCGCCCAGTTCGTCGCGAGACGTAGCTCGCTTGCATCTGTGAGAGCGCGGCTCGGATGCCGGCTTCACCCGTGCGTGCAACCTCGAAGCCGGCATGGCCGATGCCGTGCAGTTCGGTGTCCGATAGGGTCGAGATATCGGCGGTCGCGCCGAGGGTCATCGAGGCTCCGAGCAACTCGCACGTCGCGATCGCGATGTTGAGATCCAGGTGATCCAGCCAGGGTGCTCCGGTCGGCCGACGGTCCAGCCGATCCATCACGTAGGCCTCGAGGGCGGAGGGGTGTTGTGGGATCGGTCTCTGAGCGAGCTCTCGAATACGCTTCTGGTGATCCCGCAAGTTCAGAGTGAAGTCGTGTCGTGCATGGGCGGCGCTGTCCGCGATTGGAACGAGCGCGCATGTGTGGATGGGACATGTGCGAATGACGGAGAGCTGCCAGAGAGTGCGGCCGTAGATCGCGTGCGCGCGCGTGGCCGCCGCCACTTCGAGATCGGTGTTCAGGCAAGACGGGCAGACACGGACTTTGAGGCGGCGGAGCATGCGCTTGGTGAAGCGCTCGCCACGGAGCATGAAGTTCTGACCGGACTGGACGATGCTGGCCCGCTCCAATGCGTCCAGGGAGGTCCCGGTCAACTTGCTAAGCTTGACCAAAGCCTCCGGCCTACCGTTAGCGCAGGCTTGGAACTTCAAGCCCATATCCAGGCAGAACTCATTCGCAGATCTGACGCGATTGCACGCTGCCAAGCGTGAAACCCAGCTCGGTACGGACTCGTCGGCGATGAGATCGCAGCGGATGGCAAGGCGTGGTCTCACGGGCGACGTTCCTGCGGGCGCGGTGAGGACGCTTTTTTGCGCGGCGTCTTTGCAGCCGGCTCAGGCTTGGGCGCGAGCGTCGCTAGCCAATCGCCGCTGACGAAGGGGTTCTCTTCATCGCTGCAGCCGATGCGTCTCTCCAGCGCCTCGGCGAAGTGATCGCGCGTGAGGATGGCCCTGGGTGCAGCGAACGGGGCAGCGCGCAGCGAGAGCGTGTCATCGGCTGGGTCAGCGTCGAAGGTTTCCGCATCCAGTGCGACCTCGATCGCATCGTGCGTGATCTCGATGGCGATCCCGAACAGGTTCCCGGCCGCGTGGATCAGACGTGGTGCGAGGTCCGCCTCGACACCGGCTTCGACCGAGAGGCCGGCAATCTGCGCGAGGCCCGCGATCACTGCGGCGATGTCGGCATTGTCGTCGGGAGAGCGAAGGGGTTTGAGGGTGACGAAGCGGGCGCGGCGCTCGAGCTGGATCTCACTACGGATGAACTGGGCGACGCTCGGCAGGCCACAGACGATTACGGATATGCGCCAATCCGGGTTGATCATCATGTCTTTGATGGTGTTTGCGACCTTCCGGTGCTCGTCGATGTTCGGAGTCTGTGTGATGTGTTGCATCTCGTCGTAACAGACGATGAGCTTATTGCCGGCATCAAGCTGGTCTCGGACCTTCTCCCAAGTCATGGCTTCGGGCAAATCGCGCGCGAGCGGGTATCCGGCCCGGGCGATGGTATCCCGTCCGAGTTGCTTGAGCGTGCATGGTGAGGGAACGTTGACGAGTGTGACCGGTCCGTCCGTGCCTTCCGGATCGTAGCCTGCCAGTTTTGGATGCCGCCGGATCGTCCTGAGCAAGCTGCGGGTTTTGCCGGCCCCACTGGGCGCGGTCAGCACGAGCAAGCGGCCTTCCCGCCGGTTGTTTCGCGAACGGGCCATCGTCGTGTTGGCCCGGAAGCCAGCATGCCTGAGCAGGCGATTGAACTCGTATCTCAATCGTGCGTCGTTGGCGGAGGTGACGTACTTGCTCTTGACCATTTCAAGGCGCTGCAGGCGTTCGAGCTCGTTCGGGTTCAAGTCGCTGAAGAGGTTGGCGGACGGGTCGGTGTTCTGGTGGTCCTCGGGCGTCAACACGGTTGGCTCCAGCAGGTGCATGGGGTTGGGGGTGCTCCTGTACCGGTCGGCACGGGCGCGTCGTTGGACGTCAGTCCTCGAAGCCGATGCCGGGGCCTTTCCGGGGCGCAGGCGTCGTTGGGGCCTCAGGCGTGGACGGCCGCCGCGACAGCTTCGGCTTCGGTGTCGCCGGCGTGTCCTCGACTGGGTCGGGAAGTGGTGCGCCACTGGTCGGAATGACGCTGGTGAACGGATCCACGGCGGGCGCGTTGGCGAAATCCGCGTCGCTCGGGATCGTGAACGTGCGCAGGTTGTGTTCTGCCCGGGCGACGTCCTCCGGCTCCGCGAAGCGCGCGAGAAAGGTCGCCGCTTTTTCCGCCGCGGACGCCCGCCCTTGGATGGCTCGGAGCGCCTCGAAGACGATGTCCTGCGTCAGCAGCGCCTCGTTGGCGTAGCGCTTGGCGAGCTGTTCGCAGAGCGCTTGATGCTCGGCGAGGCTGACGCCGTCGAAGCCTGTCGTAGCCGCCCGGACTTCGTGCCAAGTGCCCTCGATCTCGACCGAGAGCGCGCCGATGTCCTGGGGGTCGACCCGTATGGGCACGCGGATGCCCCCGCGCTTCAGGTAGAGGTCGCGCAGGACGTCGCCGCCGTAGTGCAGGCCCATGAAGCGCAGGCCGTGCCGACCGAGCACGCGCTCGAAACGCAGTCCGAAGATCGCCCGCCGCTCGTTGCGGCCGGGGATCGGAATCACGCCGTAGAGGTCGGTCAGCCGGTTCCAAGCGTTGGCCGGTGTCTCGCCACCGAGTCCCGCATGCGGCGTGTTGTGGTAGACGTCCAGAGCGTAGCGCAGGGCGGCGAGGACGAAGTCCTCAACTGTTATGCTCACCCTTTGCAGAGCCGGGTAATCGCCTCGGGCGACCACGTTGCTGAACGTCTGCCCGGTGAATTCTCGCACGAGCTGTAAGGACAGCGTCCGGAACAGGCGCTCGATGGTGCCGCGCAGGTGTGGCATCCCGGCCGGCGGGATGTCGTGACCGCTGCCGAGACCGATCACCGCGAGGTGAAACCGGGGGTCGATGAACGAACCGCCGCTGTCGGTGGCCACGTCCTCCGGGCGCAGGGCCATGTGGCGGCATGGCGTGACCGCCCCGACGGCGGCTGCGAGGTCGCCTTTATCGGACACGACCATCTCAAGGGTCGAGATGGCATTGCGCACGGAAGCCGTCTCGTCGACCCGCATGCCGAGGACGCAGCGCGTGGCCACGTCTATGGCGACGCACAGGAACCAGCGGCGCTTCTTCAGCTCATCGAGTTGCTCCTCGGTCAAATCCTTCAGCAGGTCGGTCTGGGACAGCAGGAAGAACAGGTCGATCTTCCATTCGTCCATCTCGACCCTTTGGCCTGGACGCAGCGCCTCGGCTTTGCCGACGATGAAGCGATGCTTGCGGGTCGCCCGGTCGACGCCCAGGCGCTTGGCCTCCACGAGGAACACGTCGAGGGCGTCAATCCGCCGGGAGAGCGTCCGGTCCGACGGGACGGGATAGGGCGGGAGGCCCTCAGCCTTGCGCTTGGCATTGAGCGCGTCGAGGGCAGCCCGCAGTTTCCGGTGACACTGCGCTACGGACCGGTTCTTCTCCTGCGCGAACATCTCCGCATGTTCTTGCAGGACACGTTCGACCTCCGCCGCATAGCGGGGCGTACGATTGCCGCACCGTGCCGTCTTCGGGCGGAGCACGAGCGGATTATGGCAGGCCGCCTCGTAGTCGTTGAGCCACTCCCGAAACCTGCGAGGCCCGGGGCCGCAGCAGCTATCAACCCTGGTGCCGGCGCGGGTCTTGCGCGGTTTGCGCAGGGTGCCGTCTTCGGCGAGCGGTTGTGCGCGGGCGTTGGCGCGCGCCTGAACTCTCGCACCCACTTCGACAAGAGCCTCCTCCAGACCCTTGTTCGAGCGCATTCGGCGCGCCTTGCGCTCGCGTGGCGGCCTATTCGCGTCTTCGTTGTGCTGCTCGGCTTCGACCTCGAGAAACGTGGTGATCCATTCGAGCTTCCAGGCGATCGCCTGCTGGTCCTTGACCGGCAGTGCCGCAACCGATCCCGCACCCGCCATCATGCGGGTCCGCACTGTGATCGGGGCGTAGTGCCCGACGCTGATCTCGAGACGACCGGCCAGCGAAAGGGCCGCCAAGCGCGCGTGCTCAAAGCTCTCGTGCAGCGCGGTCTCCACGTTTTGAAGAACGTAGCCACCGTCCGCCTCGCCGGTGACGCGATATGCGACGCCGTCGATGGTGATCGCATCCGTGACGCCGAGGCGCTGACGCGCCCCGGCCGAGAGAGGCTTTGGGCTCGTCATGCGCCCTCCCCGATGTGGCGGGCGGCGACCGTGACACGCGTTGCGTAGTCAATTCGCTCGTCCGCAGTCAGCAGGAGCACACGCTGCTGTATAAGGCGGACGACAGCGCGGAACGCCAACGCCCCGTATCCGCTAGCCCGAACGATGTCGGCGATCTGCACCGCGCCTTGGATCGTCGCGATGACATCGCCGACGACCGCGTCGGCGGGGTGTTCGCGATCGCGCTGGACGGCGTGGAACAGGCTCGCGTTGTGCTGCGCGGCCGGCGAGATCGTCCGCTCCGTGTAGAGCATCACGCCATCGGCGCGGCTCTTCGGGATCTGGGGAGCAATGTGCGCCAGGAAGCCCATGGCGTCGTACTTGACGGCGCGCGCTTCATCCTTGACCGCGAAGAAGATCCGCCGGCCATTGCTGAAATGAGCCAGGAAGTCGAAGGTGTGCTGGTTGAGCGTGCCGTCTGGACGGACGAAGTGAACGGCGGCGGGCTGGTCGTCGAGCTGGACGACATCCGAGAGTGTCGAGAGCCAGAGCGCGCAGGTCTTCTCGATGCGACTTTCAACGAGGATCTGGCGCAGTTCGCCGGGGATGACGAAGGCTCCTCTGAGTGAGCCTTTCGAACGCAAGGAGGGCTTCCGGGATGCCCTGCTGAGTTGCACGGGCGTATAGGGCTTCGCGTCGGTATGGCAGTTCGTAGCGGTCACGTTGGCGGGGTTTTGAACCGTGGCCATGGGTTATCCTCTCGTTTGGGATCGCGTTGCCGGTCGGCGACGCGAGGGGAGCGGACAGCCGTCAGGGATCTGCGACACGATGCGTCGCAGGCTGGATGACGGCCGGGCTTCGGTGGACGGGAGGATGCCGGGACTGTCTGGGAGCCGGTTCGGCCCTCAAAACCTGGCGCAGGTGCTTGCATCGCTGGCATCGACATGCGACGCTTCAGCATGTGCCAGTCCGGTGCGATTCAACGCACCGAGCGGTCACAGCATCCTCTTGGTTGGGATGGCCGACAGGCTTCTTGGGGTTGCGAGTCGGCATTCGGGTCATCACCGACGGGGTGCATCCGATTGCTGTCGGGTGTCCCCTGGTGATCCCGCTGGATCACAGTCTGCGTTGCGCGGTGTGGTCTCCTGTCTCGTGGTTGGCGGGCCTCTGCCGCCGCTGGCTCCGAAACTTAAGCGTAAAACTCGGCTTGCTACCAGCAGCATCATCCTCGTGGGCGACGATCAGGAACGCCATGACCGATGCGATTCGTCAGGAATCGCTTTCGATTCAAGCGCTTGCCCCGACTCGACTTTTTGCGTCGGAACAGGACGATTCAGGTTTGGGACGTTACGAATCGAGTAAGGTTTACTGGCGATTCACCATGAATCGCCGATGATGGCCGGCTCATGAGACCGGTTTGAGGGGCCGCGAAGCCTGTGACGGCTCGATATGCGGGCTCCCGTAAGGCTTGCACGAACAGCATGACGAGTAGGACGATGCTGATCTGGATCAGGAGGTACATCGCCAGATAGACGTGCCAGGCTTCGAGGTCGTGGCGTAGATCGTTGACTGCGCCTGCGGCTGTACGCTCGATTGTGGTGGCGAGCGCGTTGGCCTGCGCCTCGCTGAACCCCGATTGGGTCAGGGCAAGGGTTTGGTTGGAGCGGACTGTCATCGGATCAGGCCCGGCTGGAGAAGCGGTCGTAGGGCGTGACCCGTACGATCGGAATGTCGACTTCGTGGCGATAAACCTCGAGACGTAGCCAGGCGAGTTCGCTGGCGATCTCTTCCTCAGGGACATCTTTGTACCAGCAGCGCATCTTGCTGATGCTGCCGTCGTCCCATCGGTAGCGCCGTGCCTTAAGCGCGTCTTTTGCCTCGAACGGAGAACGAATGGCCTTGAGGCGATAGACCGGTTCAAAGGCCTGCTCTAGCAAGAAGCTGAACCCTGTCCGCCCAGACTGTGGCAGCGGGCGCGCGAGGCACTCGAGCGTGGCTTGGCAATCGTCCACCGCGCGGTGCGCGGAGTAGATGAAGCCGAGATCCGCCGCGATGTAGCAGAGCTTGCTGCCCATGCCTTCTGCCGCCCAAGGCACCATCGTTAGCGAGCACCCCCACGGCTTCGTCGCGAGCGCTGGGCAAAGGTCTTCCGCGAAACGCCGGTCGAATGCCGAGTTGTGCGCGATCACCAGATCGGCTTCGTGCACCATTGCAGCGACCCGGGATCGATCGATCATCCTGCCCTCGACCATGGCCGCATCGATTCCCGTCAGCCGGGTGATCTCGGGCAGGATCGGGCCGAAAGGCTGCTGAAACGAGCCGTATGGCACGCCAGCCGCGACCAAACGCCCGTCCACAGTATAAGTGAAAGGCAACATCCCCACTTCGATGATTTCGTGATAGGCGGGGTCGAGGCCAGTGGTCTCCAAGTCGATGATGAGGCCATTTCGGACCTCGGCATCACCAGGGACATCAAACGAGCGGCGAGGCTTGTGACGACGCAAGACACGATAGTCGCCGTTTCGCTCGAGGGCTGTGGCGACGAGTTCGGGATCGATATCGAGCATATCTTGGGTGCTCCGTCGGTTGCGGACCATCATAAGATAGCTCGGCCTGTGGAAAACGATACACAGTGTATCGTTTTTCGGCGATCACATTTTCGTGAGCGGGCCTCATAGGATGGATCGCCGTCTGTTGAAGGCTGGACGAACCGCGCTCGGATGGTCACAAGCAGACTTGGCTGAGCGGGCGGGCGTGCAGCGGCTCGTGGTCGTCCGCTACGAGAACGGTACACAGGTCCCACACCCCCGGACGATGGGATGCCTGGTCGCAGCTCTGAGAGCGGGCGGTGTCGAGGAGATCGTCCGCGACGACGGAGCGACTGGCATCGTGCTCAGGCCTGATGTGTACGCGGCCGGGCGGGAGGATTCTTCAGCTGGTCGTAATGCCTCACCGGCTTAGAAGCCGGGGCTTCCATTCCCGGACGGACGCGGCGTCTCGCATCCGAGATGAGCGATGTTCTGGGCAGCGTTGCGGTCGTGGTCCGCTCCGCATGCGCTGCAGTGTCGTGCTGCCTGGCCGCATGCCGATCGATCCAGCGGTTGCCGGTCTCGATCGTAATTCTGCCGCCCTCCGGCATCGCGTCGCGCGCGTTGATGCAGAGGTTCAAGAGCGCATTCTCGAGCTGCGAGGCGTCCACCAGCGTCGGCCATAAGCCGGGCATGTAGACCGTCTCCACCTTCACGCTCGGGCCCACGGTGCGCTGGATCAGCTCGAGCATACCGCTGATCAGGGTGTTCACGTTGGTCGCTTTGGGAGCAAGCGTCTGCCGCCGTGAGAAGGCGAGGAGTCGGTGCGTGAGGGCTGCGGCGCGTCTGGCCGCCCCTTGTGCGGCGACCATGTACTTGTCGATGTCCTCGAAGCGGCCCTGGCTGATGCGCGTGTTCATCAGCTCCAGGCTGCCGGAGATGCCGGCCAGCAAGTTGTTGAAGTCGTGCGCCAGGCCCCCTGTCAGTTGACCTACCGCCTCCATCTTCTGGGACTGACGCAGTTGCTCCTCGGCCTGCATCAACTCAGCGGTCCGCTCTGCCACACGCTGTTCCAGCGTCTCGTTGAGGGCCCGCAGGGCGGCTGCGGCGCGATCACGCTCCTGCTCGACGGCACGTCGCTCCTCGACGTCGAGGAGAACGCCGGGGAAGGAGAGCGGGGTGCCGTCCGGTGCGTGGTCGACACAGCCGTTGGCCTCGATCCAGTAGTAGCGTCCGTCGGCGCGCCGCACACGGTACTGGTGTGCGTAGGCTCCGCCGCGGGCGATCGCCTCACTAACCGCTGCAGCGAGGCCGACCTGATCGTCCGGATGGACAGTCTCCACGATCTTTGCAAGCGGGATGCCCTCCCGGCCGAGATTCGGATCGAGGCCGAAGGAGCGCGCGAAGCCCTCGTCGACCGAGAATTGGTCGGTCGGCAGATCCCAGTGCCAGGTCCCGATGATCGCGCCGGCGGCGAGGGCCAGTTGCACGCGTTCTACGTTCTCGCGCGCCAGCGCCTCGCTGGCACGCAGGCGCTCCTCGCCACCGCGGCGCGCGGTCACGTCGTTGAAGATGATCGCGATCTGTCGCTCGGCCGGATTGCCGACCGGAACAGCCCGGACGTCGAACCAGCGCTGGAACGCCTCGGCGTAGCTCTCGAAGTTCTCGGGCTCCCGGGTCTTGGCGACACGTCCGTACGTTTCGAACCAGAACCGCTCCAGGTTCGGGGCGAACTCAGTGACCCATCTGCCCTGAAGGTCGACGCCCGTCTCTCGCTCGAAGGCTGGGTTGGCCTCGAGAAAGCGGTAGTCCACTGGCCGGTCGTCGACGTCGAACTTGACCTCGATGATGGCGAACGCAGCCTCAATCGTCTGCAAGATCGTGCTGAAGCGTGCGTCGCGCTCGCGCAGTCGAAGAACCTCTGCCTCCAAGGCCTCGCGAGAAAAAGAACTTGGCGCAGGTCGAGTCACGAGTCGCTCCCGCTTCGGGCGGGTAGCCTTTAAGGGCGGCGGCGGTTCCGCACAACAAGGCCGACGGCCCGACTGGTTCACAGCCGATCACCCGACCTCCCAAGTTTGTTGCCGATCCGGACGGCGTCATGGACGTCGCGTTCGCGGCGGGTTCGAACATCGTGATGCTCACTGTACGATCCACCGGCTCGGAAAGCGCTCCCCCTGCTTGTAGCGCTCAAGCGTGGGGCCAGCCTCATCGCAGGGCTCGCCGAACTGGTCCCGCGTGACGCCGAACTCGACGTCGTTGACGTAGCCGGTCAAATGCCCCCAATCGCGACGCGGTCGAGGCTGCGGCTGATGCTGGCCACCCCATCCGCAGCCGTCTGCATGCTGGTCGAGATCTCCTGCGTCACCGCACTCTGCTGTTCAATCGCGCCGGCCACGCCCGTCACATAGCTCTGCACCGTCGTGACCGTCTCGCTGATCGTGGCGAGCAGACCCACGACGTCGCCCGAGATCCGCTGCATCTGGACAATCTGGTCCGAGATCCGCGCGGTCGCTGCCGTGGTCTGGCTGGCCAGGCTCTTTACCTCGCCCGCCACGACGGCAAAGCCCTTGCCGGCCTCACCCGCCCGCGCCGACTCGATCGTGGCGTTGAGCGCCAGGAGGTTGATCTGCTCGGCCACCTTGGTGATGGTCTGCACCACCCCGTCCATCGCCTGCGCTGCCTCCTGCAGTTGCGTGGTCGCCTGGTCGGCCGCCTGGGTACGCTGGTGGATGTCGTCCACCGCCGCCTTCGATTGCGCCATGTTGCCACTGATCTCGCGCACCGAGGCGCTCATCTCCTCGGCGGCCGAGGCCACAGCCTGAACGTTGTCGAGCGTCTGCTTGGTCGCAGCTGTCGCCTCCAGTCGCGCCTGCACGTTGGCGGTGATGTCGGAGGCGTACTTCACCACCTTGAACGGCCGCCCCGACATGTCGAAGATCGGGTTGTAGGTCGCCTGGAGCCAGATTTCGCGTCCGTTCCGGCCGCGCCGCTTGTACACCCCTGAGCGATACTCGCCCCGGCGCAGGTCGGCCCAGAACGCCTGGTACTCGCGGCTTGCCGCGTGCTCGGGTTCGACGAACATCTGATGGTGCCGGCCCTGCACCTCTGTCAGTGCGTAGCCCACCGCGTCGAGGAAGTTCTGATTGGCCTCGAGGATCGTACCATCCACCGTGAAGGCGATGACCGCCTGCGAGCGCCCGATCGCCTCGATCTGACCGGCCACGTCGGCGGTGCGCAGCTTCTCCGCCGTGATGTCGGTAGCGTACTTGACGACCTTGAAGGGCCGGCCGGACGCGTCGAAGACCGGATTGTAGCTCGCCTGCAGCCAGATCTCGCGCCCGCCCTTCGCCTGGCGCTTGTACTCGCCCGATTGGAACTCGCCCCGGTTCAGGCGCTGCCAAAAGTCAGCGTACTCCCAGCTGGCCGCATGCTCGAGCGCGACGAACATGCGGTGGTGCTGGCCGCGCACCGCCTCGACGGGGTAGCCGACCGTGTCGAGGAAATTCTGGTTGGCGTCCAGGATGGTGCCGTCGAGCGCGAAATGGATGACGGCCTGCGCCTTGTTGATCGCACCGATCTGCCCTTCATAGTCGGCGTTGCGCTGCTTCTGGGCAGTGATGTCGGTGGCGAACTTCACCACCTTGCGCGTTCGGCCAGCGCCGTCGAGGATCGGGTTGTAGGTGGCCTGGATCCAGATCTCGCGCCCGCCCTTGGCGAGGCGGCGGTACTCGGCAGCCTGGAACTTGCCGGCGCGCAGGTCGGCCCAGAACGCCGTGTAGGCAGCCTCTTCGGCGTCGGTCGGCTCCATGAAGATGCGGTGGTGCTGCCCGGCGATCTCGGCACGCGTGTAGCCGACGGCGGCCAGGAAGTTGTCGTTCGCGTCCAGGATGGTGCCGTCCGGCGTGAACTCGATGGTGGCCAGCGAGCGGTTGAGCGCTTCCAGCTTGGCCTTGAAGTCGGCGTGCTCGCGCAGCTTGGAGAACATCGCGGCTTTCCTGATAGCGGCTCTGCCTTACGGCAGCCGAAGTAATGGACAGCAGAGGTTAAACGAGCGCGGCCTACTCGCAGCTCGCGTCGGCGCACTCGAGACTTAACCCGAACAGGCTAATGATCGATTAAGGCGCACCATTATAGCAGCCGATGATGCCGCACGAAGTGACGCACTCCGTCGCTATGCATTCGATTTCAAATTTCATAGATTTCGATTGGCCACGCCGCTCGGCATATTGTTGCAAACTTTGTTGGAGAGCCGCACAGGTCCGATGTTTCTCGTCCCTCAAGCCCTTGTAGGGCCGGCGATCCGCAGCGATACCTTCCGCAAAACGTTGAACCGCAATGAATTCGAATGGCTTCGGAAACACACCCTGAGGCAATCCGCTGGGCGATCCGCATCCCTTGATTGAACCCGACTCAATCGCGATGTCTGATGTCACACGTCTCGCCGAGCGCATACGGCACAGCGACGCCGCCAGCGCGCGCTTACCCGGTGCCAGCGCGGCAGTCGCCGCCGCCTGAAGGCTAAGGCCCGATTGGCGGCGGCTTCCGCGAAGATCGCACGGCAGCGGCGCGATCACCTGCACAAGCTCTCGCGAACCCTGGTGTCACGGTACCAGGGCATCGCGTTTGAGGATCTCAATCTGACCGGGCTCAAGAAAGGTATGCTGGCCCGGTCTGTTCATGACGCCGCGTGGAGTACGCTCGTCCAGTTCGTCCGGTTCAGGGCTGCAAGCGCCGGGGCCGAGATCGTGCTGGTCGATCCGCGCGGCACATCGCAGACGTGCCCGTCCTGTGGTGCGATCAAGCCGAAGGCGCTCAAGGAACGCCAGCACCGCTGCACCTGTGGCTGTGTCCTGGACCGTGACGTTGCCGCGGCTAAGATTGTGCATCAGCGGGCTTTTGGATAAGGCCGGGACATCGTGCCTTCAGGACTGAAGCGGGCGGGTTGCCGCGGAGCTGTCCTGAGAAGCCGCCTGCTTCAGCAGGCGGAGCTGTCACGTGATCTGAACCGATCCGTGATCAACCTGTCACGATGAGCCGGAGCCCGTGCTTGATGCGGTCGGCAACGTGGATGCGGTTCCGTCCAGCGTCCTTGGCAGCGTACAGGGCGGCGTCAGCGAGTGCGATCAGAGCCGCCGCATCACGGATTGTGCACATCGCGGCAGCAACCACACCGCAACTCACGGTGACAACGTTGTGCGGGTTGCCAGAGTGTGGCATCCGGCTGCCCTCCACGATCTCCCGGATGCGTGTCGCGACGATCTCAGCGCCGGCCTCGGCCGTGTCGGGAAGGATCACGGCAAACTCCTCGCCTCCGATGCGGTAGGCCGTGTCGCATGGACGGCCCAGCGCGGCCTCGATCGAGCGGGCAATCAGCTTCAGGGCCTCGTCGCCCCGCTGGTGCCCGTATCGATCGTTGAAGCTCTTGAAATGATCGGCATCCAGCATCAGCAAGGAGATCGGCTGGTGCGCGCGCACGGCGCGTTGCAACTCGCGCGTCAGCACCTCGTCGAAGCGCCGACGGTTGTACAAGCCCGTGAGCGAGTCCGTGATGGCCATTTGCGCCAGGTCGGCGTTGAGCGCCGCGGTCGCCTGCTCGGCCGCCTTGCGCTGGGCCAACTCATGGCAGAGCGACCACGTCAGCACGACGGCAAGGCCGCAGAGAACGATGACCACACCGCCGAGACCCAGCGCTCTTTGCCACCACTCGGCGTAGATCTCGTCCGGCGAGATCGAGATGCTGAGCTGCAGCGGCAACTCGCCCACATGAGCGTACACGAAACGTCGTGCCCCATCGACGATCATGGATGGACCGACAAAGGTCCCCTCCTTGGCTACCAGGAACCGCTGATAACTCTCGCTGGCCCACACGCTGCGGCCGATCTGCTCCTCGTCGTAGGGCGAGCGCATCAGGATCGTGCCTCCGGGCCCGTACAGCACGACGGTACCGATCCGATCAGCGCCTGCGGCGACGAAGAGTTGGCGGAAGTAGTCGAGGTAGACGGAGCCGAGAGCAACGCCTGCGAACGAGCCGTCGGGGTGGGACAGGCGGCGGCTGAGTACCAAGACCCTGCGCCCGGTCAAGCGCGAGACGATGGGCTTGCTGATGTGCAGCCCCGGATCGGCGTGAGTCGCATGGTACTGGAAGTACTCGCGATCGGCATAGTTGAGGTCCGGAGCATCAAGTGAGCGCGAGCTGAGGATGAGCTTGCCGGTCGCATCGAACACAAGGGTATGCCCGAAATTCTCCGCGGTTGTCGCGCGATCAAACAGGATCATGTGACGGATCTCAGGCGAAGCCTGAGCGACGGCCGGGATTCTCATGCCGTCGACGATGGCTCGGAGCGAGAGATCATACATCTCGATGTTGCGGGCGATGTCCCGGCTGAGCACGCGAACGAGGCTGTGCGATGCCATCGCGGAACGCTGGGCGGCATCGAGGCGCATGTTCCAGAGCATGACCGCCGAGACTGCGCACAGGCCCACGAGCATGAGCAGGCTCGAGCCGGCTAGGCAGAGCGGTGATCGAGCGTAGGCGACGATGCGGCGGATGTCGGAGCGGGCTGGCATGGCATGGTGTCTCTGCGCGATGCAGGATCATCCTCCAGCCTCGGTTGATAAATGGCCTCCCCCGGATCCGAAATCGATCCCCAAATGGTCTGGACATCCTCCAGTCGGGTAGCGAGGACACAGCGATGCGTCCCCGCTACCCGCCGAGAGGCATCACGGGTTCCCCGTCTGTTCAGCGACGTGGGTTGACGTGCTTCCACCCCAGGCGTGAACGCCGGGGCCTCTCGCGCACGATTGCTGACAACCGACGATGTCGTCCGGCTCGACAGACGAAAGTGTCCCTGCAAATTCAATTCAGCAGGGTGTGGTTCGCTGGTGCCGACATGCTTGGCGCGAAACGCATCGGGCCGCTCTTCTTCGGATGCGTTCCGCGCCATCCCCGAAGCGTTGTTCACGGGAGCACCGATGCTGGAGGCGCGCGGCCGTCGGAACAACAATGCGGACAGTGCCCCGGGTGTGGTGCAATCCGCGCGAGCGCTCAGGGCGCGTGACGGCTGCGCCCCTCGGACTGCTTCCGCGCGCCTCCGGCCAGAGCTCTCGGACCGCCGAGGCCGATCGCCTTGGCGAGTTCGGAGCGACGAGCGGCGTAGCCTGGAGCCACCATCGGATAGCCGTCCGGCAGGCCGTAGCGCTCGCGGTAGGAGCGTGGATCAAGCCCGTGCGTCGTGAGGTGGCGCTTGAGGATCTTGTAGGTCTTGCCGTCCAGGAAGCTGACGATGCCGTCATCCGTGAGCGACTTGCGGATCTGCGCCGCGGTCGGTTTCGCGACGCCGACCTCTACGGCAGCAGCGACCGCAACCTCGCCGCCGAGGCTCAACAGCGTGGCATGCACGCGCGCGATCAACGCCGGCAGCTCGGAAGCCGGGACAGGGTTGTTCGAGACGTAGGCGCAGACGATAGCGCCCGTACATTCGATCAATTCGATTGTAGCCACTGAAGATTCCTGAGTCGTATTTCCAGCCCGGGGCACCCCACGTGCTGTACTTAACAGATTAAACTGCGACCTTAAAACCAAACTATCGCATGGTGAGACAAATTGCCCGAGACCCTCAACGCGTGCCACGACCGCTGGATCTGAGGGGCTGCGTTGCCGCGAAGCCGGGTTTTTCTTGAACACAGCAAGTAGCGTCGGGTTGTCGCGGGAACGGCATTCGATACGGCTGGCCGTGATGTTGGCACGCCTGGGCGTGAACCGGATCGGCACCAGAAGGTGATGACGGCGACGCGTGCTGCGACTGAGGCGTAACAAGCGATGCTGCGCCGCTTCCGAACGTGTAGAGCGCCTCGCGCGTTAGGGCTCAGCACCGGGACGGCATCGGGTCGTCCATGGTCCTGCGGAGCTCCTGATGGCCATGACGCCGGCTGCTGCCTCACCGCAATCCGCACGCATTCCGCCGCCGGGTACGCCCGGCATGTCTGGGCTCGCAACACTCGCGGTGGCGGTCGTCGTGGTCGCAGCCCTCTACCTCGGACGAGAGGTCTTCATTCCCCTGGTGCTGGCGATCCTGCTGAGTTTCGTTCTCGCGCCAGTCGTCGGTTTCCTGCGCCGCGTCCATCTCGGGCGCGTACCGTCCGTCATCGCGGCCGTGCTGCTCGCCCTCGGCGTCATTCTCGGCATCGGCGGCGTCATCGGCCTGCAGGTGGCGGATTTGGCCAAGAACCTGCCCCAGTACCAAACAACCGTGCAGCAGAAGATCGAAGGCTTGCAACAAGGGGTGCTAGGACGCGCCAACGATCTTTTCCGCAGGCTCAGCCATCAGGTCAGCGAAGCTCAGAACAAGGCCGACACAGCATCGGGTGCCGCCGCCGGTGCACGGGGCCCTGGTGGCGAGGCCCCGAAGCCGGTGCTGGTCAAGGTGCAGGAGCCCGATCCTTCGCCGATCACCTTGGCCGAGAAGGTGCTCGGCCCGATCGTCGAGCCGCTGACAACGGTCGGCATCGTGCTCGTCGTCGTGGTGTTCATCCTGATGCAGCGCGAGGACCTGCGCGATCGTATCATCCGCGTATTCGGAGCCAACGACCTTCACCGCACCACCGTCGCTATGGATGAGGCCGCAGGCCGGCTCGGCACCTACTTCCTGGCACAGCTCGGCATGAACGCGGCCTTCGGCGTGCTGATCGGTCTGGGCCTGTGGACCATCGGCGTGCCGAGCCCGATCCTCTGGGGCGTGTTCTCGGCCCTGATGCGCTTCGTGCCCTACATCGGGGCCTTCATCTCCGGCCTGCTCCCGGTCGCGCTGGCGGCGGCCGTCGATCCCGGCTGGTCGATGGCGATCTGGACGGCGGCCCTCTTCCTGATCGTTGAACCGCTGTTCGGGCACGTCATCGAGCCGCTCCTCTACGGTCACTCGACGGGTCTCTCGCCCTTCGCGGTGATCGTCTCGACCCTGTTCTGGGGCTTCCTGTGGGGACCGGTCGGCCTCATCCTCGCCACACCCTTCACGGTCTGCTTGGTCGTCCTCGGCCGCCACGTGGAGCGGCTCGAGTTCCTCGACGTGCTGCTGGGCGACCGGCCGCCGCTCACGCCGGTGGAGAACTTCTACCAGCGCATGCTGGCGGGTGACCCGGACGAGGCGCAGGAGCAGGCCGAGCTCCTGCTGAAGGAGCGCTCGCTCTCCTCCTACTACGACGAGGTCGCGCTAAAGGCCTTGCAGCTTGCCGCCAATGACTACCAGCGCGGCGTCCTCAACCCGCAGCAGCTCGACACGATCCGGTCGCTCACCCAATCCCTGGTCGAGGAGTTCGCCTCGCGTTCCGACGAGGAGCCGGAAGACGATCGCAAAAGCTCTGAGAAGGGCGAGGCTGAAGGTTCGCTCGCGGAGAAGGCGCATCCGAAGAACGAGGCGGTGCCGGGTGAGGCCCCGCCGCCCGAGCAGCGTCCGCCGATCTGGCGCGGCGAGGCCCCGGTGCTGTGCATCGCCGGCCGCGGTCCGCTGGACGAGGCCGCTTCCACGATGCTGGCCCAACTTCTGGGCAAGCACGGCATCGGCGCGCGCGTCGTACCCCATGAGGCTGTCGCACGTGGCAACATCCGCACGCTGGACGTTGAGGGAGCGGCGATGGTGTGCATCTCCTATCTCGACATCAGCGGGAATCCGGCTCACCTCCGGTTCCTGCTGGATCGGCTGAAGCGCAAGCTTCCAGGAAGGCCGATCCTCGTGGGCCTATGGCCTGCCGAGGACGCGATCCTCACCGACCAGACCCTGCGTCGCCAAGTCGGTGCGGATCACTACGTCGCCTCGCTGCGTCAAGCCGTTGAGGCGTGCCTCGACGTCTTGCGGCAGGAGTGCGAGCGAGCACCCCAACAGCCCAGGCTTAGCGTTGTACCCCAGGCGGATGATGAGACGGCCCGCGTCTGAGCGGTGCCTGCCATTACCCCAATGGCGTCAGTGAAGTTGCGCAGTGGAGTGGATCTTCGGGTCCACGCCCTGATGCAGGCATACTCGCCTCGGCGCTACACCTTGTATCCGTCGCTATCGCGATTCCTGCCTTGGGTTATCATGCTCGGACCGCGAGGGTGTCCCCGAAGCAAATTCCGGAGCCTGCTGCGACGGAGTTTGTTGTGATTGGACCTGCACGCAGGCTGGACAGTCGTTCAGGCCCGGGACGAGCCGTGCTCCGAACCAGCGCGTTCGGTACGCTTTAACCTCATCGGTGCGGACAGCGATCCAGGCAAGGCCCTGACATGTCGCGCATGGTTCGGCGGCAACGCTCCTCATCGGTACCCTCCCTTCATGACGTCGGTCACGCGCGCCGTCACCTCAGGCGCGATTGCCGCGGCGAGAGCGACCGTTCTTCACGGGTTTGTCCCCCAAGCCGGTTTGATGGATCGCGGGTCTCACTCCTTGTTCTATCATCTCGGTGGCGCGCCCCTTCTTCCAGCGGCGAATGCCTCGCGTGCTTGTTGAATCTCGACATAGTGGGTCTCTGCCCAGATCCACACTCCGCAGAACGCCGCCCCCAGGCTCTCACCAAGCGGCGTGAGCGTGTAGTCCACGTGCGGGGGGATCACCGGGTGGACGGTGCGGCGCACCAATCCGTCCTGCTCCATCTGCCGCACAGTCTGCGTCAGCATCTTCTGGCTGATACGTCCGACGGCCTTGCCGAGCTGGGTGAAGCGCAGTGTGCCGTGCTCGTGAAGGGCTTCGAGAATCAACATGGTCCACCGATCGGCTACCTTGCCGATGATGTCGTGAACCAACGCCTCAATGGCCGGATCGGCCTTGGGCGGGAGCTCTTGCTGTCGACGAGCCTTGACCTCAGCACCCTCTAAGTCCCTGCTCAACTGACACTCTCCGTTCGGTGCGTATAAATCTTTTCAGTGCCTCCTTCCGCATGGGGAGCATGGATCACAATTTCTGCGACGACAACAACGAAGGTCGCTCCTATGAAGATTTCAGGGAATACTATCCTCGTGACAGGGGGAGGCTCCGGTATCGGGCAAGCGCTCGCTCGCCGCTTGCACGCTCTCGGCAACACCGTCATCGTGGCCGGCCGTCGGATCGAGGCGCTGCAACAGACGATTGCCGACCGCCCGAACATGCACGCCATGGTGTTCGATGCCGACAGCGCCGAGGGCGTCGCGGACTTTGTGCGGCGCGTCACAGCCGAGCATCCGGCCCTCAACGTGGTGGTGAACAATGCCGGGATCATGCGCTTCGAGGAGCTCGGTCGGTACCGCGAGCTTGAGGACGCCGAGGCGACGGTCACCACCAACCTGCTAGGCCCCATCCGGTTGACGAATGCTCTGGTCGAGCACCTGGGCCGCCAGCCCAACGCCGCCCTGGTCAACGTCACCTCCGGCTTGGCGTTCGTCCCGCTGATAGCCAGTCCGACCTATTCGGCGACCAAAGCCGCGATGCACAGCTATACGGTTGCTCTACGCGAAGCTCTGTTGGGCAAGATCGAGGTCATCGAACTTGTGCCGCCCGCCGTGCAGACCGACCTCACTCCTGGTCAGAGCACCCGAACGGGCTACATGCCGCTGTCCGAGTTCATCGACGAAGTCATGCTGCTGCTCCAGCAGCGGCCGACGCCGCACGAGATCCTGGTGCAACGGGTCACCTTCCTGCGCAACGCCGAAGCGGAAGGCCGCTTCGAGGACGCCGTCAGGGTTCTCAATGAAACGACCAGCCAAGCGCGCGAGGCAGAGCGGTGAAGGTTGAAGAGCGTGCTCGCTGCGCTCTTCAACCCAGCTCGCCTCAATGGTCAAACTCTCTGGCATGAGAGTTCAGACATGCAGAGTATGGAAGAGGCAGTCGCCGGCCTGCTGGAAGGTGACAGATCCCGTCAATCCTTGAGGGGCTTTCCTCACGGCCAGCGCTGCAGCGGGTTGAGGTTCGGGCCCGTGACGGTCGGGTGGACAGCGCCCATGCGTCCACCGAACCACGAGGCGACCGCGCCGAGCACCAGCGCGAAGAAGCCGAACAGGGCCCCACGCGAGACGGCCTTGCGTGTCAGCTCGGCCGCTTGCTTGGCCTGCTCTTTGGCGCTGTCGGCCGCTTGGCGGTACTGCTGCTCGTACTGCTGCACCTGTCCCTTGGCCTGATCGACCGAGATGTTCTGCGCCTTGGCCAGAGCCTCGGCCGCGCGGTTGCGCGCCGCGTCGGCCTGGGCTGGGTTGCCGGTGAGGACGGCACGCACGGCCGAGACGGCCGCATCCTTCGCCGCCGCAGGGTCCTGACCGGCGGAAGCGCCGCGGACCGACTGCTCGATGGAGGCGAACGGGTCGCTAACCTTCGACAACGAGGGCGCGGCCGTTTGCGCTGCCGTCTGCACCGCACCGCCGGCCGTGTTCGCCAACCCGCTGGCCACGCTGCTGAGCGAGTTGAAGGCCCCACCCAACACGCCGCCGACGGTCGAGGACAGCAGGTAGAAGATGACCAGGGTGGTGAAGGCCCAGGCCGTCAACCCGTGCCAAGCCGCGGTGTTCTCCTTCGGCTTGCCCGAGAGCCGGCCTGCTGCGTATGCGCCGGCGAAGGAGGCGATGACGCCGGAGAGCGTCCACCACAGGCCCGCTCCGATGGAGAAGGTCTGAGCGGACGGGTTGTCGCCGCCTACTGCTGTGAGCGATGCCGCGCCGATGCCAAGGCCGAGGAGGTTGAGGAGCAACTGCACCACAAGGGCGACGACCACACCCGCAAGCACCGCGCCCCAGGAGATCTTGTTGAGCATGATGGAGCGCGCGTCCTCGCCCGGCGTGACGGGGCTGGTGTGCGGGGCGTTGTGGTCTCCGCGGTCGCGCGGCGTGTTGGGGTGAAGGTCTTCCATGATCAACTCCGACAAATCCGACACGAAGGCGTGAAGATATGCAATGTTTTAGGGCAACCACCCAAATCAGAGGGGTTGAACCTCGAAGAGCTAGCAAAGGACGATGGCATGGCTTCTTGTGCGGGGCAGCCGCGTTCTTTCGGGTTGCATCTCCAGAGCAAGCCAGGTCGGGACGAGAAGCACAGCAGACACGGGCGCTCATCCATCGGCTCGATGGCAACCCAAACCTCAAACGGGATGATCGTAGATCCGCACTCGGCGCGCACTCGGTCGACGTGCGTCGCTTCGAATCAGCGTGCCCTTGTCGATCTCGCCGGCACGATCGGTCGCGCTGGCTTGGGTCTCAAAGCCGGCTGACGTGCCTGTGTCGCTGCTGACCGTGTTGGACTCACCTGCCCAGCCATCCCGCTGCCAGTCTGCCGCTCGTTCGTCGAGATCGAGCGCCCCGTGACCCACCAGGATGCGCTCTACGTCATCGGAGCGCGCTTCGTCGACGCGGACCGTCAGGAGCGTACCGCCGCGACGAACACCTTCGGCATAGGCATGTGCATCGCCATCGCTGACGCCGGCGTCCGTCAGCGATCCGGCGAGACCACCCGCGGCTGCGCCGACGCCCGCACCGGTCAAGGTGGCCACCAGCCAGCCGGCAGCAACGACCGGCCCGACGCCGGGTATGGCCATCAACCCAAGGCCCGCGAGCAACCCAGCGCCACCACCGACCAGGGTGCCGATCGTTGCGCCGGTCCCTGCGCCGCTCACCGCATGATCAGCCGTCGCACGCGTTTCACTCTCACCGTTGCCCTTGTTGCTGACCAAGCTGATGTCGCTGTGCG
The DNA here is from genome assembly GCF_022179245.1 of Methylobacterium gregans. Lineage (GTDB taxonomy): Bacteria > Pseudomonadota > Alphaproteobacteria > Rhizobiales > Beijerinckiaceae > Methylobacterium > Methylobacterium gregans. The sequence goes on from NZ_BPQM01000011.1 coordinate 46,464, forward strand.
GCACTCCGGTGGCTTCCAGCTTCGTCACGGCCGTAGCCGCCGCATCGTACGACTCGAACATTGCCGCGAGCGTGCGCATCGTCATGGGGATCTCCGTTCCGTGTGGGTGAAGGCGGGGCAGGTTGATCTCGGCTACTGCACGGCAACATTGCCCTTGAAGTCGAGGCCGACGTTCACCGCCCTGTCCCCGCTCATCGCCGCGCCACGCCAGATGCCGTCGGCGTCCTTCTTCAGATCCTTGATCTCGCGGAAGCCGGACCTCTCCAAGCGTCGCCGTGTCTCGCCCTCCGTGAAGCTATTGGCTCCCTTCTCGAGCTTGACGTTCGTGAACGCACCGGCGCTTGCCGTCTTGCCGTCCTGGGCATGATCCGTATTCGGCCGTGTCACAGCGTTCTGACCGCCGGGCGTCGCGCTCGTAGCGCCGCCGGTCGCGGGCTTCCCCGTCACCGTGGTCTGAGCGAGGGCTGGGGACGCAGCGAGGACCGGCAGCAGGAAGAGAAGTTTGCGGTTCATGGGCATAGTAAAGCCTTGACGCATTTTGACGGGTGGGACTGCTTGGGAGGATTGGTCTGCGCACGAGGTGTCCTGCAGGTTGCTCAACCGGGATCCGGCTGAGCAACCCGGCAGGAGCTCCTCAAACCGGCTTACGCGTGCCGGCGACCGTCGAGCCTTCGGCGCCGGTGCGGCTCACGCTGCCACGCTCGTCCTCGACCTCGACCTCGGTGCGCCGCACCGTGTCGGAGATCGTCTCGGTGCGCTGGGAGGCGTCCTTTTGGATGCCGACCTCCTCGACCACGCGGGCGTCCTTCGACACCACCGCCTGCTCACGCACCTCGGTCGCCTCGATAACCTTGTCCTCGAACAGGGCCTCGTCGGCCGCGGTCGGAGCACGGTCCACGGGACGGCGATCCACGTGCACCACCTCGTCACGGAGAGTGACCTGCTCCTCGACCGGCTTCTCAACCACGTAGGAGCGCAGGCGCACGCGTCCCGTCTCGGCCACGCGCTTGCCGACGTTGAGCCGTTCCTCGACGACCGGGATGTAATCGGTCTCGCCCGCCTTGGCCGTGCCAGCGCTGCCGCTCTGGAGAGCCGCAGCGCCCGTGGTGCCACTTGCAGTGGTGCCAGTTCCCGCGGTCGTGCCGGCCGTGTAACCGCTCCAGCCCTCCTGACGCCACGTAGCCTCGCGCTGGTCCAGGTCGACCGACCCGTTCTGCTCGACGACGTCGTAGACCGTCTCGATCTGCCCCTGTTCGACGGAGACAATCAGGAGCGTGCCGCCGCGGCTCAGGCCCTCGCTGTAGGCGTAGCGGTCCTCCTCCGGCATGAAGAGGTTCTTGAGCGCTCCCCAGAAGCCGCCCTCGTCGCGCTGGTAGTCGTAGGAACCGGTCGTGCGCGTGGTCTGCGCACCGGGCACCAGCCGGATTGCCGATTGGGGGATGCCGGCAGCCACGAGCTTGGTTTGCGCGGCCTGCGCCTCAGCGGGCTTGTCGAAGAGTGCAGTAACCGTCTGGGTCATGATGATGCCTCCTGATCTGATGGTGCTTCGATTTCATGCGTGACCTGCCCGTCTGCTGACACGCGCTCAACCACGGCGCGCTGTCGGCGCAGCGTCACTGGCACCTCGACGTCCTCACCCGACGTGGTCTGGCGGATGTGCACCTCTTCTTTGAGGACGAGGCGCTTCTCGACGACGAGGATCTCTTCCAGGACCGGGATGATCGTCACCCCGCCCTCCTCGCGCATGACTGGGACGGGCTCGCCCTCGGCCAGCGTTCGGCCGATCGGTATTCGGGTGACGCCCACCGCGTTACCGCGCAGGCTCTCCCGCAGGACCTGCTCCCTGGTTTCGGTGCGCGTGCTGACGCGGACACGACCCGTCTCGACGGCGCGCTTCTCGACCCACGCGCGTTCCTCGACGACGGGAATGACCGCTTCAGGCCCCACTTCTCGGTCGACGACCTCGGACGCTCGCGCTGAGCTGCGCGGGTCGTGCTCTGGACGGCCCGAGGCATCGTCGGCAGTGTCATCGGGTAGACCGTTCACCGGTCGCACCATGGCTTCTCGGGACAGCTCGGTACATCCAGCGGGATGGCATGATCGGTCATCGTGACCTCCTGTTGGGGTTTGCTCGGGCGTTCCGAAGGTCCGCCCGAGCAAACCCCAAC